>NZ_JAHHPM010000347.1 GCF_024606345.1 Endozoicomonas sp. YOMI1
GGCGTACAAGATTAGGCCTTTGTGCGGTGGGTGGGGCTTAATGTCTACCTTAAGAGCCGGTTATATACTCAATACTGAAATCCATGACACTAAAGATACTAAAGACACTGAGGACACTAAAGAAAAAGACAACTTTCAAACAATTTGTGATTATATCATTTTGTTTATAGAGAATTATCAGAAAGGAAATATAAATATAAAGGATCGGAAAGCCCTGAAATCCTTGCTTGACTCGGACCTACTTGAAAAGGGAAAGGAGGCTTACTCAGCTTTAAAAAAACTGTTCCGTACGAAACCCAATTTTAATTCGCCTCAAGCTGATGGCAAAACGCCTCTGCACCTGGCAGCCGAGAACGGTCATCGTGACTGTCTGAATTGGCTACTTCTTAAGGGAGCTAAGATTCAACCTGCCAATGACAGAACAATACCTCTGCACTTGGCAGCCATGGGAGCCGAGAAGGGACATCTGGATTGCCTGCGATATCTGGTTAAGTTTGGATCGGATGTTGATGTTAATGCGACCAATAAGAATGGCGAAACAGCGCTGCATATGGCTGCTAAAAACGGCTGCACAAAGAACGTCAAGGCGTTATTGTACGTTAACGGCATTAATGTCAAACAAAAGAATAAATATGGCCGAACAGCTCTCCACGAAGCTGCCGCTTTTGGCCACACCAAGGCCATCCAGATATTGCTAAACTTTGACCCCTCACTGGCCAAAGAGAAGGATAACAATGGCCTAGAGGCTCTCGAATTGGCTGAAAAGTGTCACCTCGAAGAGGCCATCCAGATATTGAAGAACTTTGTCCCCAATAGGCCTCTTGGCCAACCGGCTCTCCACACAGCTGCTAGCCAAGGCGACATAGAGGACATCCAGAAATTGCTGGAGAATGACAGCTCCCTAGCCAAAGAGAAGGATAAGTGGGGCGAAACGGCTCTCCACGACGCTGCTGATAATGGCCAAACAGAGGCCATCCAGAAATTGCTGGAGATTGACGGCTCCCTGGCCAAAGAGAAGGATAAGTGGGGCGAAACGGCTCTCCACGCAGCTGCTGAAAACGGCCAAACAAAGGCCATCCAGAAATTGCTGACCATGGCCCCCTTACTGCTCGAAGTGAAGGATAACTGTGGCAAAACGGCTCTCCATGCAGCTGCTGAAAACGGCCACACTGAAGCCATCCAGCAATTGCTGACCAAAGCCCCCTTTCTGGCCGAAGTTAAGGATAATTGTGGCGAAACGGCTCTCCACGTAGCTGCTGAAAACGGCCAAACTGAAGCCATCCAGCAATTGCTGACCGAAGCCCCCTTTCTGGCCGAAGTGAAGGATAACTTTGGCGAAACGGCTCTCCACGTAGCTGTTGAAAACGGCCACACTGAAGCCATCGAGCGATTGCTGACCAAAGCCCCCTTTCTGGACAAAGAGAAGGATAAGTGGGGCCAAACGGCTCTTCACGCAGCTGCTCGTCTAGGCCAAACAGAGGCCATCCAGAAATTGCTGAAGATGATTGACCGCTCCTTGGTCAAAGGGAAGGATATCTTGGGCGAAACGGCTCTCCACAAAGCAGCTCGTCAAGGCCAAACAAAGGCCATCCAGACATTGCTGAACTTTGAACCCTCACTGGCCAAAGAGGTGAATAATTATGGCAATAGGGCTCTCTACTTCGCTAACAGGTTTGGCCACACAGAGTGCAAGAAACTTCTTGAAGGCTATGGAGCCCCAACGGACTGCCTTCTACAGTGAGCGATAAAATTGCGCGAAGAACCGATTCCTGATTATTTCAAACCTCCACCTCATACTGCGCCAAACTGGGCGCTGTACCTTTTATCTCACCATCCAGAATAAACGCCTTCTCACCAACGTTTACAGACTCTCCCTTAACCGTAATAACCGAACCATCCCGAAGCTTTGCCTGAGGCTTAAACTGGAATCTAAAAATGAAGATGACGCCGCTGCTCTTTCGCTGCAGCCAGGAGGCTGTCCGAGAATTTCACACGTATGTGTTGTGCTTAAAAAGTCAGAATCAGAGTTTTCTGTTTATGATCCAAGTGTTTCACTACCGATAAAAACAGAAAATCCCAAATTATGCATTGATCAACTGTTAAAACTAGCTGAAGGGCAAAGAAAAAAGTTTTTTTGTTTACCAAGGCTGTTCCGAAAAATTAACTGGCTACCATGCAAACCCTGAGTTGTATCTTTACACATGGAAGTTTCAATCATTTTTAAAAGAAACTACTTAACGATTTTCCTATGGCTGAAATACGCCCGTTGAAAGATAACGATCACCACGGTCACAGATAATCGCAACAATGGTGGCATGCTCTACGCTTTTTGACAGTCTCAGGGCTGCCGCAACGGCTCCCCCTGAAGAAACGCCGCAGAATATGCCTTCTTCCCGGGCCAGCTGCCTCATGCATTCTTCAGCTTCTGTCTGACCAATATCCATCACGTCATCAATGGCGGAACGGTCAAAAATCGCAGGCAGGTATTCGGGACTCCAACGACGGATACCCGGTATCTGAGCCCCCTGTTCCGGTTGCAGGCCAACAATCTGAATGGCAGGGTTCTTCGTTTTCAGGTAACGGGAGGTCCCCATTATCGTCCCGGTGGTACCCATGGAGCTGATAAAATGCGTGACCGTACCCTGGGTCTGCTGCCAGATTTCAGGCCCGGTCGTCCCATAATGCGCCAGGGGATTATCCGGATTGGCAAACTGGTTAAGCACCTTGCCCAGGCCCTGTTGCTGCATTTCCAACGCTTTATCCCGGGCACCTTCCATGCCATCACTGACCAGAATCAGTTCTGCCCCATAAGCACTCATTGCTGCACGACGCTCGGCGCTCATATTGTCCGGCATAATGAGCATCATTCGATAACCGCGAACGGCGGCTGCCATGGCAAGCGCTATTCCCGTATTGCCACTGGTGGCCTCAATTAATGTATCCCCCGGGCTGATGGCATTTCGGCTTTCTGCCTCGGCGATCATGGACAGGGCCGGGCGATCTTTTACTGAACCGGCCGGATTTTGTCCTTCCAGCTTGAGTAGTATGGTATTTGAGCTTTTCCCCTGCATACGTTGCAGACGAACCAGAGGGGTATTGCCAATAATCGACTCTATTGTCGGATATTCCATGGACATATAACTTACGTAGACTTTATTATTCCGGCAATAATACAGAACAAAAGCCAAACAGGGAAAGGCAGTACCATGAAACAGCACCTTACGGCATTGCGCCAACAGATACTTCTGCTTGCTTTTCTACCCGGCATTGTCGTTTCCCTGCTGATGGGCGGTGTCTATCTGATTAAGCGGTATAACGAACTGGACAACCAGCTCATGGCCAAGGCATTGACTCAGTCTGAACAGCAAGCAGCCGTAGCCTCACTACTGCTGAATAAAACCCGCCACGAAGATCTGCAAACCCTGATCAGCCTGCTGCTCAACGATAGGGATATTCGTGCGCAATGGTTGTTGAATGCCATTCTTGATTTTTCCCGTATGGAAGCCGGAAAACTTGAGCTGGATCCGCAACCCATCTGCCTTCGGGAGATCGTTGAAGATGTTTTGACTTTTATGACACCTGCCGCTTATGGCAAATCGTTGGAAATTGTCCACTTTATCTACGACGATGTTCCTGAACATATCATTATTGATGGGCTGCGGTTGAAGCAGATCCTGACCAATCTGATCAGCAACGCCATTAAATTTACCAGTTATGGTTCCGTTGCTGTGAAAGATGGACTTGATGACGACCTTGTGACACTCAGAGATGGCTGGGCTGCGAACAATTATTCGGCTGTACTGGAACGGGTACACCGATTACACGGCGACTGTCGTTACTGTGGAGTGCCTGAACTGGAACGAATTTGCAACCGGCTGGAAACACGGCTGAAGAAATACAATACCCTGAACCATGATAAAATCACCGAAGACTTTCAATTATTGCTACAGTCCATCACCCGTCTCAATAAGTGGGAAATAAAGAGTCTGGATAAGACTGAGTCAGAAGCATGATATCCATTAAACGTTCCCAACCGTTTATGAGGATAGTGAGTCAGGCAGACAAGGTGACGCGCCGAGTCATGGCTATTGCGATGAGCAAAAGAGCTGATGTCAGCTCTCCAGTACTACAAAGGCAATCGCATTATCCTGCTCATCAGAAAGACTGAGGTGTAGCCGTTTAACCCCTCTTTGATGCTGCAGTTCA
Source organism: Endozoicomonas sp. YOMI1 (assembly GCF_024606345.1). Lineage (GTDB taxonomy): Bacteria > Pseudomonadota > Gammaproteobacteria > Pseudomonadales > Endozoicomonadaceae > Endozoicomonas. Next base: position 4,207 of record NZ_JAHHPM010000347.1, read on the forward strand.
AGGCCATAATCGTATAAAAACAACTCAGGAGCACCTGAAGTATTATTTCTTACCTCTATGTGCTGGAATGAAAGCTTTCCAATTCCTGTCCCAAACGCTTTGGCAACGGCCTCTTTCGCCGCAAAGCGCTTGGCCAACCAGGCCGATGAGGATGAACGTTTCTGCCATTGCGACAGCTCATGGTCAGTGAGGATTCTTCTGGCAAACGCCTCACCCAGCCGACTGAGTGAGCGCTCTACCCGATCGATACGTACAATATCTGTACCTATACCGACAATCACTTAAAACGCTTTCCGTGCAGCTGCCAGCATAAGCGCTTTGATGTCACGCACCGCTGGTTTCAACCCCGTAAACAGGGCACGGGCTATGATCGAGTGACCAATATTCAGCTCATTGATACCGGCAATCAGCGCTACAGGCTCAACATTCTGATAATTAAGGCCATGGCCGGCATTGACGATCAGCCCCTGTTCCAGACCAAACACAACCGCATTTCTAAGACGGTCAAGCTCATCCTGAATTGCTTTAGCGGTCGAAGCTTCAGCGTAAGCACCGGTATGCAGTTCAATAGCAGGCGCTCCTGCCCTGACAGCGGCCTCAATCTGATCCATATCAGGATCAATAAACAGGGAGACTTCAATACCCTGTTTTCCAAGGCGATCACAGGCGGGAGCCACACTGTCAAAAAGGCCTTTCACATCCAGCCCGCCTTCAGTGGTTACTTCCTCCCGCTTCTCCGGAACCATGCAGACATGTTCTGGTTTGAGCTTTTCAGCAATGCCAACCATTTCATCGGTCACTGCCATCTCAAGATTCATTCGTGTCTGTAAGACATCACGAATGCGGTATACGTCATGATCCTGAATATGTCGGCGGTCTTCGCGCAGGTGCAGTGTGATGCCATCAGCCCCGGCCTCTTCAGCTTCAATTGCCGCCTGAACCGGATCAGGGTAGCGAATCCCCCGGGCCTGTCTGATGGTTGCAATATGATCAATGTTGACACCCAGCAAAATACGCTGATGAGGAATCATGAATACACCTGGTGTAGAAAATGGCGCATTGAATTGTGCGACCGTTATCGGGATCTGGAGAGTGCGCCATTTTCTACTAATGGCCTCTCCGGTGGTGATTGAGATTTTCTGTCAGTAAACAGCATTCGGCTTTGCATAGGCCTATCTCCGATAAGCGGTTTCATGGCCTGCCTGGTAAACCGCTTGAAACCCGGATAGAAATCAGCATTGGTGAAATCTCTGGCAGAGAGGGCTTTAAGCAACGATGCAGTGTAGCAATACGGTCTCTCATGGTGACCTATTTGCCCATTGGCCGGTACCAGCCCATGCTCAGGTTCAAAGCGGTAAACCATGCCTTCTTTCAAAGGCGCACCACTGACTGCATCCCAGTCAAGCGGTGGGGCATAGCCGCAGAGTTCCAGCAAATCCAGTTCAAATGATCGAAGCAACGGCTCAAGAGGGGCGTTCTGATTAAGATGGGCCAATGTTTCCCGGTATAAATCCGTCACGCCATCCACCGGCTGCCACGGTATCATTGATCTCATCAGCAACTCATTGGCATAGAACCCACAATAAAGCCGTTCACCGGTAAGAAAGGTAAAGCGATCAAGCTCCAGGTCAACCAGGGTTTTCAGCTCACCTCGGCCTTTCCAGCGCACCAGTACCTGATGAAAAGGCTGTAACAGTGAAGCCAGCCGGGACTTCGACTGCCGCACTCCCCGAACCACCATGGCCACACGGCCATGACCTTCCACTAAAAACTCAGCAATGACTGAGCGCTCTTTATAAGAGCGCCGATGCAGCAACCAGGCTTTGTGAAATTCATTGCCAATCACAGGTTGTGATCATACCCCAGACTTTTCAGGGCACGCTCATCGTCAGACCAGCCTGCCTTGACCTTAACCCATAGGTTCAGCATGACTTTTGAGTCGAACAGATGCTCCATATCTTTGCGGGCCTCCTGTCCGATTTTCTTCAGTCGTGCTCCCCGGTCACCAATAACAATGGCTTTCTGGCCCGCTCTCTCCACAAGAATCAAGGCACTGATGGTCAACAGTGGACCTTTCGGCCGCAACTCATGCTTGAACTCTTCAATCTCCACCGTCACTTCATAAGGCAACTCATCACCAAGCTGACGCATGACCTTCTCCCGCACCAGTTCAGCGGCAAGAAAGCGGGAACTCCTGTCCGTCAGCTGATCTTCAGGAAAATGATGGACGCCTTCCGGAATCAGCCGGGTAATCATTTCATCCAGCTGCTTCAGGTTATGACCGTGCTGGGCAGAGATGGGCACCACCCCATGAAAATCCATTCTTGCCGACAGAGACTCAAGGTGCGGGATCAATTGGGCCTTATCCGTGATCTTGTCCACTTTATTAACCGCAAGAATGACCGGACAGCGGGCGCCGTTTACCTTGTCAAGGACCATCTGATCTTCTTCATTCCAGGTAAGGCGGTCAACCACAAAAACAATGGCATCAATACCTGCCAGGGCACTGCTGGCCGCTTTGTTCATATAGCGGTTGATGGCTTTTTTCTGCACCTTGTGCATGCCCGGCGTATCAACATAGACCGTCTGAACCCCCTGCTCCGTCTTGATACCAAGCACCTGGTGACGGGTAGTCTGAGGTCGGCGGGAGGTAATGGAAAGCTTCTGCCCAAGAAGATGATTCAACAGGGTAGATTTGCCAACATTGGGTCTGCCGACAATGGCTACGTAGCCACAGCGGTTGAGTTCCGCAGCGGGATCGGAAAGGCTGAATTCATGAGCAGTGGGCTCTTCACGATTTACATCAGATGTCATCTGTTTTCTGCTCTCTATACGCTCAATGTGCTCTTAATGATCAACGCCAAGCAACTTCAATGCATTGCGAGCCGCCTGCTGTTCGGCACCACGACGACTCGACCCTTCCCCCTTTGACGGCTCATCCAGACATTCCAGTTCGCAAATCACTGAAAAGTGCTGGTCATGAGCTTCCCCTTGAATATCTGTCACTTGATATTTTGGCAGTGACTGCTGCCGCGCCTGCAGATATTCCTGCAAGCGGGTCTTTGGGTCTTTATTCTGCTCATCCGACGTGGTCAGTTTATCCAAACGAGTGGTAAACCAGGTGCGAATTCGCTGGTGGCAAACAGCCATCCCGGCATCAAGGTAAATCGCACCAATAATGGCCTCAACCGCATCCGCAAGGATGGACTCCCGCCTGAAGCCACCACTTTTCAGCTCACCGGAGCCAAGACGAAGAAAGTCGCCCAGCTCAAACTCCCGGCCAAGCTCAGCCAGCGTTACACCGCGAACCATTCGAGCCCTCAAACGACTCAACTGCCCTTCTTTGGCATCGGGAAAACGTTCATAGAGCGCTTCAGCAATAACAAAGTTGACAATCGAATCGCCAAGGAACTCCAATCGCTCATTGTTACGACTGCCAAAGCTGCGATGGGTGAGCGCCAGCGCCAACAGGCTCTGATTGGAAAATTCATGCCCTAACTTTTTCTGCAGTCGGGCAAGTTCAAGCATTTTCACTGAGTTCCAGCTTTCCAGTTATGTTCAAACATTAATACAAGATCAATGTTATGAAAAAAATGAATCCGTCGCTCGTAGTCAATATCTACAGCAACAACACCGTTTTCGCGGGTTACCTTAACCTCATTGCGATCAAGCTTAACCAGGTTTAACTGCAGACCTTTATTAATCCAGGTTCTCACCTGGGTAACGGATGCAGTGGCAGAGCCTGGCCGATCAGTTAATAAGGACACCACCTGCTTCACAGAGTGGTCATCCAGATAAAACGGCACAACCTTAACCGCAAAAGACAACAATAGTCCACCAATTAACAGGTAAAACAAGCAACTGACTGCTCCACTTGCCACGCTGACGACGCTTCATACCATACATAAGATTCTCTCCTTAGACAGCTTACTCAATCACCCCGTTGTTTTTAAAGCCGGGCAGTTGAGTCCAGCTGGGCCAGTGCATCCAGATGTAAACCGCCTTACCAACAATATTCTGTTCAGGAACAAAGCCCCAATACCGACTGTCATTGCTTCGGTCACGGTTATCCCCCATGACGAAGTACATACTGTCAGGCACAACCCACTCACCTTCAGCCCGGAAATCATTACTGGTCAGTTCTTTTCTAATCTGGTAGCGCTTGCCTTCGCCTCCTTCCTTGTAGAGACGATAAATGGATCGGGCATCACTGAGCTGTGCCACAAACTCTTCAGGAACCGCCCGCCCGTTCACCGTCAGCCGCTTGCCCATATATCGCACAACATCGCCAGGTAAACCGGTAACACGCTTGATAAAGTTGATATTTTCCTTACCTGGCTGTTTAAACACCATCACATCACCACGATCAGGCTCACCGATGGAAAGCACCTTGTTACCTGTCACTGGCAAACGCAAACCATAGCTGTATTTATTGACCAGAATAAAGTCACCCACTTCCAGGGTCGGAATCATGGAGCCAGACGGAATTTGAAAAGGTTCGAACAAAAAGGATCGAATCACCAGAACAAACAGTAAAACCGGGAAGATAGACTTGGAGGTCTCAACAACAGCCGGTTCCCTGGCCAGTTTCTCAAGGGCGTCATCATCTCCTCCCTCGGCTCCGAGCCTGGCAACAGCAGCCTTTCGCTTTGGTAACAGAAAGAGTCGGTCAATAAGTGCGATGATACCTGTAACAACAACCGACAGTACCAATAGCAGTGGAAAGTTAAAATCCATGGCTGTTTTTCTCTAAACCTGTTTTATCAGACCTGAACAATTCGGTAAAACTGTATTAACAACATCCAAATTGAGAGTTTCACGGTACATGATAAGCTGGCAGCCCAGCTCATCGTGTTAACCAAAAGTAGGTTATATATAATCAATGGTGAATTATTTGTCGACCTTTAGAACTGCCAGGAAAGCCTCCTGGGGAATTTCCACACGCCCAACCTGCTTCATCCGTTTTTTACCGGCCTTCTGTTTTTCCAGTAGTTTACGCTTACGACTCACGTCACCACCATAACATTTCGCAGTAACGTTCTTTCTGAGCGCTTTTACCGTTGTCCGGGCAATAATCTGCCCACCGATGGCCGCCTGAATGGCAACATCAAACATCTGACGATGAATGATCTCTTTCATTTTTTCCGTCAGAACCCGTCCACGGGAAACGGCGTGATCCTTGTGCACAATAACCGCCAGTGCATCGACTTTTTCACCATTGATCAGAATGTCCACCCGGACCATTTTAGCGGTTTCAAAACGATCAAAAGCGTAGTCCAGAGAGGCAAAGCCCCTGCTCACCGATTTCAGTCGGTCAAAGAAATCCAGAACCACCTCGTTCATCGGAATATCGTAGGTCAGCGAGACCTGACCACCGGTGAACTGCATATCTTTCTGTACGCCACGCTTCTCAACACAGAGAGAAATCACATTACCAAGATATTCCTGGGGCACCAGAATATTGGCCCGGGAGATGGGCTCGCGAATTTCATCAATACCCGCAGGGTCAGGCAATCTGGAAGGGTTATCAACTTCAACCACACTGCCATTTTTCATATGACACTGATAGATTACCGTGGGTGCTGTGGTAATCAGATCCAGGTCATATTCCCGCTCAAGTCGCTCCTGAATGATTTCCATATGCAGCATGCCCAGGAAGCCACAGCGGAAACCAAAGCCCAGCGCATCACTGCTTTCCGGCTCGTAAAACAGGGAAGCATCATTCAGACTCAATTTTTCCAGCGCCTCACGAAAATCTTCAAAGTCATCCGCACTGACCGGGAACAAGCCTGCATAGACCTGCGGCTTAACATGCTTAAAGCCCGGCAGCGCCTCAACATCCTGAGTTTTCAGATGAGTCAGGGTGTCACCGACGGGAGCACCGTGGATATCCTTGATACCGGCAACCACATAACCAACCTCACCGGCTTTAAGAACCCCGGTGGGCGTCCGCTTTGGTGTAAAAATACCGACATTATCCACAACATGAGACTGTTTGGTGGATTTAACGATAATCTTTTCTCCCTTGCGCAACGTACCATTTTTAACCCGCACAAGAGAAACCACACCCAGATAGTTATCGAACCAGGAATCGATGATCAGCGCCTGCAGTGGCCCATTAATATCACCTTCAGGGGCAGGAATGGTGGACACAAGTCGCTCAAGGACATCGTCAATGCCCAAACCACTCTTGGCAGAGCAGCGAACGGCGTCGGTTGCGTCAATACCGATAATTTCTTCAATTTCCTGAGAGACCCGGTCAGGCTCTGCCTGGGGCAGATCCATTTTATTAAGCACCGGCATAACTTCCAGCCCCTGCTCTATCGCGGTGTAGCAGTTAGCAACGGATTGCGCCTCGACACCCTGTGCCGCATCCACTACCAGAAGAGCACCTTCACAGGCAGCCAGAGAACGTGAAACTTCATAGGAAAAGTCAACATGCCCTGGTGTATCGATAAAATTCAGCTGATAGGTATTACCATCTTTTGCATGATAATCCAGCGTCACACTCTGGGCCTTGATGGTGATTCCACGTTCGCGCTCAAGCTCCATGGAATCAAGCACCTGGGCCTGCATTTCACGATCACTGAGTCCGCCGCAGGTTTGGATAAAACGGTCAGCCAGGGTCGATTTCCCATGGTCAATATGGGCAATGATGGAAAAGTTCCTGATTAAGCTTAGGTCGCTCACGATAGCATCTACTGTAAAAACGTCACAAAAAGCGATCCCCGCAATCGCGGGGACCGTCTTTAATTAGGAAGTTGACCTGCAGATCAAACTGACTTACCGGCTGTTAAACAGCGAGGCTTGCTTCTATTCATGCCTGTGGCTACAGCTCCGTCAGCGATTAAAACATGTCTGACCGGCATAAATGATTCCATAATATTCTATAACATGTCGGCACAGTACTCCATGGTCATATACCGTGCTATCCAAATTTGATCACTCCTGTAACCGGAAGGTGATGTAACCCGGATTCCCACCGCGAATAACCCGCATCGAAATCGAACGATTCCTGGGCAGTTTGCCAACTACTTTTTTGAATTCTGTTACCGTCGTCACACTACTATTGTTCAGGTCTGTGATAATATCACCCTGTCGCAACCCAATAGAACGACCAGCCCCCCGGCTAACTCCGATCACTACCAGCCCCTGAATATCCTCATCCAGGCGCAGTTTACTGCGATAATTCTCATCAAGCTCAGCTACCTGAACACCTAAAGGATTTTTATCGGAAGGCGCCTTATCTCCCTTATGTTCAGAAGCACCACTGTTTTCATCCGGCAGCTCACCCACTTCAACATCTACGGTCTTGCGCTTGCCATTACGGATGTATTCAAGCCTGACTTTTTCACCCGGTTTTATCACACCCACCGACATTGGCAACACGCCTGAGCTGCTGATAACTCTTTCATTAAACCTGACAATAATGTCGCCGGGATGGAGCTTTGCCTTATCAGCAGGACCACCGGGAACTACCTGACTGATCAGAGCCCCCATAGGTTTTTCCAGGCCAAATGATTCTGCAAGATCCCGATCCACATCCTGAATGGCAACACCCAGCCATCCCCGGGTTACATACCCCTTCTCTTTCAGTTGATCAACAGCCCACATAACATGATCAACAGGTATGGCAAATGACAGCCCCATAAAACCGCCAGAGCGGGTAAAAATCTGGGAATTAATTCCGATTACTTCGCCATCCATGTTAAACAGCGGACCACCGGAGTTACCCGGGTTGATAGGAACATCGGTTTGAATAAACGGAACATATGAATCGCTGGGAAGGCTTCTATTCAGAGCGCTGATAATGCCTTTGGTAATCGAGTATTCAAAATTAAACGGAGACCCAATCGCTGCCACCCATTGACCAGACTTCACACTCTCAGAATCACCAAGTTTAACGACGGGCAGACTCCGGTCATTGTTAATTTTTAACAGTGCCAGGTCCGAACGCTTATCTGCGCCAATCAGTTTGGCAGAACGTTCACTCCTATCACTGAGTCTGACAATAATCTGATCAGCACCCTCGATAACATGATTATTGGTCAGAATGTAACCGTCTGACGAGATAATAAAACCAGAACCAAGAGACATGGGCTGAGAACGTCCGGAAGGGCTTTCATCAGGCAGCGGTATACCAAAGTAACGGCGGAAAATTTCAGGAATCTCCTCCCCACCTGGCCCATATATTGACGGTCTCGCTTTTGGCGTGGCCAGGGTACTGATATTCACTACCGCTGGAGACGCACGTTCAAACAATGCCGCAAAATCTGGTAAGCCAGAATCCCTGACTGAAGCATTTGCCAGTGTTGCATAAAACAAAAGCAGGGAAAACCCAACGCTATAAAGTGACTTTTTGCAGAGAAAAAACACCCTACTCATATTATGTTTTCTCCAGTATTCGACTATTGAAAAGATTCACCGCAGCCATATACTCCTGCGATATTGTTTTATAATTACTTGTTAAATGACCGAACCAGCAGCATCAGATTAGCGATGCAGACTTGCTTACTATCAGATATAAAGTAAGAAAATCAATCTTGCCCGGAAGAAAGCTTTCGCCCGAAGGTGCCGCCTGATAAAGACAAATTGTCAGAGGGTAATACCTTTACCACATCAACACGGCACATATCAGCTGATCTCTTCCCAAATAACCTTACTGCACCAAAACCACATGCCAGGAGCAAGCCAGCTGAAATAAGCAGCAACCAATCTGTGCCCCCCATTACAGAAGACAACCAGATGCCAGCCATCATGAGTAGAAGCGGGAAGAGATAAATCAGAAAAGAAGCCTTTAGCAACGAGTCTTCCGGTATACCAACCACAACCATGTCACCCTTTTTCACTACCCAGGGACAAAGTGCTTTGATATATGAAAAGGATGAGCTGGCCCTGTACTGTTCGGAGAGATGCTGCCCACAACCATTTCGGGCAATGCAGCTTGAACAACCGGATTGCCTGATTGTTTCAACCCAGACAAAATCACACTGAACAGCCAGAACTCGTCCCTGCTCTTCTATCATATTCCTGAAAACCTGATATGAATCGGTAACGAAATAATAAAAAAAAAACCAGCCTTCAAGTCCAGCAAACTTACTTGATCATTACATCAATGCTTTATTTTTACCGGACGCACAGATACGGCTACCCTCTCTGCTGTACCCAGAGGAATATCACCAACAACCGTCACATGGAAGTACTGATTACCCTCCCGATAAATCTTTGAAACCGCCGAAAGAGCACCGATTTGTTCAGAAGCCTGACTTAGAACCTTAGTATCATCCTGCTCAACAAAAACAGAGAAAGTGGCAATTCCATCCGAAAAAATCAAAGCATCTACATCGTGCTTACTAACCGGAGAAGGACGGATAGTGCTATTTTCCAACACAAAGCCAGCAGGCAGCCATCCCGTTTCCCATTCCGGGAGCACACCAGGTTTCTCTGAGCGTTCTTTGACTGAATTGCTTCTTATCTGAATAGTTTCATCAACACTGGAGGGTTTGCGGTCCAGGAGCGCCCAAACATCATCTGTCAGCTGACCGATGCTCAAAGAAGTGAACTGCAGTCGCTCAATGATTTTACCCTGATCATCAACCAGGACTGATTTTAGCAACAATGAGGATTCTTGATCGAGCCATAACTGATAGCCATAACGGAAACGATCTTTCGGCAGCACAAGCAACAGGACTGCCTCGCGACCAGCAACGCGGTCAATACCTACAATTTTCAAGTCATAGAAACTTTCAGACACTCCAGACTGGAACTTGTTCATTACAGGCATCAATGAGCCATGCTGAAACTTCGTCACCCCTTCGTTATAACTGGAAAAGAAAAGTTCATTTCCGGAGCGAATGACTTCCCGGGGAGCGCCATCAAGATAGAAAATACGTTCTTTTTCAGATATATTCTTATCTTCAGCTTGATGAATAACACTTAACGTCTGAAGCTGCGCTCCCTGCTGATAAACAAACTCTCCCTGAAAACTCAGCCTTTTGGCGGAAGCTGCCATTCTTTCAAGCAGGTAACCAGCATCGGATAACGTTTCTGCAGACAAAAGACCACTGATAAAAAAACAAAGAATCAGCAGCTTTCTGGTAATCCATTGCATCTGTTTCATAAATTTATTGGTTGTCAAAACTGGTCAATCTGGCAAATGACAAAATACTCTGGCCACTTCCCATTGCAGAAAGCTCTGCATGCTGAAGCGCATAGGCATGAAAGCGTTCCCTGGTTGCTCTGTCAGCAAGGCTATGCGCATAAGCAAGTTGCTCAGGCGTAATAGCGTCATGCTGCCTTGAGTTATATCCGGCACGAATACCCAATGCACCATAATCGTTATGGCCTGTTTGTGCCAGCTGAACTGGCTGAGTAAGGGTAACTGGTTCATTTTCAGCCAGAACCTGCAAATCAGGGGACGGATTACTGTTTCTAACCCCGATAACAACGGCAAACGCCACTGAGGCTGCAACAGCAACCTTACCCAGAGAGGCCCATACATCCTCGAAAAAGCGACCTGACACGGGTCTAATCGCAGAAGCACCTTCTGCTCCAGAGGCGTTCTGCGAATCGGTGATATCGACTTCCTCCTGTTCTATGGCATTCATCACGCCCCTGGAAATATCGACATTGGCAAATTTACTGTTATTTCCACGCAGCGCCTCACCAATCAGCTGATAGCGACCCGCAAGTGCCCGAAGGCCATCGTCTCTGCCTATGCTATCAATCACACGACGCAATTCCAGTTCACTGGCCTGCCCATCCAGAGAAACTGATAAAGATTCTTTCAGATGTTCTCTGGCACTGTTTTGAGAACCCTTTTCACTCATAGACAAACCTCTGGCATTCATGCCGACCTTCTTTCCGCCGCACATGAGTTAGAACTTATTTAACCACTTTGCCCTAATAGCGGTCTGATCTCACGATCAATGGCTTCACGAGCCCTGAAAATTCTGGACCGTACAGTACCCACCGGGCAGTCCATAACATCTGCAATTTCTTCATAGCTGAGGCCATCAAACTCTCTCAACATGACCGCAGTTCTCAGCTCATCGGGTAAACGCTGAATGACGTCATGAATAACCTGCTCAATTTCATTACAGTACAGGTTGCGCTCAGGGGTATCAACGACCCTCAAAGTTGTCGCTGTTTCCAGAAAATCAGCATCATGAACATCAATATCAGACTCTGGCAGTCTTCGCCCCTTGGATACCAGATGATTTTTGGCCGTATTGACAGCAATACGGTACAACCAGGTATAAAAGGAACTATCTCCACGAAACTTGTCCAGTGCACGGTATGCTTTTATAAAAGCCTCTTGCGTTACATCCTGGACTTCCTGGAAGTCACTGACATAACCACCAACCAACCCAAGAATGCGATGTTGATATTTTATAACCAACACATCATAAGCTCTTTTATCACCCTGCTTTACACGATCAACCAACTGCTGATCAGAATCCGGACTATCAACCATTCAGGCATCTCCACCCATGCATGGCAGGAACACCATAAAATGCACCATCGTACAATATAGGGTTTAGCTCAGCAGCAAGTATATAGACCATCAAAATGAAGAAAAGTTCCTGATATTTTCAATTTTTTACTATATAGGGTATTTGTCCACCACAACCCAGTTTATCTGAGTTTTAGAATTATATTGGAAAACCGACAGGTTATCTTTAGCACTTCAACGACACTAAAGTAACTTTCAGACATTTTATATAATGCCATGAAAATGAATATTCCAGGTACATAGCAGACCCGACTCAGTAAAATACAGAGGTCAAACAAGCATTCTCATGCCTCTTGATTCAGATCAACAGCAACCTTAACATCGACCCGAAAAATAGCCTCTTTAGCCCGATGCACATAACCAGTAACTGTCATTAATCATACTGATAAATGGCTAAGCCACTCAATAAGGAACTTATCATGTCACTTGCCAGACAGTTACAGTTCCACAGGCTAGCACATTAAACCACACCGCATTCATTTTCCTATGGATTATAGGAAGTATAAATTACTTCAGAGTGACTTGATGACCGGGGAACCTTATGCAACAGCCCTATAATTACGATGTAATCATCATTGGCTCTGGCGCAGCTGGCCTGACCACTGCACTGCAGCTGCCTGATGATGCCAGAATAGCCATTTTCAGCAAAGACTCATTGAGCGCTGGCTCAACCTATTGGGCTCAGGGAGGCGTGGCTGCCGTATTAGACCAGACCGGTGACAATATCGACCAGCATGTGAAAGATACCCTGACCGCTGGTGCAGGCCTGTGTAACGAGTCGGCTGTTCGACATATCGTTGAGAATGGCAGAGAGAGTATTGAGTGGCTGATAAGCCAGGGTGTGCCATTCACACCGGACCATGCCGTTGACCGACCCTTCGACTACCACCTGACACGGGAAGGTGGACACAGCTCCCGCAGAATCATTCATTCCGCAGATGCCACTGGCCGGGCTATTTCAGATACCTTACTGGCACAGGCAAAGTTCAAATCGAACATAGACCTTTTCGACCATCACCTGGCTATAGACCTGATCACCACCAGTAAACTGGAACAACACATTCACAACCATGAACCGCGCTGTGTTGGTGTTTATATGCTCGACCTGGCGTCAGACCAGGTTCATGCATTCAAGAGCCGTTGTACCGTTCTTGCCTCTGGAGGCGCCAGTAAAGCCTACCTTTATACCAGTAACACAGATGGTGCGTCCGGAGACGGCATTGCCATGGCCTGGCGGGCTGGCTGCCGGGTTGCCAATATGGAGTTTAATCAATTTCACCCGACCTGCCTCTACCACCCCAATGCCAAGTCGTTTCTGATTTCAGAAGCCGTTCGGGGTGAAGGCGGTCTTCTCAAGCGCGCCGATGGCAGCCGGTTCATGCCAGACTTCGACCACAAAGAAGAGCTGGCTCCCAGGGATATTGTGGCACGGGCCATTGACCATGAAATGAAGCGCCTGGGTTCAGATTGTCTTTATCTGGATATCAGCCATAAGCCTGCGGAGTTTATTCGCTCTCATTTTCCAACCATTTATGAGCGCTGCCTCAGCTATGACATCGACATCACCAGAGACCCAATCCCTATTGTTCCTGCTGCTCATTATACGTGTGGTGGAATACTGGTTGATAAAAACGGTCAAACAGACACAAAAGGCCTTTTTGCCGTTGGTGAGTGCAGTTTTACCGGCCTACATGGTGCTAATCGGCTGGCCAGCAATTCACTGCTGGAGTGCTTTGTCACTGCCAAAAGCTGCGCCCGGATCATAAGCGATACCATTCATCTATATCCACAGCCACCATCTCTACCGAACTGGGATGAAAGCCAGGTAACAGATTCCGATGAAAATGTGGTTATCTCTCACAATTGGGATGAACTTCGCCGCTTTATGTGGGATTACGTTGGTATTGTCCGCACCACAAAACGCCTGCAGAGAGCAATGAATCGCGTTGAGCTACTCCAATCTGAAATTCATGAGTTCTACAGCAATTTCAAAGTCAGCAATGACCTGATAGAGCTGCGTAACCTTGCCCAGGTATCTGAGCTGATTATTCGATGCGCCATGGCCAGGAAAGAGTCCCGCGGTTTGCACTACACGCTGGATTACCCTCATACGAATCATGTTCCCGAAGACACAATTCTGGTTCCAGAGAATTTCAGGGCCTGTTGACGTTTTGTGGATACTCAGGGTGTGAGGATATCCCCAAGTGTTACAAAGGCTCAGCATTACAGCTGAAATAAAAAGCAACGAACGCAACTAGCCCTGCTAGACTTGGCCTGTGCAGGTCTTTTGGTCGCAATAATACAGTCATTT
>NZ_JAHHPM010000348.1 GCF_024606345.1 Endozoicomonas sp. YOMI1
GAAAAGAAAAAATCTTTTCCTCTGTGACTCCGTGGCAAAAAAGAGGAAGTTATTCATGGTAATTCCTTAGCCACCTGCCGTTGCTTTTATCAGTGTAATGTTATCCCCGTCACTCAGCAGATAAGATTCCCACCGGGAGCGGCTGATGATTTTCCTGTTGACCGCAAGGGCTACCCCTTTTTCAAGGTGGTTCAGTTGCTGTAACAGGGCCTCAATGCTGAGAGGGGGCTCCACTGCCATCGGCTGATTGTTTACCGTGATCTGCATGGTCAATTTGGCGCCAGTCCTTTTAAGTTGGCAAGATTCTAAAGAATCAGGGTGGTGTTTGACAAATGATCTGGCGCAGCCACGTTGAGGCGGAAAAACAAATAGTGGTTATCTTATTCATTATTGGCGGCGACAACTCTACCCAAGGCAGGGTTCAGCCGTTAGAATTGGCCGTTTATTTTCTGTAGCTCATCTGTTTTGGAAACCCCATGGAGAATCTGGATAACACGCTTGATACGCTGGTGGCCAGCGCACTCAGTGCCGTTGAAGCCGTTGCTGACGCCTCAGGTCTGGACGAGATCCGCGTTCAGTTCCTTGGTAAGAAAGGCGAGCTGACCTCTTTGCTCAAGGCCCTTGGGCAGCTCTCCCCACAAGAGCGACCAAAAGCGGGTGGGCTGATTAACAAGGGTAAGCAGCAGGTTCAGGAGGCGATCAACCATAAGAAAGCGTTGCTGGATCAACAGGCCCTGGATGCCAGACTGGCCAGCGAGGCCATTGATGTATCCCTGGCCGGGCGTGGTCAGGCGCTGGGTACTGTTCACCCGATTACCCGTACCATGGAACGGATTACCGACTATTTCGGTCGTATCGGCTTTACCGTGGAGCAAGGGCCGGAAATCGAAGATGATTACCACAACTTCGAAGCCCTGAATATTCCCGGTCACCATCCGGCCCGTGCCATGCACGATACGTTCTATTTTGACGACACTACTGTATTGAGAACCCACACCTCACCGGTTCAGGTTCGCACCATGGAGCGTTTTGTCAACAATAATGAAAACCCGCCCATTGCCATTGTTTGCCCGGGTAAGGTGTATCGCTGCGATTCTGACCAGACCCACAGCCCGATGTTCCATCAGGTGGAAGGTCTGTACGTTGCAGAGAAAGTCAGCTTTGCTGACCTGAAAAGCGTTCTGATTGACTTCCTGAGAGTCTTTTTTGAGCGGGATGACCTGCAGGTTCGTTTCCGTCCATCCTACTTCCCGTTCACTGAGCCTTCTGCCGAGGTGGATATTGAGTGGGGACGTAACGATGATGGTTCGATCAAATGGCTGGAAGTACTGGGCTGCGGCATGGTGCACCCGGACGTGTTCCGCTACTCCGGGATTGATCCTGAGCAGTACACCGGTTTTGCCTTTGGTATGGGGGTAGAGCGTTTTGCCATGCTGCGTTATGGCGTCAATGACCTGCGCCAGTTCTTTGAGAACGACTTGCGCTTCCTGGATCAGTTCCGTTAAGAGCGGTTGGGACAGCGTCATTTTCAAACAACGGTTTTTAGCAGGATTGAGTAAATAGCATGAAATTCAGTGAAAAGTGGTTGCGGCAGTGGGTCAATATTGAGGTCGATACCCGGGCGTTGGTGGACAAAATCACCATGGCCGGACTGGAAGTTGACGAGGTTGAAGCCGTTGCCGATGAGTTTACCGGTGTCGTTATTGGTG
Source organism: Endozoicomonas sp. YOMI1 (assembly GCF_024606345.1). Lineage (GTDB taxonomy): Bacteria > Pseudomonadota > Gammaproteobacteria > Pseudomonadales > Endozoicomonadaceae > Endozoicomonas. Next base: position 1,710 of record NZ_JAHHPM010000348.1, read on the forward strand.
AAATTGTTGCCTGTGAGCAGCATCCGGACGCCGATAAGCTGCGTGTGACTCAGGTCAGTACCGGCAGTGAGTCTTTCCAGGTGGTGTGTGGTGCCCCCAATGCCCGGGCCGGTATCAAGGTTCCTTTTGCTACCGTGGGTGCCGTATTGCCCGGCAACTTCAGGATCAAAAAAGCCAAATTGCGCGGTGTTGAGTCATTCGGCATGCTCTGTGCCGAAGAAGAACTCGGCATGGCAGAGTCTTCCGATGGTTTGCTGGAGCTGCCTCTGGATGCCCCGGTTGGTCAGAATATTCGTGAATACCTGTCTCTGGACGACAAGATCATCGATGTGGATCTGACCCCTAACCGGGGTGACTGTCTGAGCATTGCCGGTCTGGCCCGTGAAGTCAGCGCAAACTTTCTGGCGGATGTGACAGAAGAGCAGATAGCGGAAGTGGCGCCAGCCATTGATGATACTTTCCCGGTTCATATCGATGCTCCCCGGGGCTGCCCACGCTATGTTGGCCGGGTTATTCGTAATGTGGACGTTTCCCGTTCTGCGCCGTTGTGGCTGACCGAGCATCTGCGTCGCTCCGGTATCCGTTCCATTGACCCGGTGGTGGATGTCACCAACTACGTTATGCTGGAGCTGGGTCAGCCTATGCACGGCTTTGATCTGGATACGCTCTCCGGCAGCATTCATGTTCGTATGGCTGAGGCTGGAGAGAAGCTGACCCTGCTGGATGGTCAGGAAGTCACGCTGAACGACAACACACTGGTCATTGCTGATGAGCAGAAGGCTCTGGCGATTGCCGGGGTGATGGGGGGAGAAGGTTCCGGCGTCAGTGACCAGACCCGTCATATCTTCCTGGAAAGCGCATTCTTTGATCCGATTACTATTGCCGGTAAGGCCCGTTCCTATGGTTTGCACACTGACTCTTCCCACCGCTTTGAACGTGGTGTTGATTTCCAGCTGCAGAAAAAGGCGGTTGAACGTGCCACGGCCCTGATTGTTGAGATTTGTGGTGGTGAACCGGGCCCGGTGACAGAGGTCGCCAGCGAAGCCCGCCTGCCTGCTCTGCGTGAAGTGACACTGCGTTCTGAAAAAGTGACGTCACTGCTGGGTATGGCCATTGAAAACCGCCATATTGAAGCTCTGCTGTCTCGCCTGGGGCTTGGCTTGGCGCTTATTGAAGAGTCGGATGGCCAGGCTTGCTGGACGGTGTCTGTTCCCAGCTGGCGCTTTGATATTTCCATCGAAGAAGACCTGGTGGAAGAGCTTGGCCGAATTTACGGCTATAACAACCTGCCTGAGAGCACGCCGATGGCGCTGCTAAAGATGAAGCAGGTGGACGAGTCTCAGGTTCAGGAATCAGACATTCGTCGTGCACTGACGGCCCGTGGTTATCAGGAAGCGGTGTGCTTCAGCTTTATCGCTCCGGAGTTGCACCGGCTGTTTGATCCTCAGCGTGAGCCCGTTGCTTTGTCCAACCCGATCGCCAGCGATCTATCCGTGATGCGCACAACGCTGCTGCCAGGACTGGTTAAAACCGCTGGCTACAATCTGAATCGTCAGCAAAGCCGGGTTCGTCTGTTTGAAACAGGTCTGACCTTTATTAAGGAAAAGGGCAAAGCAGGTGATGAGCTTAAACAGGAGCCGATGCTGGCTGCACTAATCACTGGCAGTCGTCACCCACAGAGCTGGCAGGGTAAGGCTGAGGCGGTTGATTTCTTTGAACTGAAAAGTGATTTCGAAGCGGTTTTTGCCCTGGGTCAGGCCGGTAATGAATTTATGTTCCGCAAAGGCGAGCATGCTGCCATGCATCCTGGCCAGTGTGCCGAGATTGTTCGAGATGGCAACGTGATTGGTCATATGGGGGCGCTGCACCCATCGCTGGCAAAGACGATGGATATGCCCGCTGCGGTCTACCTGGTTGAACTTAGCCTGAAAGCGGTGACTGAAGGTAAGGTTACCCGTTTTGCTGCCCTGTCGAAGTATCCTGAAGTTCGCCGTGACCTGGCACTGGTGGTTAATGCTGCCATTGCCGCCGGGGACATTGAGCGGGCGATCGCCAGTGAGGCCGGTGAACTGTTGCGCCGGGTCAATACTTTTGATGTTTATGTCGGTCAGGGTATTGAAGCAGGCTGCAAGAGCCTGGCGATGGGCTTGACCTTACAGCATCCTTCCCGCACTCTAAAGGATGACGAGGTTAATGAGCTGGTTGAGCGTGTTGTTGCCCGCTTGAAACAGGACTTCGATGCCAGCCTGCGTCAGTAAATGCCAGTCAATGGCCTTAGAGTGAATAATAAGATCATGGTAATAGCCTGTTATCTTTCTTTCAGGAAACCCGATACAGCTATTACCATGGGAAAAACAAAAAAGGGGATTGGTTCATGGGAGCCCTGACGAAAGCCGATATGGCCGAGCGACTGAATGAAGAGCTTGGTCTTAACAAACGCGAAGCCAAAGAGATGGTCGAGCTGTTTTTTGAGGAAATTCGCCAGTCTCTCGAAAAAAATCAATCGGTGAAACTGTCCGGTTTTGGTAACTTTGATTTGCGTGATAAACGTCAAAGACCAGGCCGGAACCCCAAAACGGGAGAGGAAATCCCGATCACCCCACGTCGTGTGGTGACCTTCAAACCCGGTCAGAAACTCAAAGCGAGAGTGGAAACCTATGCAGGACATGGAACTCAGGACGAGTGATCTGCCAGCCATACCTGGCAAACGCTACTTTACCATTGGCGAAGTCAGTGAACTCTGTTTGGTAAAGTCTCATGTGCTGCGCTATTGGGAGCAGGAATTTCCCCAACTGTCACCGGTTCGTCGAGGTAATCGGCGCTATTACCGGCATGAAGACGTACACCTTGTTCGACAGATCCGCAGTCTTTTATACGATCAGCGTTTTACTATTGATGGGGCTCGCACGCAGCTAAAGCGTCACGCGGTCAAACGACAAACGTTTGATTATCGTACTGAAATAGCGCAGGCAATATCAGAATTGGAAGCAGTCGTTGATATTTTGTCCTGAGCTAAATCTTTGGCAATCCATTCTGCCTGCTCAGAAAATGATTCGGAACAGGCACTAACTAATCACTTCACACGAGGTTACACCACGGTCGTTCTCCCCACGGCGGAGCCCAGGATCTTGGCTCCATTAGATCAGTCATGTCTTGAAAGAAGTAATCTAGCCAGGGACTACTGCCACTTAAACGTACTTGCTCTAAAAGTTTGGGGTTGTCACGAAATTGCTGGACACAAAGCAAACCGACTTTCATTTCGGCAAGTTTTTCGGGTGTATTACCATTTCTATCTTTATCATCAAGCGTTGTTCTCGGGAGCATCCGGAGCTGGTTATCCTGATCATTCGCCGAATCTTTGATCATTTCTCTGGTTGCGGAGATTTGCTGCTCTTGCAGATAGTCAAAAACTTCCGGACCATCCTGGTCTACTGCACAATGAAGCAAGGTTCTCTGGTGCTCTGATTTGTGAAACAGATACTCTCGATAATTTTCATTCGCCTGGAAATGATCGCAAAGCCTACGAACGACTTCAAGACTGCTGTGTCTTGCCGCCAGACTAAACAGGCTCTCGCCTCTGTCGTTAATGGTGTTTTTCAGTTTATCCTGAACATCAAGCTCTTCCATAAGCGCTAATGCTCCTTTGTCCCAGCCAGTCAGCAGGGCAAAATGCAAAGCCGTGTCGTGGTTCGTGGCAATTGGCTGTAGAGCACCAACTTCGTTATTGCCCTCTGGTGATGCAGTAGCTGCATTGGCAGTAGCTGCATTTGCAGTAGCATCAGCATCAGCATCAGCATCAGCAGCAGATGTTTGTTGATCAATGTACTCCTGGAAAATATCATCCGCAGTAGCGAGTTTTAACAGTTCCATATCACCAGCAAGACAGGCAATATGCAACGGGGTTAAATTACAAGGGAGCTCCCAGTCGTTTAATCCACCGTCAGAACCTTTTAATTGTTCAGCAACCACCTTAGCTGTTTCGATCAGCATTTCGGTGTCTGTCAACTTCGGGAAGACTTTAGCCGTCTCACTGCAAGACGGCTCTTTTGCTGGTATGGCTTCCACTCCTTTGTGTTGCGTCTCTTGGATTGGTGAAGCCGGAACATGTGGTTGAATTTGAGAAGTGATATTCATAACAAAGTGACCTCGGACATTAGCCTACACTATTTGAACACTCGATTGATGCAAAGTTCCATTCAGGTTGAAATAAGGGCAGGGGCAACCCGAAGCATCTCTGATTGCCGGTCAAACTAAACTATGAATGTCGTTTTCCAGATGCGTGGGGCTTTTTCTCTTCCGGTGCGTTGAAGATCAGGTAAAGCTCCATCAACACTTCGGGAATCTGGCTGCACATATCCTCTGTGAGCTTGCTGTCCTTGCGAATATCCTGAAACTCCTGCTCATCATCAAACAGACCTGAGGCCAGCATGATCGGCAGCAGGAGTTCACAAATCTCCTGTTCATTGGTTCCGAACCAGGTTTCTTCATTCAGGAAGTGAGCCACCATAAAACCCGTGCACCAGTTGGCAAGGGCTTCATCGTCGTGGTCTTCCAGCTCTTCGGATTGGCAGGTGAGGGAAAAACCCTCATCTTCGTCGTTAAATCCCCGGTCGATGGTCGTTTGCATTCTGGCAATAAGTTCGTTCAACTCATTGGCACTGGCAGTTGGAAGCTCAACCTCACCATCAAAAATACTCTCGTTCCGCTCCTGCTCTGTCAGGTCTGTGGGGCAGATGGTCAGGGCTGTCAGGAAACCGTGTAGACCATGGTAGTCAAGGGTTGCGGTTTCACTTCCATCATCGGATTCAGTAAAAGGCTGTAACAGAGCTTCCACATAAGCACGGGTATTGGACATAGAGGGGATCCTGAAAATTTGAGGGGGGGATTTTACTCTGGCTTTGATAGAGATAAAAGTCCGTCAGGTGAAGCCTTTATCATGATGGGTTACCGGATAATGAGCATCGCTGTTTTTTTTCTTTTTATAAAACTACTCGACTTTAGACTTTGCATGACACGAAAGATTGGTCAGGTTCCGATAAAATA
>NZ_JAHHPM010000004.1 GCF_024606345.1 Endozoicomonas sp. YOMI1
TGCCGGCAAATGCACGTACACCCGAGGTTTCGACCGTGCTGTTCACCGCCGTGGTATTGGCAACCGATCCTCTGTCAATCACACCCCCCCCGATGCCGGCGTGTGCATTTTTACCATTGTTGGTTTTGACCGTGCTGTTCACCGCAGTGGTGTTGGCAACCATTCCGAAAACCTTCCCCCCTCCAATGCCGGCGTGTGCAAATTTACCCTTGTTGGTTTTGACCATGCTGTCCAACGCCGTGGTGTTGGCAACCATTCCTCCATCGTGAACCAGCCCCCCTCCGATGCCGGCGTATGCACGTTCACCCGAGGTTTCAACCATGCTGTTCACCGCCGTGGTGTTGGCAACCGTTCCTCTAACAACCCCTCCCCCAATGCCGGCGTAAACGTTGTCACCCCAGGTGGAAATATGAGCATTTTCGGCCCGGACACCAATGACTGTGCCATTAATATCAACAACACAGGCTGCTAAACCAGTCATCTCCGTGGAATTTATATTGGCATCAGTAAAGCGAAGGTGACCGATGCTGCCCTGTTTCAGAGTGTTAACAAAACAGTCAGGCAGGCCTTTGATGGTACGGCACTGCCCATCGTACTCCCCGGTGAATGGATGGGTAGCATTGCCAATGGATTGATAGGCTGGAGTGACAGCAATATTCTTCGTCTGTTGGTATGTACCGTTCAGTGGAAATTCAGGGTCATGGCCGATCTTGCCCAGGGTTTTCGTATCATTAATCATTATGGGTTGTGAACCATCGGCAATGGCATCCGAATTGGCATAGTGAAAAGAGCTGGCCAGCGTGCCAAGTGCAAGCAGTCCTCTGGTTCCCTGACTCCCTTGATAGCAAGCCGTGGATGGCTGTTGAAGGGGTACGTCTTTCGAGCCGGGTTCTTTTTCCTGAGCCTCTTCCCCGGTTGCTTTTGATGTCTTTGGTAATTCCGGTTTGACATCTGGCCCGGGCACAGAGCTAGCGAACCAGGCATCGGCAATATCTTTCGCTATGAAAAGGATGGGACTCGTCGGCAGGATAATTGCTGTGGCCAGTCGCCCAATATCTTCCAGTGTTTTATTGGGATTAATACTGAAGCAAGGATCTTCCATCGGAATCAATGATTTCGCAAATGCTTTAGCAACAGCAACGCTATGGCCGAGCCAGGAATGTTCGACGCCATTCCCTGAACGTTGGGAAGCGCTGTCACAAATTGGTTGCTGAATGGGCTGCAGAATAGGTTGCTGAATCATAAACAGGCCCTGATGATGTTGCATGAAAGTACATTGGAAATGTGTATAAAAAAAACTTGGCGTCATTGATCCATCCAGTGATGTAAAAGTTCCCGGGTTATGTTTTTTTCTTAATGCAAAAAAACTGACTTCACTGATGATGCTCTGCGCAAGTACTTTCAGTAAGGCGTGGTTTCTTGCTCTCATCGGCTGGCTGCAACAGCTGTACAGCCCCCCCTTTCAAACTGTTGACCAGTTCAGCCCATCCAGGCTCTCCCGCCCCGGAGAGCAATACTCATTATTAACCGGTCACTTTTTACCTGCGCAAACAGCGCTTATAATTCCCTCCCATTCACTATAAGGAATGCCAGACGGGATGAAATATCTGATCGTCGGTCCCTCGTGGGTGGGGGACATGGTAATGGCACAAACGCTGTTCATTGCCCTGAAACAACAACACCCTGATGCCACAATTGATGTACTCGCTCCCGCCTGGAGCCTGCCGATTATTGAGCGCATGCCTGAAGTTCGCAGAGGTATTGATATGCCCCTGGGTCATGGCAAACTGGGACTCAAAGCCCGCTACCAGCTGGGCAAAAGCCTGAGAGCGGAAGGCTACACACACGCCATCGCCTTACCCAACTCGTTCAAATCAGCACTAGTGCCCCTCTGGGCCAACATCAGGCACCGTATTGGCTGGCGCGGCGAAATGCGCTACGGGCTACTGAACGACATTCGCACACTGGATAAAAGCAAATACCCACTGATGGTGGAACGATTTGTCGCCCTCGCCTATCCGGAGGGTGCTTCACTACCGGAGCCTCTGCCGATTCCTGCGCTTCAGGTAAACAGTAATACCGCCAGCAAAGTCCTTGGCCGCTACCACCTGCACACCGACATGCCCATTCTGGCACTGTGCCCGGGTGCTGAGTTTGGCCCCTCCAAGCAGTGGCCAACCGGTTACTACGCCGAAGTGGCACAATCCCTTTCTGAACAGGGATGGCAGGTTTGGCTGTTTGGCTCAGCCAAGGATAAAGCGGTCACTTCTGAAATAAAAAGCTGCCTGCCTGAGGCATCGCGGCACCACTGCCATAACATGGCCGGCGCAACGTCGCTGGCCGATGCCATCGACCTGCTCTCCTTTGCCAGCGCAGTGGTCAGTAATGACTCTGGTCTGATGCATATAGCGGCGGCACTGAATCGACCTCTGGTGGCGGTTTACGGGTCAACGTCTCCCGATCACACGCCGCCAATGAACAAAAACAGTGAAACACTGTCAATGAAGCTGGATTGCAGCCCCTGCTTCAAGAGGGAGTGTCCGCTTGGGCATATGAACTGTATGAAGCAGCTGTCTCCGGATAAGGTTCTGGCAGCCATCGCTCATCTGACGGCCCACCAGGAAGATAAGCATGAAAAGCATCCTGAAATGACGCTGGTAGAAAAAGGAGGTAGCGCCCGTTGACTCAATCAAGGCAAGTTCTGGTGGTAAAAACTTCCTCCATGGGGGATATCATCCACACCCTTCCAGCACTGACCGATGCGGCATCAGCAATACCCGGTCTTCGTTTTGACTGGGTCGTGGAAGAGAGTTTTGCCGAGATTCCAGCCTGGCATCCCGCTGTTGACCGGGTTATTCCCGTCGCTGTTCGCCGCTGGCGCAAGTCGTTGCTGCAAACCTGGAAATCCGGGGAGTGGCAGCAGTTCAAAAAAGCCCTGGGTGCCAGCAACTACGATGCCGTGATTGATGCCCAGGGACTGTTAAAAAGCGCTTTCATTGCCAGCAAAGCCAAAGGTCCCCGATTTGGGCTGGATAAACAGTCTGCCCGTGAGCCTATTGCCAGTCGTTTTTACCAGTTCCCTCAATCGGTGCCATTGGAACAGCACGCCGTTGAGCGTGTTCGCCAGCTCTTTGCCAAGTCTCTGGCCTATGTATTGCCCAAAACACCAGGCCAGTTTCTGCTGAATAAAGATACGTTCCCCAAGGGGCTGGTGAAGGATAAGCCTTATGTGGTTTTTATTCACGGAACCACATGGCCGACCAAGCACTGGCCTGAAAACTACTGGTGTGAGTTGACCCGGAAAGTGAATCAGAAAGGTCTTCATGTCGTATTACCCTGGGGTAATGACCATGAAAAGGCCAGAGCGGAGCGCATTGCCAATGCCTGCAGCCGGGCCACAGTACTGCCGAAACTGTCACTGGCTGACTTTGCTGGCGTGATTTGTGAAGCTCAGGCAGCCGTTGCCGTTGATACCGGTCTGGGGCATTTAACGGCAGCACTGGATACACCGGCGGTCTCGCTCTATGGTCCCACCAGCCCGGTAAAAGTTGGTGCTTATGGTAAGGGACAGAAGCACTTGACCCTTGAACACTGTCCAACCGGCGAGTTTCCTGCCACCGATCCTGAAATTTTTGCACCGATGACACCGGATGTTGTCTGGCAGGCACTAGCCAAGCTCTGATATGGGAACGAGGTTGTGCGTTGTATGGGTATTAGCGCTTTTATGCACTAAAGTCACATATCGAACGATATCTATCTATCTCTATCAGTAACTACCAGAGATCGATACTGCGGATTTGAAAAGAGAAATTCGGGGTCGGTCTGATGAAGCCCGATCTCGACAGATAGAGGGGAGTCTGCCCCCCTGTTCAGTCCTTTACACCACTAACCGATTTTGTCGGCGTTTCAGGCAGTAATTTATACTCTGCAAGACACTTAATGACACTTTCCCGATAACGAGGAGCCCCCCCACAACAAAAACCTGATTGTTTATCCAGTGGCAAGCGGCGCTCAACTATCCATGAACCGAAATTTTGTGGCTTCGGAAGGGAGAGTTTTTGCCCGTTGTCAGTGTCACTTTGGGGCTCATTAGCAGAACTACCAGTCACCTGGCTTGCGCAGCTGCCGTCCAGCACCTTGGCTGTTGTTGCTTGCATGATAACCTCTCTATTGACCAGTCACACATGATGACGTTCAGTGAATTGAACAAATTCCTCGTTTATTACTGTGTTAACCAGAGTCCGCCACTCGTCCGGATTGGCTGTTAACTTACCTTTCAGTGCTTCCAGGCACGCGGTTGCAATCAGGCCTGTCAATTCCTGTTTCAGCAGCGGATCGCTGACTGTGTCAGCAAATGCCCGGGGAAAATTGACTTTAACCTGATATTTTATGGCAAGGTAGGCATCAAGCATTTTGTCAATTTTGCTGTCGTCAAACCAATGGCACTGCGCAGGTGGCAGCAGATTGCTATCGCTGCCAGACTCTATTGAAGCTCGATCGCTGGCACAGGATTTTGCTGGTAAAAGATCAGTGATCACCTGATTCAATCGCCATGTCTCATCATCATTCTCTGCAATCTGACGTTCACTGATAGTCAATGCGAGCTGCTGACGGGAGAAGGCTTCATCAGAGGCGCTGACCTTGCAGTCATAAAGATACGTAAATAACTGCCAGGCTCGCTGGCTGATGGCAAAGGCTGACCAGTCCGGCAGTTTTTTATTCGCATCGTTGCTCGATATCTTGCGGATATCCCGTAGCCACTGCGCGATAAATTCAGAGGATTGATCCAAACCCAAGGTGTCCGGGGCATTAGCCAGTGATCTGATCATGCTGATCTGTTGATCTGGTGCAAGATTCATAAACTGATGTCGGGTATTTTGGTAATTCCCCATGTTCAGGGACTGTACCAACGGATTAAGCTGGACTCCATCACTTACAGGCAAGGGTTGACGTAATTTCCCGACTTGTTCAGTGAGCAGCCGGTCAAAATCATGCTTGAAATCTTTGTCATCGTTTCTGCGCAAACCCAGCCAGGCGCTTAAAGTACTGTTTTCGATTTCTGACCGTCTGTCTTGTAACTGCAGAACTTGATCCAGCACTTGTTGGCGGAAGGACTTCGAAAGTTGCCGGTTTTTCAGCTGATGTTGGGCCATGGCTTGCAGCATACACCGGGCGAGTTCAACCGATGGTGAACCGGTTGTCGTTTTACCTGTGACACTGTCGTAAAAAATGGACGACTGGCCATCGGCTCCGATAGCAACCTTGCGAACCGTTCCGTCACTGCGAAAAATATTATCAGGGCTTTCATGCTCGACACCAAGCTCCGGAGAGGCTATCACTGCCTGCAAAAAGTCATTGGTGGGCGAGGTTCGATCAACTCCGGTCATTTGCACAATGGCAATGTTCAACAGGTCCTCCGGTTGCCAGTAAGGCGCGATTTCAGCCACCCTATCGTCGGCCAGAGATTGCATAAAATCACTGAGTTCAGTATGCAACTGACTGGCTATTCCTCTGCTGCCTTCGAGTAATCTCATACCGGGGGATTGTTCCAGCGGATCTCGGGTCAGGCTGGTCTGTTGGTCTAATCGGCCATCATGATGACCAACAGCACGAATCGGGCGATCGTTGAGCAAAGAGGCAACAATATTTGCCAGAATCAGGCTGTCGTTGGTGAGAGATGATACCGGTTTGAATGAACTCGCCTGCTCTGCCGGTTCGGCTCCAGAGTCGTTGACTTCACCCACCTTCCGGGGCAATTCGAAGAGGCTTGCTGGCCGGTTGGCTGTGTTCGTCAGTCCGATATATTGAGCTAAACTGGCGAGTTGGCTACCGATGGCAGACCATACGCCCCGGTGCATGCTGGCACCGGAGGAGAGTGGATGGTTGGGGTCGGGCTGGTTTGTTAAATGAAGGGCAGCATTATCGTCATGGTCGGCAATCTCATTGACGATGTGATTATCATCGATTGGTTCGTTGGTATTGCCCATGTCGTCAGCATCACTCAGGTCGCGCCGTTTTCTCGATTGATTATCTATTAAATTGGCAAAGTCGAAGGGTAATAAGGGACGGTCTTGATACGCTTGCAGATCCAGATCCTTCAAGCGAAAATGAAGATCAAAACCAATCTGGGAGAGCAAGGACGCACATACCATGGCAATACTGGAAAATTCATTAACAACTCGCTCTTCCACTTTTAATTGAGAGTATCTCGTCTGTTCTGTTTGATTATTATTTTTCGTTATACATGACCCTGTGTAGCTATTTCCTTCTGTATTTTCTTGTGATTTAGCAAAATTAAGTAAAATCTCTAAAATACTCAGCTCTTTTTCATTTATCTCTGATATCTTTTCAAATAAATGAGTGGTGTTGAATATGGAGCTGTCACGGTCTGAAGTATATTCTTTCAAGCTTTTAGTCAGATGATTAAAAAAATTTTTTAGTTTATCTTTGAGGAAAGAATAGTTATTGAATTGACCTTCACAAAAAACATGTTGGTTCTGATTCTTAAGAGAGTCTTTTCGAATTTCTATGCATTCAAAAAACATGTCTTTAAGTTCATTGAGAGCCGCTTTATAAGCGTTGTCTTTTTGAAGTAATATTTTTTTAATTGTGTCATCTCTCTCTTTGCTGGAAGGTTCAGTATGGTCCATGACGTTAATTACTAACCGACCAAGATAGTGTGTCAAACCATTGATGGCATGTATCATCTTCATCCCATGTATTGAAAACATGTCGACAAATGTTTGGGTCGGAGGAATGGATTTATGATCAGATTTTTCTCTGAAGTTTTTAATAAAATCTTTTCGATAATTTTGTGTGACATTACTAAGCTCATTTGTCAGGGTGGTAGCTTCAGATGTACTATTGCTCAGTTTAATGGGCTTTTCAGAACTGTCAGTCTTAGAAATATTTTCGTCTGATGTAGAAAGGGAATTGTTATCTGGAAATTTATCCTCACTTCTGACAGTAACAGAACCATTGTGCATCTGGTGCAAACGCCCTGGCTCATTTGTCCATCCAGTGATGAACTCGTTGGCTGCTTTTTCCGACTGTGAAATAATATCTTTTGGTTTATCTGGTCGTTCCATTTCAGCATAATCTTTTTTCATTCTCATTAAAGCAATGGCTCGTTCGAACATTGCCGCTTGAATTCTTATCAGTCTCTTTGCATATGTGTAAATAATAACTTCTTTTTCTGCTGTTAAGTTTGCAGGTTGAATTTCTGTTAGCAACTTTGATTTTAAAACTTTATAAGTGCTGATTTTTTTGCTGAGTTCTGTATCATTTATTGTCATTATTTCTGATGATAACCACTTGAAAGTAGTTTTGCTTAACTGAGTGAAAAATTTTACCCTGGCATAAAGGAGAGTTGTCTGGGGGGCATGGTCATTTTTTGCCGACCCTAAAAATCTAAGCATCTGTTTGCCTGATTTATAATACGTTAATACCATCTGTAATCTTAATTTTTTGTCTAATCTATATTCAATAACATTGATTTCAGAATTGGCTTCATGAATACGCTGCTTTGACTTCAGATCAATTGGTTTCAGAGTTATGGTTCTTATCCTTTCACCCTGAGCATACAACCTGACAGCATCGGCAGTTAATTGATGTGTCAATAAGGTCAAATCGAACAGTTGGTCCAGCGGGGCCAATTCCCTCATGCGAGGGATAACCGATGCCTCAGAATATCTTTGTATAAACTCGTCCATTTTTTTTTCAAATTTCTTTTGATAGCCTGAATGTATATCCCTTTTGTATGTCAAAAACTCAGTAAATTTCCTTTTCAAACTATCAGAAAATAAATGAACACTGGAGTAAGGCGTGGGGGGCAGGGGCTGTTTGGAGGAAACTTCAGTTGAGCTGACAGTTGCCATTTGTTCAGAAGGACTAATTATGTCAGTTACTGGCAAAGCAAGCGTAGCTGGAATGATCGTACTTTCATTAATAAACGAAGGCGTTGCGTTAATCGCACCAGCTTCCTGCAAAGAGGTGCTTTTTTGGTCGGAAGAGGGAGCCACCGAGCTTTCTGCCCGGATGGTCGTGGCACTGTGCGCAGTGCTTTGCCATGTCTCACTGGTATGGCCAATGGAGCCAGCTTCTGGCTTGCTCATCGATGGATCTGGCAAAGTTCTGGCCACCGTCAGTATTGGCGTGATGGTTGAAACGGTGGAATGTCCCTGGTCGGTACAAGGCCTGAGAACATGATTCAGATAATCTTCCCTGTCTTGCGTCTCCAGGTTCTTCTCAAGAAATGCTCGAAAATCATCTAATTTCAAAAAAACTGTTTTGACTTGGCAGCCCCCGTCTTCTCCAGAGTGAAGAAAAGAAAAAGCAATGTCGTTTTTGAGCACTTTGTATGACTGATAGTACCCATTGGCATTATCCGCACTGGGTGAATCGAAGTGCCTGACCGGTGACGGGGGGGCAGATAAACTGATTTTATCCATTGTTCCATTCTCTTGTTTGGCAACACTGTTCAGAGCTGCGTACAGTGGTTGTGCTCATGCTCAGCCAGAACAGTCATGTGGTTAATACCTTGCGAAGCTTTGCACCATGTTTCACTGTGACAGTGGGAGTAATACTTGAGGAATTTACCCACTTGAGAGTCCATTAAATTCGGCAAACTCTTCTTCAAGCACGTTCCTCACAATAGACTGCCAATGTTCAGTGCTGTCAGACAATCTGCCTTTAAGCACCTCCAGGCAAACGATAGCAACCTGGCCAGTCAATTCCTGCTGCAGTTGCGGATCATGGACGGTATGGCCAAACACCCGGGGAAATTCGCCTTTAACCTGTTTTTTGATGGCTGAGTAGGCATCAAGCATACGGTCAATATTGTCCTTGCTGAATTGGTGACACTGTACTGGCGGTTGCAGACTGTTTACACTGCCTAACTCGATTGAAGCACTTTCGCTGGCGCTTGATACTACGGGCAAAAGCGCAGTGACCACCCGACTCACTTCCAGGGCCTCGTCATCATCGTCGGCAATCTGACGTTGACTGATGGCGGATGATAGCTGCACTCGAGATAAAGCCTCTTGAGGGCCGCTGACCTTACAGTCGTAGAGATAGCTGAATAATTGCCAGGCTCGCTGGTCAATGGCAAACGCAGACCAGTCCGGCACACCCTGATCGTTATTGCCACTATTATCCGACAGTTTGCTCATATCGTTTTGCCACTGCGCCAAGTACTCTGAAGATTGATCCAGTCCCAGAGGGTCGGGCGCCCTGGCCAGTGATTGTAATATTGCCAGCTGTTGCTCTGGCAACAGCGCCATAAACTGCTGTCGGGTATCCTGGTAATCCCCCATATCGAGCGATTGTATCAACGCAATGGAATGGATAGTTTCAGGCATAGGCTGGTGAGTGGCTGAAAACAGCTTCGACAAGCGCTTGTCAAGTTGCTGTTCAGCTTTGTTTTCACGGATGCCTAACCAACTGCTTAACTGGCTGGCAATGCTTTCAGGTTGTCGGCTTTGTAACCAACGTGCCTGATCCAGTACCTTTTTGCTAAAGGATGGAGATAATCCCTGAGTACCATGGTTTTTCAGTTGATGCTGAGCCATGGCTTGCAGCATACATCGGGCGAGTTCAATCGATGGTGAGCCGGTTGTCGTTTTCCCTGTAACACTGTCGTAAAAAATGGATGACTGGCCATCAGCCGCGACAGCAACTTTGCGAACCGTTCCGTCACTGCGAAAAATATTATCAGGGCTTTCATGCTCGACGCCCAGTGTCCCGGAGGTAAGCATCGTCTGTAGAAAAGCTTCTGTGGCAGAGGATGGATCGGCGCTTCCAGCGGTTTGCACAATGGCGATATTCAGCAGGTCCTCCGGTTGCCAGCAAGTCGCCACCTCAGTAAAAGAATTATTGGTCAGTGCCTGCACAAAGTCAGTGACTTCAGCTTGCATGCGACCGGCTATCCGTCTGCTGCCTTCTAACAATTTCATGCCAGGGGATTGCCCAAGCGGGTCGGACGGCAGGCTGCCTGCTCTATTGTGCACTCTATTGTTACTCAGGACTTGATGATCAACGGTTCGCAGGGGGCGGTCATTCATCACAGCGGCCATGACATTGGCCAGGACCAGGCTACTGCCTGGGTTGTATGGTACTGGCTGAGCCCGCAACGCCTGCCCCTCCTGTCCTGATGAAGAGCCATGGATTGACTCCTGATTCGACGGTACATATCCGGTTCGGGCGAGATTAACCGGACTGTCCAATCCGGCGAATGAGGCTAACCCGGACAGCCGGGCGCGAATATCCGAGAATATGCCTGAATGTAAACTGGAACTGGCACTGTGCGCCGGCTCAAGTAGATCCGGGGTGTTTGGATCTGCCAGTACAGAATTCTGCCAGTCGTCGTTCAGCAACCTATTACCATCGCTACTGGCGACATCACGACGTTTTCTTGTCTGATCATCCGACGTACTAAGGAAATCGTCAGGTAGCCAATCTCGCGTTTTATAAACTTCGGGATCATTGAAGCGAGTCTTAAGATCAAAGGCGATCTGTTTGAACAGTGAAAGGCATTTTGACGCTATCTCAGTAGTTTCCTGAACAAGGTCACCTGCGGACTGGATCAGACGACGCTCCGTCGATGATGATGTTGATCCTTTTTGAGCCACTGATAAGGATTGGAGGTCATTAACCATCCTGTTCCTGAGTTCCAGCAACCTATCCTTTCTGTCATCTATATAAGCATCTATCTTTGCTGTATCCTTAGTACTGATACCCTCAATTGCCTTGCTTAACACCTCCTCAGTATCTGTTTTAAATTTTGCTGTGTAGTCAGTCACCCTATCCAAGCCAACGTTGCTGATTACAGCGGGTATTTGCTGAGTCATTGTGATATTGCTTCTAATGGTAAAGTAGGCGTCGTACATTCGTTGTAAACTGGACATCTGTTGATGTAGCAGCAGTTCCTTGACGCCTGAAATTTCACGCATTTTCTTCTGCCTTTCAGCGGCCGGGGCAGCATCAAGCAATAATCCGAGGAATAGCTTCCCAACATCATACACAACATTATTGCCCTCTCTTAATCGCTCAAGAGCATGTATTTCAAAACTATTCCTGAATACTTGAGTGCCTGAAATAATAGTGCCTTTTTCCGGGGTTTCTGCGCGGGCAGACTCTGCTTCCAGGTTCTGAACATAATCATCATACAGCTGCCTGGCTTGCATACTATCCACATCAATAAGTTCCTTAAGCTCTGGCTGGCTCAAATCCTGAAGGTTTTCAGGAAGGCTGTTATTGAACAGACTGGCTTTATCATGGCCTGCTTCGATGGGGTGTAAGTTACCGGCAGCATGCTCTCGCGCCTTTACCCATGGATAACTCTTGGGAATTTGGACGGCACTGGTAAACTTATTTTTCAACTGTTCAAACAAATCAACAGACCTTTGATGCATATCAGCCTGATAATGGGTAAAATCCAGTCCCACTATATTGCCACTCACCATGGGTTTACTATTAAATGCTATAATCTTCGTATATTTCCAGAATGCAACCCAAGTTTTCTCGAAGGATTTTATCCTGTTTTCTACCTCCACCATTTGTTCATCCAGCACTTTTGGTTCATTCAGTAATGCTCTTATGTCACTTGAGAAAGTGACATAACTTTCCCGTTGCTGTTGATGAATTGCATGGTAATAAAATGGCTTTCTAAAGCTATTGGCAATATCCCCAGCAATCTCAATCTTGCTTAAAGAGACATCAAAAAAACCTTTTTTTAATACATATGATAAGCGTTTGAATAATAGATTGCGGATTTTATGGGTGTCACTGGGTTCATCAGGAACGAATTTTGATCCAGGGATTAAATCAACTTCATTTTGTCCTGGATACTCTACCTCAATAAACGAACAGTTGCTTTTAGCGATCAAAATCTTGTTGTTCTGTAAAGAATCCAAAACAGTATCAGCCAGAAGAAATTGTTTTTTGATGCATAGGTCGTAATTCTGGTGAAGCTCAACAGAAGATGGCCTGTGGTCTTCTCTTGCTGATCCATAGTCGTTCAATTTCAAAGAATTGGTGATTCGTTGGTTCTTCTGTTTACACTCATTGTATAAATCTGCAGTTATATTGTTGAATGTGCTGGTTATTCCCTGAAAATCGAAATGTCCTTCACTATCAGAAGCATCAGGCATGCACGGAGTCGAGGTTGCCTTATCTGGCGTGGAACTTTTCGGTATCGTTCGCACGACCGTGGGAGAGAGTTCGCTATCAATAGCGGCTGTAGCCAAGGAAACCTCGCTGGCAGTTGCAGTGGTATCCACAGTGGATGCTGTGTCCTGCTCGATAGTACTCAAAGCTGAACTCAACAATTCCGTGGTAACACCGGCCAAAGATGTGCCAGAGGTCTTCAGCCCATCCGACCCTGAGCTTGTCAAGAAGAAGCCGGGGGGTTGTAACCCATCCGGGCGTGAGCCAGTCGAGGGCAAACTAGAAGTCATCGGCCTGCTTTGTGTTCGACTGGCCAAAAGTGCAGTCGTTCCTTCCATGCTGCTTAAGGCCATGCTTATTGTAGAACTGCCCGGGGTCAAACTGACTGCAAGAGTGCTCAGTGTTGATTTTATTGCAGAACTGCCCGAGGTTGGAGTGACTGCAGGAGTGCTCAGCATTGAGTTTATTGCAGAGTCGCCCGGGGTTGGAGTGACTGCAGGAGTACTCAGCATTGAGTTTATTGCAGAATCGCCCGGGGTTGGAGTGGCTGCAGGAGTGCTCAGCGTTGAGCTTATTGCAGAATCGCCTGCGGTTGAACCTGATGTCAGAAATCTGGTTTCTGTCACATCACCGACTGCCGCAATAATTTTCGTACTGCTAAGTGCGCCTTCGGATGTGCCAGGGGCAGCAATTGGCTGTTCCGCATCAACAGCTACACTCCGGGTTGGAGCCATTGTCGTTGATGGTTGCCTTTTTACTTCTTCTCCCTCTTCTCTCTCTTCTTCTTCTTCTTCTTCTCCTCCTCCTCTTCTTCTTCTTTCGTCATCTGTGGCCTCGGATATTCCTGTTGCTATTAAAATTCCAAGACCACCTAAGCCTATCAGGATACCGCCAAAGAGCTTGCATAAGGAATCACAGCTTACACCTCCTCCGCCCAAATTTGGTATATTACCATCGCCACCCACTCCCGGATTCGGATTTGGATTCGGATTTGGATTCGGATTTGGATTTGGATTCGGATTCGGATTTGGATTCGGATTCGGATTTGGATTCGGATTTGGATTCGGATTTGGATTCGGATTCGGGTTTGCATTTGCCAACTGCTGCACTTGCTGATTCGAAGCTGTTCTGGTTCCGCCAAATAATAGAGCTATAGCCACACCTGCGGTCGCTGCTAATGCTTTCATAAAAGATTCAAAGGATGATAGATCAACTTTACTATTATCTTCTATGTCTCTTCCACCATCATCTAAATCTGTTTTTTTGTTTTCCTCGACAGGCTTGTCAACGTTTGTTTTTTTAGTTTCTCTACCAAAGTTTGGCTGCCCGCCTTTATCACTTAACTTTCTTTTTAGCTGATGGACACCTGAATCAAAAATATCTACAAAATCTCTGATAGCCGCCATCTGCATCAGAGTAGCCGTATCAGTCGGTCCGGTTGGGGGAGTGTCAGGAACATTCAACATCCTCAGAATCTTGCTGCCCCCCGCACTACCGGAAGGTTGGTCAGGGTTAGAGGTCGATGGTTTCTCATTAGAATATTTCACTACATCGAGAACAATATGGGCATTCAACAACTTGATGGAATCCGGAATGGGTTTGCCCGTTTGTGCACTATCTTTCAAGGTGGCAATCACTTCCCGAATTTGACTGATCAAATGATCTGAACGATCGATCTGCGTGGTTGAGGCAGGCATGTCGGGTAGCTTGTCACCCAGATTGTCCAGCTTTAACTTTTTCTGGTTATCACAGTCGGTCAGCAGTTTGGTGTACTCTTCGAACATTGACTTTATGGCTTTAGCATCAAGCGCTTGCAGTTCAGAAATGTCGTGGGTAACCACATCTTTTACTGTTAATGCAGAATCTGGAATTATCTGTAGCTGCCCTATTCTATCCAGTTGTGCCTGTGAATTAAAAGCAGTGGTGATCGTCTGGCCCTGGATAGATGAAGATGGCACGGACTGCGCATCAGCATCGGTCAGGGGTATTTCGTAATGTTCAAATACCTCCCTGAGTTCCTTGATTGCTTCTGCGTAAAGAGAAGGCAGAGTATTTCCATTGACTACTTTCAGACCAGTCTGAATATCTTGACATATCAGGCGAAAGCCTGTGTCTACATGCTTGACTTCCATGTAAAGAACATGTCTTTTTATGGGTCTGATAAAAAGCTGAATGGGTGATTCCGAATCTATCTTTAATTGTATTTCCTCTCTGTACCCGTCAATGATTGCTTTAAACAATAAGTCCTCAGCGGACTTGAAAGGTACTTTTTTTTCTGACAGATAATAATTATCAAAGACACCCCGGGCATTTTTTAACTGAAGGCTTTCAGACTTTGTTCCCACAGAAGAAAGGACGTTATTCAAGCCCTTGACGTTTTCAGAGTAGAAATTTTCATGTAAGAAAAACCTCATTTGATATGGATATCTAGCATAGCCAACACCATTAAAAACAGACTGCACCATGTTATCCAACGATTTAAACAAAGCGCCATGCTGACTTGAAATGGCTGACAAAATTGTATCTGCCCTACAAAATCCTTCACTAATCGAATTTGCTAAACGGGCGATTTGAATAGGGTCATAAGAAAGAGAAAAAGACATTACTTCATCTAACGGCACATTTACATTCATTCCGGGGGGAATACTCTGAAGATTAGAATATTTCTCTATCAACTCATTGAATGTATTCTTGCAGGCGCTATTAATATCTGTTTTCAGGTCCCGCATAACTGAATCAAATCTGGATGTCTCTGTTAAAAGATTTGCTTTGAAAGCAAGCCTGCCAACACGATAGTAGTTTGATTCTGCAAGCAGGTCGGCAGTTTCCTTATTTACCTGCCTCATTAAATTCACAATATTTTCATCACCGCTTTGTAAAGTATCTATCAAAGTTCTTAGCTCCGGTGAAATCGAAAATCCAGAATTAACAGCATTAATCAACTCAACCCGGGTTTCTTCAAATCCCTTAAAAAAAGAGAGCATCTCAGGTTTCATGGGTGCAGATTCAAATTTCACGAGATTTTTTAGCACTTCAGCGAAGTGCCATGGTACTCTTCTGGTTCGGTCTGAAGTGGATTTTTTATCATAATGATGATTGATGGTATTAAGCAGGGTTTTTAATTGGTTTTTATAGTAACCGGCTGCTTGTGGGTGGGCATCCTTAATCGTATCGATAAAAAATGAAAGTGTAGTTACCAGGCTAACAAACTTATAAAAGGCCAGGGTCTCATCAACAGCTGCAAGTAAAGTGGAAATATTTGCTTGCGGATATGCTTCCTGGAGTTTTACCAAATCATTCCTAAGTCTCCCAATACTGGTTGATGCCGCAGAAGCAGAGAGAAAATCATCAACCATATTAATCGTTGGTGGTACTGTGGGTGCCACCAGTATCTGACTTTCTAATGTGGCTTTACTCGTCACTGGAGTTATATCTTCAGTTGTCGGTGTGCTGCTGTCTGTCGTTGGAGTAATAGTTCCTGTTGTTGGATCAATGTTATCTACTGCTGGTTTGGAACCATATACTGTCGATTTGATACTTTCTGCTGATGGGGTGATATTGTCCGAAGATCTGATTGTATAAAGATTGGAAGGTGATACCGTTGGGCGATGTGATGCAATAGTTTTAGTAGCGTTATTAAGTTTATTTTTTGAGCTGTCAGCAATACCACCATCAGTACTCGAAGCAATAGTCGGCTCCTTAGTCATGATTGTTGTGATTTCACCTGATTGGCTGGCCGATTCAGTTGTATTTATTTTTAATGTGGGAGTAATAATTGAAACAACTGAACTACCCTGATTGGTACATTTGTCCGGGATAGGCTCAATACCCTGAGTGTTATTAGCTTCAATATTACTTTTAAGCAGTTTGCGCAGCTCATTCAAATCAAAATATACAATTTTGTCCTGCTTTTTGCCATCACTGCTGATTTTATAAAAAGGAAAATAGACTTTGTCTTCATCAACATGATACGTGTTAACGCATCGTCTTGACTGATCCATCATAATAGTGGAATCAGGATATTTATTTTCTTTATCGTTAATAGCAGACAGGTAGCTTGAGTTTCTGATCGGAGTACCAGGAGAAATTAATTTGTTCATAATAAAAAAAGTAATTATCCGGTTAACAAAATTTCAAAGATTTTAGATAAAAAGCCTTAACATCTTTCATTCAATCACTCATGGTGACTGCTCTCGGCCTTATCAGGCGAGGCTTCTGACTTCTTAGGCAGCGACCGACAGTACGCCGGAT
>NZ_JAHHPM010000349.1 GCF_024606345.1 Endozoicomonas sp. YOMI1
TACCGTTTTACGAGAGACTGGCGGGGAAGTTCCGCCGGTCTACTCACCAGTCCAAAAATCCAATAAATAGATACCCCACCAAACCATCCTTGCCTGCAACAGCAAACATCACTCTTTCCTGAGCTGAGGGATAGCCGTGGAACTTATTAGAACTTTTGTACTCTAAGGGTTTCAAGCAAATTAATCATGATAATAAAACAAGGGATATCATGTAATGGATCAAATCAAACTTGGTGTTTTGCCAGCACTATCACATTCATGGTATAGACATTCAGAATCCTTACTGCCAATCAAGGCCATAAAATGCCTTGTTAATGGTATC
Source organism: Endozoicomonas sp. YOMI1 (assembly GCF_024606345.1). Lineage (GTDB taxonomy): Bacteria > Pseudomonadota > Gammaproteobacteria > Pseudomonadales > Endozoicomonadaceae > Endozoicomonas. The sequence goes on from NZ_JAHHPM010000349.1 coordinate 323, forward strand.
AAGGCATTGTTTGGTGGTTACTCTGTCAGCGTTTTAGACAGTAACACCCAAAAGCTGATGAAAGAACACCCAAATGCACGGTTTACCAAAACACTCCATAAACCATTAAGTGCTTATAACATCAGCATTCCGTCAGCCTGTAAGAACTCAACCTGCTATGTTTCCAATAAGATAGATAAACTGCATGATGAAGGGCGCAAGCTTCAGGTTAAACTTGCTTTCAAACAGGATGGCAGTATTGCTCCAATCCCCATGTATTACTCCATTAAACCCTGGGACTCCAAGAACCTTAACTGCAAAGTGCGTCGCTCTGATACTGACACCGTAGCACCTGGACAAAAAATAGTCTGCCGACATTTCGCCTGGGCTTATGCCACAAAAGTGTTTGGTCGGGGAAAAGAGACTTTTAAAACAATAGATACCCCGGAAAAAATACAATCAACCTTTGCAAATACATCTTTTTTTCCATCGGTACATGCGCACTTTTATCCAGAAGGATTTGTAAACTACCGAATTACTATTACTGACAAATCCTTTTATGCCGATGGATATTATTTCCACGAAGGAGCGTTTTCTGAGGCTCTTACGGGGTTAGTAGAAAAGTATTGGAATATGCCTGCTGGCGATGAAAAGAATTTTATTTTTGAGTCAGCAGATACAAGATTTCACACAATGGCCCTGAGATTAAAGAAGCAGGATGGATGCATGAAGGTTATTTTTTATGATCCTAACAAAACACTTATGCACAGAACATTCCTGCTCTCGGAGCCAGGTTTGGCAGCACACATTAACGGCAAAGATCTTCGAGCCAGCCACCTCTTTGATGGAGCACTTATTAATATTGATGACAGGAAGAAATCTGTTGATGAATGTGATGTCCAATGCTTTGGTGGCTCACCTGACGCCTTGCGATGTACATCAGCAGCCGGGCATGGTGATCATCCCAGAGCACCATTGTAGAAGACGTATTGGTTGATAAATCAACCCATAACTTACCTGGCATTTTTTATAAACCGGGATTAGCGGTCCCGGCTGATAAAAAATACACAGTTTCTCAAACATAAAACAGCACAACCGATGCGGCTGTTAATGAAGCCAGAGACCAGTTAAAAGCCTTTAAACTTTGCTCATTTTTCAGAAATCGCCTCAGTCCTGAGCCAAAAACCACCCAGACTGAACAACAAGGCAGATTGATTAGAGTAAATATAACCCCGACCAGTAAAACAGAAAGCGTGTAGTTATCACCAGGCAATGTAAAAACAACAGCACTACTGACGGCCATCATCAAGGCTTTCACATTCACAAACTGAAAACTTATGGCCTGAAAAAAAGTCATTGGTCTTTTACTGACCGCCTGTTCTGAAGCACGGGCAGCCGTGGCAATCTTCCATGCCAGCCACAATAGATACATGGACCCAATATACTTCAAAACCGTTTGCAGCTGTGGAAACCTCTCAAAGATACTCCCCAGTCCAAACGCAACAGCAAGAAACAGAATAAAGAACCCAGTAGATACACCCAGCATATGGGGAATACTTCTGGCAAAGCCATAATTTACCCCGCTGGCTGCCAGCATAATATTATTGGGCCCTGGAGTAATACTGGAACTCAAGGCAAAGGTTACCAATGGTAACCAGAGTATCTCTATCTCATTCATTTTTCCCTCAGTATATTTTAACAATGCCCACGCGATGCCCGCGTTGAAGGTGTCGTGTTATTTTTATAGTTGAATGATGGTAAG
>NZ_JAHHPM010000350.1 GCF_024606345.1 Endozoicomonas sp. YOMI1
GCTCTGGCGAGATAGAAAGTTCAAACAGTTCGATCGTTCAGAAACGGCTAAAAATTCCCGGAGCCTGGTGGAAGCCTTCAAATGCTGGATCAATGCTTTGCTTAAGAACTTTGCGCTCTAAAGGGGAATGGGATCAAAACTGGTAGCGTTCTTGGTAATTGGTACAAGAACACTTTTAATTTCACCCTACATCATGTTTAAGGCAGGTTTGGAAGTATATGGACTTTATAAAATATTATTTTTGACTTCTTCCAGAATCATAAGACTCCTCCATAGATAAAACAGGAGAAAAGCCCAGCTACCTGCATCATAGAACGTAAACGTGGCTTCAGCCAGTGGCTCCCATCAGGCTAACAGGAATCGGAGGGTGTTCCGACTCCAGCGACCTTGCATGAACTTGCATGAAAAGAGACTTTCGGTGAAATCATCAAGCCTTTGATAGCGGGTATGGGTAATAAGTAATAAGTAATCAATAAACGATAGTACCTTATGTAAAAAAGTAGTTGTATTTCGGTATGCCGCTTGCTCTTTGACTTATTGCTATGTGTGGGTAGCTACAGACAGCTGGTAGCTTTGTATTACGGCATATGCCATGCCTTTTAAGCTCAAGCGGGTGATGTTTTTTTTGGCGTTGTACAGCCTTAATAGTTTTGAACAAGAACTTGTTATTGTAATGGATAGGGAACGTGCTCCTGTAGACAGGTTGCCGTTTCACTGGGTCGAAGAAGCTACAATTTGCGCCTTGAAGCGCGTACAATCTTGCGACCTGAAATTTGCCGGAGAAAGTATTGCCAAAGATAAGTTTTTCCCGTTAATGAAGCAATAACAACGAATGCTGCGTTCGTTGCGGTTTAAATCAAGAGGCCCTGCACCAGTGGTGATTGATATCCAGTGAGTTGAACTTCCGGGCGTACACGTTGTCAGAATTTGTGATTATGTGGCAATTTTTAAGCTTGGGAGTTATGGAAACAAATACCTTGTTCTCTGCAGAAGCAGAAATAGCCGGGAGGTTGTCCGACCCTGGCAATGGGCAATGTGGGTCCAGCAGTGGCAGGCAAAGTCAGGGCGTGGCCTTTGCCCGTGATGTTGTCGCTTCCCACAGTGATGTACCGAGTCTCAGTCACTTGGGTGCTGACAGCGTTGCATCAACGTCTCCCGGAAATATACTCCAATCAAAGATAAGTCCATTAACTGACGACTCAACCACCGTATCTGTAGCTTCGAAAGTGGCAAAATCAGAAGTTTCCTCTACCTCGGCCAACCGCGCTGGACATGACAGTGATCATGCAGTAACCCTGGAGCAGCTGGTAGCTGATACGCGTTCACTTCCAGAATCCAGCATAATCAGTCGGGCAATAAAAGAAACAATGGCTCTGTCGCTTCAGAATTCCCCTTTACGCCATTCAGCACTCCAGGCCTTCGCCATTGGCAGCAATAGGCCGGGCATGGCCAATAGAGCGTTGGGGAGCCGAGTTATTTCTGCAGACTCTGAACTTCCTCCCGGGCATACTTACCAGCCTTATGTCTGGATGTCCCGTTTGGCCAACAGTCAGTTGCTGCCGGATTTTCAGTTGCATGAAGCTTTGCAATCCCGCCTGGTTAATCAGTTGATAATGTCCGAGCAAGAGGCCCGGCAAGACTTTCAGGCGCGATTTGAATACCGTTTTGTTGATTATGGCTTTAACTGTCCTGACGCTTCGGGTGCAGAGCCAGAAAAAAATTACGGGGTATTTGCCAGCATGCCGGTAAAACAGGGGGAGTTGCTCGGGGTCTATTCCGGCATTGGCTATGTGCTCAACAAAAGGGAGTGGGCTAAGCTGAACCACGATTGGAAACCTGAGCAAGTGCATCGGAAATTAGCTGCTGAAATGCCGGATTTCATGAGTTACTACCGGACCCTGATGGCAGGTCTTAGAGGTAAGGATCAAACGCAGCGAACGCTCTCGAAATACACAATGGCAGGGTTTGCTTCAGATTCTTTGAACACGGTTGCCTTTTTGCCGGATAACGAGCGTTATACCCCGATGCATTTCTTGAATGCGGCCAACAGGGGCGAAGATGACAATGTTAGCATGTCGTTTGTCTCAGTGAATACCCGTTCTGGTCATTTTACCCTCCCTGTCTATCTTGCCAAAAGGGATATCGCTGTCGGGGAGGAGTTATTAGTTAATTACCTTTCACTTCCGCCGGAGGCTTGGGAGCAATCAGGCTTGATGATGACAGCTGCTCAGGAAAAGGTGCAATATGATAACAATCTGCAGAGACATCTTGTTTTCATCAAGACACTTAATAATGAGGTACCGGGTAAGCAGGCGATATCGCCGTTTGTTGCAGCGCCTGCTTATTATGCCTCGGAAGCACTTCGCAATAGCCACAGGCAGGCAGCAAAAAAATAGCAGCACCAGGGCTCTGTACGATCATTTTTTGATTTTTAGATATTTGCTAAAAAGGGGAGAGTTTTCTTTTTGGAAATAGTTTGAATGATTTTGCTCTATTTTTGTGAAATTTTTTTGCTCATTTTTTAAAAAAACTTTGGTTTTTTATTTTGCAAAAGCTTGATTATATATTGCTTACTTAATATCTGTTTTTTTTTGATTAGAGTGATTTTCCAGAAATTGACTCTTTTTTAGGGGGGTGCCTTAAAGTTGTATCAGGAACATATCCTGTTGAAATAAAGCTATTATTCGCTCCCGATAAAATCTGGTAATCAAAATATTCAAGAGGATTCGATTTTTATGGAAGCAATGAGACAATCTGGTAATCCACCGACACCTTGTTTAGACACAAGTGTTGAAAAGTCTGAAAATGATGATGGTTCGGTAAAACTTGTTCCCGGTGATGTCTCTACCGAGGGGCTCCGATCTTCAGGTGCTACTGAACATACTCCTGATAAAAGCATGCAGATAGGAGCCAGGAGGTCTTCAGTAGTTTCAAGCGTTGCTGATCTGTCAGGTTCCCAAGCTACGGGGAATGGCGAAGAACATGGCACAGAAATATCTGATTTGGAAAAAGGTGCAGCGGAGCCACAGAGTGCTCAGGGTTTAATTGCAGGGAAATCGACTGCAGAGGAGGTAGTGAGTTCGATGCAGTTACCAACAGGGAGTGTTGTTAAGTCAAGCGACGATGCTCATATACAGCCGGGGTTAAGCCAACAGGAAAGAATGATGACGCAGCTGGCTAACGGGCTTATATATAAATGGATTGCGTGAGATAGGAATCACTAAAGAATGTGTTAAGGAATATCGTCAGTTAATTACTGAATTCTTTTGTTCAGACGGACAACTTAATGAGCGCGATTTTTTGGTGCTGATGGAGATTCATGGTGCAATGAAAGGCCAACAACAGGGGGACGCTATTAATCAAAGTGAGTTTACTACAGAGATGATAGGGTTGGGTAAAAGCCCGGAGCCTGAAGATTTGATTGATCTGTTTTGTCGTCTTCAGAGCAGGGAACTCATAAGTACGGTATACAATAAGACCATCACCGATGACATGAGGGAGAGTGTAAAGAGTACTGTTATGAAGGGGACTGTTGATCGACTCACCAAGGCAGTTTGGCAAGCTGAACATCAGAAGAAATGTAGTATTTTAGAGGGGAGGCATCATCCTGGCACTGAAAGTACTGCACATTTATTAAGTGGTGTTTTCTCCTCAGAATCAGAAATTTTTATCCTCAACTTCTCGCAATCCTCGCTACGGGCGCTATTCTCGGACAGCCTCCTAGTACACGGTTTCAATGCAATTGATGGGCTCCTTCATTGACCTCCTAAGTCCG
>NZ_JAHHPM010000351.1 GCF_024606345.1 Endozoicomonas sp. YOMI1
GCTCTGGCGAGATAGAAAGTTCAAACAGTTCGATCGTTCAGAAACGGCTAAAAATACCCGGAGCCTGGTGAAAGCCTTCAAATGCTGTATCAATGCTTTGCTTAAGAACTTTGCGCTCTAACGGGGAATGGGATCAATACTGGGAGCGTTCTGGGTAATTGGTACAAGAACACTTTTAATTTCACCCATATCCTTTCATGCTACAAAGCATCCCCCAGATAAAAATAAGCCGCCCTGCATGAATATAACATTCAGCTAACTCAACACAGCCAGCAGCGCACTGTCAACCGATCAGGGTATGACAGCATCCTTGCTGGAAATATGATGATTAATTCATAATAAAAGAAATAAAATCACTGATTATCAAAATTAACGCGGAGAACTCTTGGTCGCTCAATCCAGTAACTTGGACCAGCAGGAACAATCTCTGTCACACGCAACTCCTGGTCATCAAGGTAAGTAATACGACCATGGTTACGCCCCAGGTAATCACCCACACGAACCCGGTGAACACCGTCAGAGCCACGCACCAGCCCCCAGAATCCTTCATCATTACTGATAGAGCCTACCAAATGGAACGAATCCAATTCAAACTGTTCCAGGTATTGTTTAACACGGTGTGGGTCCGGCTTGATGTTGCTATTGAGCTGTTCCGTGGTCAGCTCAATTTTCACCGGCTGCTTAAAAGGACTCCGCTTGGCAGATGCCTGATAAGTAAAAGCCTCATAAGGCCTGAACTTGGGCAATGGCTCAATATTACCCGTAGGACGGGTCCTCATCTCTGCCATATAGCCATCAATATCTTGATACCCCTGACGGCCACCATCCAAGCATCCAGAAAGAATCAGCGCAGCACCGACAATAATGACAAGTTGAAGCAGCTTCATCATAGCCCCCCCTGATCATTATAGCGGTAAGTTTTTGCAAGGATGTTCATGGTTAACTGATCATTCTTGCCCGGGCGAATCTCAAAATCATGCAAGGTCACTATTCGCGAAAGACTGGCGACACCACTGACGAAATTACCCAGATCATGGTATGTGCCCGTCACGCCAATGCTGATTGGCAGCTCAATATAAAAGTGGCTGACATTTTCATCCTGAAGTTTTATTTCTTCGATCTGAAGACCTGCTCCACGCCCGGTAAAGGTAATGTCCTCAAGCAGCCCGGGAACCTCTGTATCACTGGGCAGCTGTTTCACCAGCGCACCAAACGAGTTTTCCATTTCCGCCATCTGTTCGCGGTAGGCTTTCAGGTTTGCCGACTGAAACGCCCTGATTCGATACTGCTCCCGTAAATCCTGTTCTTTACTGGCAGCAACATCATACTGTTTCTGCAAACTGGTCAGGTGAAACTGGTAACCAACCCCAAGCACCAAAGCCAGAGTCAGAATACAGACAAAGACCCTGGCTCCCAAAGGCCATGAACCGATGTTATCGAAATCAATGTCATTCAGATCAAGCTCATTCAGCTTTTGTATCGAATCTGCAAGGCTCATAGTCCCCCCTTGGCCTGAGTGGGGTTGATCTGCTTAACCGTTAGATCAAACTCATTCCAGCGCTGGCTGTTGGCCGATACTTTCCTTACGGCCGTCAGATTTGGTTCAGTAAACCATTCAGAGTTATCGAAGTTTCTCATCAAGGCAGAGATACGATTATTGGACTCAGCAACCCCAACAAGCGACAGGCGATTTCCCTCTAGCGTTATCTGCTTGAAATAAACCCCCTCAGGAACCACATTTGCGACCTGGTCAAATATCCGAACAATCACAGGGCGATTTCCCTGCAGGTTTTGAATGACCTGCATCCTCTCAAGCAGTTGTTCTTTTTTGGTTCTAAGGTCCTTTATTTCACTGATCCGCTGATTAAGCAGCGTAATTTCATTCTGCAGATATTGGTTGCGGCTCTGCTGGTGGCTGATGTTATGGCTGATGTAAAGATCACCGATAAAGACCAGGCCAATACCAACCAGCACCGTTATCGCCCAGATGGCAATGAAACGCTGCTTGCGTTCTTTCCTGAGCTCTTCACGCCAGGGTAAAAGGTTAATTCTTGCCATCAGTCAAAACTCCTCATGGCAAGGCCACAGGCAATCATCAGCGCTGGCGCCTCAGTGGCCAGTTGGTCCTTATCCACTTTCCCAGCCATGGACATTCCGGCAAAAGGGTTTGCCAGTCTGGTCGGGACCCCCAGTTTATTCTGAATCATTTCCGCCATACCTGGGATTGATGCTGAGCCCCCTACCAGTGCAATGGCATCCACATCATTAAACTGGCTGGACGAATAAAAGAATTGCAATGAACGCGATACCTGCTGAACCACCGTTTCCCGGAATGGTTCCAGGACTTCAGGTTCATAATCATCAGGCAGCCCCCCTTTACGTTTGGCTTTCTCTGCTTCTTCAGGGGTGAGCCCATAACGGCGCTGAATCTCATCAGTCAACTGCCGTCCACCGAATAACTGCTCACGGGTATATACGGTTTTACCCCGGCTGATCACATTCAGTGTGGTTTTCGTGGCACCAATATCGACGATAGCAAGCACCGGATCCTGATCTGGCAGGTCAAGCTGGCCTTCAATCAATTCGCATGCCCGCTCCATGGCAAAAGCTTCCACATCAACAACCCTGGCCGTTAATCCCCCAAGCCGAAGTGCCTCCTCGCGCATTTCAACATTGTCACGACGACAGGCTGCCAGCAAAACTTCAACTCGCTCGGGGTTTTTCTCGTTCAGACCCTGAACTTCAAAATCGATGGCTACTTCATCCATGGCATAGGGAATATACTGGTCTGCCTCAACAGAGATCTGGGTTTCCATCTCATCTTCACTGAGGGAAGCATCCATATCGATGGTTTTGGTGATAACGGCAGCGCCTGATACACCGACTGCGGCACTTTTCAGGCCAGTTCTGGATTGGGAGAGAGCTCTTGCAACGGCTTCGCCAATGGCATCAACTTCATGAATATTATTTTCAACAACGGCTCCTGGCGGAAGGGGCTCAACACAGAAAGCTTCGACTCTATAAACACTGCCTCTTAGCCCTAATTCAATGACCTTGACAGATGTCGAGCTTATATCCACCCCTAAAACGGCATTTGATTTTTTCTTCAGCAGCCCAAACACTGGTGCAATCCTTGGTTATTAGTTATAAGATCAACAGCTCTAATTTAATAACAGTCTGTATACTTTCGCAATTACAGCCGCCATTCAGCCAACTCTAAACATTGGATTTTAAAGGAAGATCCTTCTGCAACCCAAGACTGTGGCGCGTACAGGAAAACCAAATTTTCAGCTGATGGCCATTTCACCATATAATACTCAGTCACGTACGGCTGTCAGGACGACTCTTGTTATGACAAGACAGTTTAATGATGTCACAAATTCAGCCGGTGACCTTTGCTTTATCAGGATGCCCTAACAGCATGAAACGGTCGGTTAAACTTCTTAAATTCCTGTTCTGGTCACTACTAACAGTAGCCAGTGGAATTCTGCTTGTCAGTGCCAGTGCCTATTTATACCTCAGTCCTTCGCTACCTTCTGTGGAATCGTTGCGAGACGCCAAATTACAGACACCTCTGCGAGTTTACTCTCAAGATAATCTGCTCATTGCCGAGTTCGGCGAAAAACGCCGATCCCCCATTCAGTTTGAAGACGCTCCCATACACCTGATCAAAGCCTTTATGGCTGCCGAAGACGACCGTTTTTATTACCATCCCGGCGTTGACATCATGGGCCTGATGAGGGCCGCTGTTCAACTGGTCAGTACAGGCAGCATTCAATCCGGCGGCAGTACCATAACAATGCAGGTGGCCAAAAACTTCTTCCTGAGCCATGAGCGGGTATTTTCACGAAAATTCAATGAAATCCTACTCGCCTTGCAAATAGAACAGCAACTGTCCAAGGATGAAATCTTTGAACTCTATCTCAATAAAATTTATCTGGGAAATCGCTCTTATGGTGTAGAGGCCGCCGCACAGGTTTACTATGGCAAAGCCATTGATGAGTTGAATCTGGCCCAGATCGCCATGATTGCCGGTCTGCCAAAAGCACCTTCCCGCTATAACCCGATCAATGACCCCAAACGGGCCCTGATTCGACGGGACTGGATCCTGGGGAGAATGAAAGATCTGGGCTACGTGACTCACGAAGAATATACCGACGCAGTCAACCAGCCGGTAACCGCCCGCTATCATGGCGCAAAAATCGAACTTGAAGCACCTTATATCGCCGAGATGGTTCGACAGCAAATGGTTGAACAATATGGCCCGGATGCCTACACCGAAGGTTTTCAAGTCTACACCACCGTCAGCAGCGAGCTCCAGGAGGCGGCCAACCTTTCGATAGCCCATGGGTTAATGGCCTACAACGAACGCCATGGTTACCAGGGCCCAGTCACCAACCTGTTTGATAATATTCCGGAAGAAGGCTGGCAGCAGCGCATCAACAAAACCCCATCGCCTGGTATTCTGTTACCCGCCATGGTCACCCGGGTCGGAGAGGAAGACGTAGAAATTGGCCTGAAAAACGGCAATAGCGCTAAAATCAGCTGGGAAAATCTGAGCTGGGCAAAGCCTTTTCTAACCGTAAACAGTGCTGGTCGCTCACCTGAAACACCTGCAGATGTTGTCAAAATCGGAGACCAGATCTGGGTAAGGGTTACAGAAGATGGCAGCTACCGTCTGGCCCAGGAACCACAGGCACAGGCAGCCCTTGTTTCAATGCACCCGGAAAATGGTGCAATTCTGGCTTTGGTGGGAGGGTACAACTTCTATGACAGTATGTATAACCGCGCCACTCAGGCCATCCGTCAGGCAGGCTCATCGTTCAAACCCTTTGTTTATGCTGCGGCCATTGCTAACGGCATGACTGCGGCAACCATCGTCAATGATGCACCGATTGTTTTTGATGATGCCAACCTTGAAGATAGCTGGCGGCCAAATAATGACAATATGAAGTTCAATGGCCCCATGCGTCTGCGTGAAGGCCTCTATCGCTCAAGAAACCTTGTCTCTATCCGTGTTCTGCGTCAGATGGGTATCAGCAAAACTGTTAACTATCTTAAGCAGCTGGGCTTCAAGGAAGAGTCTTTAAGCCGTGACCTGTCACTCTCCCTGGGCAATGTCTCCATGACACCGCTTGAACTGGCTTCTGGCTATGCAGTTCTGGCCAATGGTGGTTTCCGTATTGAGCCCTGGCTGATCCAGCGAATTGAAACCACCGATGAACTTATTTTTGCCGCCAACGCAGCAATAGCCTGCAATGAAACCTGTATTGCCAGCCTGAATCAAGACACCATGGAGATGCAAGGTGAAGATGAGAGCCCCTATTTCAGCGATCCAGAGCTTGAGGAAATGCTGATTCAGGAAGATACTTCACTCACTGAACCTGACGATCAGCCGGTAATCGCCAAATCCGTTATGTCACCCCAGGTTAACTACATCATGAACGACATCCTTAATGACGTAATCTGGAAAGGCACCGGCAGACGGGCCCGGGAATTAAAACGGCAGGATATCGCTGGTAAGACCGGAACCACCAATGACAGTAAAGATGCATGGTTTGTTGGCTTTAACCCAGATGTCCTGACTGCCGTCTGGGTGGGTATGGACGACTTCTCAACACTCGGGCGCTGGGAATATGGAGCCAATGCAGCTCTGCCAATCTGGATTGACTATATGCATACCGCCCTGGATGGCAAACCGGAACATAAAACAGCACAACCGGAGGGCGTGATCACCCTGAAAATTTCACCAGAAACCGGCAAGCTTGCCCTGCCCGGAGACCCCAACGCTATTTTCGAAATTTTCCTCCAGGAAAACGCCCCACAACAATACAGTGATGAAGGCTTGCCACCTCTTGGCGAGATGGACCTTGAGTTTTCACCAGAAGATCTTTTTTGATGCTGATCAAATATCCGAAACAGAGTTCAACGGGTAATGGGCAGGGTATTCCTCCCTGGCAACGCCAGAGTCAACTGCAGCCTGAGCCACAGCGGCAGAAACCCGCCCAAGCAGCCGGGAATCCATAGGCTTTGGGATAATATAGTCCGGACCAAAACTCAGCTTGGCACCACCGTAAGCCTTCATAACCACTTCCGGGACTGGCTCTCTTGCCAGCTCCCGAATGGCATTAACGGCCGCAATTTTCATCGCTTCATTAATGCGTGAAGCGCGTACATCCAATGCACCCCGGAAGATAAACGGGAAACCAAGGACATTATTCACTTGATTCGGATAATCTGAGCGCCCGGTAGCCATAATGACATCAGGACGAACCTCCTTAGCCAGCTCAGGACGAATCTCAGGATCGGGATTGGCACAGGCAAAAACGATCGGGTTTTCAGCCATTTTCTCCAGCTGTTCCGGAGACAGCAGGTTGGCACCGGAAACACCCAGGAACGCATCCGCCCCATCAATAGCGTCATCCAAGGTGCGACAAGGCGTTGCAACAGCGAACACTGCCTTGTACTGGTTCAGATCATTGCGCTCTGAATGGATGACCCCCTTGCTATCCAGCATCAGAATATTGTCTGGCTTGAAGCCGCAGCTGATCAGCAGTTTCACACAGGCAATGGCCGCCGAACCGGCCCCCAGGCAGACCAACTTTGCCTCTTCAACACCCTTTCCGGCAATCTCAAGGGCATTGAGCATAGCCGCTGCCGTCACGATCGCAGTACCGTGCTGGTCATCATGGAAAACCGGAATATCACAATCTTCAATCAGACGACGTTCAATTTCAAAGCACTCAGGTGCTTTGATATCTTCCAGATTAATACCACCAAAGGTACAGGCAATTCGTTTCACAGTATCAATGAACGCCTGTGGGCTCTCAGATTCCACTTCAATATCAATCGAATCAACACCGGCAAAACGCTTAAACAGCAGAGCTTTGCCTTCCATAACCGGCTTACTGGCCAGTGCGCCCAGGTTACCCAGACCGAGAATCGCTGAACCATTACTGATTACTGCAACCAGGTTACCTTTGCCGGTATATCGATAGACATCCTCTGAATTTTCAGCAATCGCCCGCACCGGCTCCGCGACACCCGGGCTATATGCCAGTGAAAGATCCAGCGCGGTCTCTGCCGGCTTGGTAATTTCAATCGAAATTTTTCCAGGTTTTGGAAGACCGTGATAATCAAGTGCAGCTTGCTTCATTTCCATGAGTTTTTACTGATATGGGGAGGAGATTATATGAAGGCCCAGAATATATGATGGAAATGGGGGTAACAAGGTCAATTCAAAAAATAACAGGCCATACAAAAAAGGCGACTGCAAAACAGTCGCCTTTTTAAACCTTTCGTTCGGTAAGCTGCCAGCTCGGTTACTTGCGAGCGCCCAGCTTGCCAAAACGCTTGTTGAAGCGTTCGATACGGCCGCCGGTATCCATCACCTTCTGAGTGCCAGTGTAAAATGGGTGGCACTTGGAGCAAACTTCGATACTCAGCGGCTTGCAAAGCGTCGAGCGAGTTTTGATTTTGTTACCGCAGCTGCAGGTAACTTCGATTTCTTCGTAGTTAGGATGGATATCCTGCTTCATTTGAGCTTCCTCGAACTGGTGTATGCCGCCACCTGTCTCTCAATAGAGCCTTGGTGTTATCAGGCTCTGGAGACAGGCACCGCAAACGGTATCCACCTCAGCATAATGAGCTGAGAGGGTAAAGAGCGGAGGATACTACCAGAGATTATGACTGAGGGAAACAGCCTTATGTTCGTCCCATATACGTAGTTTTCAATCCATTATCCGATCATCGGCACAACTTGCAATGACAAAAAAACAATATACAAAATTAACAAATTACCGTTTTAATTCTTTCACCTCCAACTCTGTTTCAGGAGAGAAACCATGAGCTTAACCGTTTGGGCTTCCTTCCAAGATATGGAAAAACTTGTTGGATAAATACGGCTGGACATCCAGAAAAGTCTGGCGAAAACTGACGACAGAACCCTTGAAGCAGGAGACTGGCTGGATGCCCATCATCGATATTAATGAAACCACAGAGGCCTTTAACAGTGCCGAACTGTCCGGTGAATACCATGAACATAGATTGCTTGTATTTTTATGATATTGATCTGGTGTGGGCCGCCAGCAGACAAGGCTTTATCGGGATACGCAATTTACTGCAAGGCAACGAAACCGATTCCAAACCTCCCCCATATGATCTGGCATGGGCAGCCGTGAATGGACAAATAGGGACCGTCAACACACTATTGGCCAATGGAGCTCTTCCCAGTCTGTCTACATTTGCCTTATCGTTGGCAGCCGGCCAAGGGTATGCCGGAATCGTCAACACTCTGCTGGCCCACGGTGCCACTCCACATCAGTCACCGGATGCATTGGTGTGGGCCGCCCAGAATGGTCATCTTGTCATTATCAACACCCTGCTGGCCAACGACGCCACTCCTCACCAGTCGCCAGACGCCCTGGTAAAGGCCGCCAAAAACGGGCACACCGATATCGTTGACATCCTGCTGGCCAACGGAGCCGCGCCCAGCCACTCTCCATACGCCCTGTCGCTGGCGGCCCGGAATGGGCATGCCGGGATCGCCGAAACACTGCTAGCCAACGGAGCCACCCCCCAACAGTCTCCAGAAGCCCTGGTGTGGGCCATCCAAAATGGTCACAGCACGATTGCCAACACCCTGCTGAACCATGGAGCCGATCCTAACCAGTCACCAAATGCCTTAGTGTGGACCGCTGAGAATGGTAATATTGAGATGGTCAAAACATTGCTGAGCAAAGGAGCCGCCCCGGAGCACTCTCCAGAAGCATTGGTGCAAGCCTCCAGAAAGGGACAGCTTGAGATCGTTAACACACTTATGGCCAAAGGTGCCAACCTCCATCAGTCGCCAGCGGCCCTGGGCTGGTCCGTAAGTAATGGGTATGTCGAGATCGTCAACGCATTGCTGGCCAACGGAGCCACAACTCAACAGCTATCCAAGGCCCTGTTCTGTGCTGCTGCAAGAGGACATATAGGGATCGTCAACACTTTGCTGGCCAACGGAGCCGTCCCACATCACTCACCAGATGCCCTCGTGATGGCCGCCCAGGAGGGTCACATTAAGGTTGTCAGCATCCTGCTGGCCAACGGTGCTACCCCCAATCAGTCTCCTGAAGCCCTGACGCAAGCCTCCTCGAATGGCCATGTCAGCATCGTTAAAACTTTACTGGCACATGGAGCCGACCTCCACCAATCACCAGCGGCCCTGCACTGGGCATCCAGGAAAGGACAAACCGAAATCACTTACATTCTGAACAATCACATACCCGAATTACAATGCCAACAACCAATTTCCCTGCAACTGTGCATACGAAAGAGCATCCGTAACCGATTGATCGAAAATCTGAACATCAGTGGGCAACCGGTGCGGTCAGCAATTGATGCACTGCCACTACCCGATCCATTGAAGAAGTTTATCTATAACCCACTACTTTCAACACCTTCTTAAAACACTGAGGCAGAATAGGTCAAGGTGGATTAACCTCAACCCACCCGACCCGGTTTCAGTTCATGCCAGCTTTCAGTTCCTGTATCATCTCCCCCATAGAAATACCACGATGGAACCTGAATGAGCAGCAAACCGGCGGACACTTCTGACGCAGCAAATGATCAAGCAACCACTGAACAGTCCGTCTCCGCCAGGCTCATCGTAGAAAAATTTATCAGAGTCGCTATCCCTTCCCCTCTGAGGCGGTTGTTCGACTACTTACCACCAGACACGCATTCTGCCACTGCCATTCACCCTGGCAGCAGAGTCATCGTGCCTTTTGGCCCACGACAAATAGTCGGTATTGTTCTCTCCATCGAATCCAGCACTGACATTCCTGCCAATAAGCTGAAACAAATCATTACTGTCCTGGATGAAGAGCCACTGGTACCAGGGGATATTATCCAGCTATGCCAATGGGCAGCCCGTTATTACCATCACAGCGCAGGAGAAACTCTGCACCAGGCTCTACCGAAAAACCTGCGCCTGGGAAAACCTGCATCCACCGGCAGCATGCCTTTCTGGTACCCCCTGGTTGAACTGGAAATTGAGCTACGAAACCAACTAAAACGATCAAAAAAACAGCTGGCCGCCCTGACGCTGATTTGTGAAAACCCTGAAGGCATCAGTGCCACGGAGCTCTATGAATACGGTTTCAGCAAAAGCACTCTAAAAGAGCTGGTCAAAAAAGGATTAATCCATTCCCGGGATATTGAGCCCTCCCCATGCTTGTTTACCGAAACCACCAACCCACTGAAGTCTGCCCACCTTCAGCTGAACGAAGAGCAGGCGTTTGCCTGTGAAGCCATTACCGATGGCCTCGGATCCTATCGCACTTATCTTCTGGAAGGCATCACGGGCAGCGGCAAAACCGAAGTGTATTTACAGGCTATTTCAGCAGCATTGGCCAACGGCAGGCAGACATTAGTACTGATTCCGGAAATCGGGCTCACCCCTCAGACAGTCAAGCGCTTTCGTGATCGTTTCAACGTACCGGTTGCCTGCCTGCATTCGGGGCTCAGCGATGGTGAACGGTTACAGGGTTGGCTCGAAGCGGCCAGAGGTGCGGCCGGCATATTGATTGCCACCCGTTCAGGTATTTTCACCCCAATGCCATACCTCGGGCTCATTATTGTCGATGAGGAGCATGACGGCTCCTATAAGCAGCAGGAAAGCCTGCGATATAACGCCAGGGATCTTGCGATTTTCCGTGGCAGACAGTGCCACTGTCCGGTCGTCCTTGGATCGGCAACCCCCTCTATGGAAACGCTACACAATACGCACCAGGGAAAATACACTCAGCTTCACCTGAAGCAGAGAGCGGGAAATGCACGTCCACCCGCCATGGAGTTGCTGGATATGCGCCACCAGGTTCTGAAAGACGGCTTATCCACAGAACTGCTGCAAAGAATGGCAGCTCATCTTGGACGAGGCAATCAGGTGATGGTTTTCCTGAACCGTCGTGGCTACGCACCATCCATGATCTGTCAGGACTGCGGCACCATTATCGACTGCCCGCACTGCGATGCACATATGACCATTCACCGTTACCCTCCCCATATGCACTGCCATCATTGCGATCTGCAACAGGCCATCCCATGGCAGTGCCCATCGTGCCGGAGCCGAAAGCTGCAACCTGTTGGCCAGGGTACGGAGCGGACAGAGCAGACCCTCAGCCAACATTTCTCCGGTTATCCCGTGCTGAGAATCGACCGGGACACCACTCGCAGAAAACAGGCGTTGAGCGATATGCTGAAGGAAGTGCAGTCCGGCAAACCCTGCATACTGCTGGGTACGCAGATGCTGGCGAAAGGTCACCACTTCCCGAATGTCACCCTGGTTGCCATCATCAATGCCGATGCAGGGCTATTCAGCTCTGACTTCAGAGGACTGGAAAGAACCGGTCAATTGATTATGCAGGTGGCGGGGCGAGCAGGACGGGGAGATAAACCCGGACAGGTTATTATTCAAACCTATAATCCAGCACACCCTGCTCTCCAGCTTCTGTCCATGAACGACTACAGCCGTTTTGCCAGCAGTCTGTTTATGGAAAGAAAAAGCCTGAATCTTCCCCCGGAGGGATATTTAACCCTGATTCGATCAGAGTCTGTAAACCAGGGGGAAAGTGAGGCTCTGCTCTCAGCGTTGAGACACTATGCTGAGCAGGCAGCCAAAGGCAGCAATGTTCGGTTACTGGGTCCGATTCCAGCACCCATGGAAAAGCGTCAGGGACGCTACCGCTGGCACCTTCTTATCCAGGGAAAAAGCAGAAATCATTTACACGCGGTGGTGAGTGGCGTTGTCAGCTACCTGGAAAGCCACCGGCTTCCCAGACAACTGAAGTGGACGGTAGATATTGACCCTCAGGAGATGAGCTAAAGCATCCGCGATATGGCCTGAATTTGTCCCCGCTGGAAGTTCTGCATGGCACTTTTCCGGGCAAAATCAAGATATCGCTGGATATCACTGTCCGGCAGGGATCGATAGGTGTAGAGAAAGATATCCCGCATTCTTTCCGGCATATCTTTCCGGATATAGGGCTTTTCCTGGGCTTTCAACACCTGGGCAGGCCTCATTGGCTGCTCGGCACCTGCGGGCATGACCTCCCGAAGCATTCTCTGGGCTCCCACTGAAGCACTGGCAGCCAGCTCAGTACTCAGCTCAACAGCATCAAGTGCTTCCATCAACTCTTCTATCAAGATTATCCGGCTATTTCTAGGCAGCTCCGCCGACAGTTTTTCCCGGATATACTTCTCCATTTTTGCCTGATTGGCAGGATTACTGGCTTCAGCCTCAAGGCGGAGAATTTTCTTACCCAGGGGCGATCCGAACCAGTCAATCAACCGGTCCAATTCACCAACCGACAACGCTTCATCCAGGGTTACTTTCATGGAAGCCCGAAAAAAATCGGGACTGTAGCGAATTTTAACCACCTGATTGACCGTATCCACAACTGGCTCAGGAATCGGATACTTCTGCCTCTGAAGAGTCATACTGTCGTGTATCCAGTCAAGCTGACGTTCCAGTCCTGTCTGGTCATAAAGTTTATCCAACAGCTGATGCTTTGCAGGTGATGCCAATGCATTGGCAATAAAAAGCAGGGGAGCGAACAAACCTACAACTACTAATCTCTTTCCGTCCATAGTCAGAGCCGTGTTGATACCGTTTATTGTGAAACAGTCAGTTAATATATCTACCAACCCACTGTACAGGGTGAGCGACAGTGACTGTATTATCACCAAACCGCTCACCTTTACCATACTCTGTTGAGTATCAGTCGTAAAGTTTACTGACGATGGCCGTTACCGCCGTTTCGACCCGTAAAATACGTGGTCCAAGATGGATCCTGTGAAACCCGACCTGTGCCAGTTTATCCACTTCATAGTCAATAAAGCCCCCTTCCGGGCCAATAGCCAGCACAGCAGGTTCAGAAATCTGATGAGGGCAGCTTTCACCCCCTAGCGGGTGAGCCACCAGCCCCAGCTTTCCTGCCACCAGGGTCGGCAAACGATCTTCCACAAAAGGTTTGAAACGCTTCTCAAGAATCACTTCTGGCATGATCGTATCCCGGGCCTGCTCAAGACCCAGTATCAGCTGCTCACGCACTTTCTCAGGGCTTAACCAGGGGGACTGCCAGAAACTTTTTTCAACCCGATAACTGTTCATCAGGATAATCTTTTTAACCCCCAGCGCCGTCAGATGCTGGAGTGAACGTTTGAGCATTTTTGGCCGGGGTAAAGCCAGCAGAACCGTCAAAGGAAGGGCCGGAGGGGGAGGCGTATCCAGCTCAACTTCCAGGTGCATTTTTTCTGAAGACAGATGAGTAATTTTCCCCATCCCCACCTTACCATTGACCAGACCAACACGCAGCTCATCACCTTCAATAGCCTGATGAACGTCCAGCACATGTTTTAACTGCCGCTGGTCCAGCTCTGCATGCCATTCATCAATAAAGTGTTGTTGCTCAAGGAGGAGAAGATTCATCTAAACAGCCATACGCTGGTAAGCCAGTTAGCAGTAAGGAACTGAAACTGGCACATTCATAAAAAGGAAAATCAGAGCACTCAGAGCGCTTAAAAAGCGACGCCTCTGCGATAGTCATCCACAAGCCGGTCAATCTCATCAAGCACCCTATCAATGGCTGCCGACGATAGCTTGATATTACCAGATACCAACTCATCCCTTAACTCATCCACAGACGAATAATCACCCGGAAGCAATGTTTTAAGGGGGTGAAAGCCCGGATCAGAAAGTAACCACAGCAGACCGTTCTGGATCACCTCGATGGGAACGTCAAATGGTGAGTGATGGTAGAAATGGTCGGGATTATACACTTCCTGACCAATTGAGAAGTGGGGATATGGCATACTTCCTCCCTGAAACAAAAACATCCTGATGGATTGAACTTTTAACCCGTTAATCAACTCTATTCATCAGCAAATAAAAATAAATATTCAATTTCTACATACTAGCATTATTTACCACCGACAATGAGGAACTCATGTTATGGAGTCATGCTCTTTCTATAAGCCGCCTGTGATAAACCCAAATAACGAAAGCAGAACAGACCTTGAGAGCGTAACATCCAACAGGGAGGAGCATACTGTCCAGTTACCACCCATTCCTGAGCGATCCCTGTTTGCCCGGAGCATTACCTATGCTCAAGCTGTTCTATCGTCGGTGATCAATCGACAAAAATTCGAGATTTTATATACTGAAGCATTTATTCAAAGACTGCTGACTAAAGAGCAACCCTTTGACCCTGATACACTCTATGTTGTCCGTCCAAACTTACCGGAAGAAGCTCAGGCTTTTTCTCCCTCCGGTGCCTATGAATTTCTGATAGATCCCCATTTTTGTGGCACCCTAGATCTTTCAAAGACGGGTATAATCCACTGGCCCGAGAAGTTACGCATAAACGGTTCATTGAATTTATCAGAATCGTCCATAGATCGGCTTCCCAAGATCCTTATTGTTAATGGAGATTTGAACATCTCAGGCTGTCAAAACCTGAAATCATTATCCGAAATAAAAACTGTGGTGGATGGCAAACTTATCGCTCGAAACAGTGGACTAAGATCAATCCAGTCAAAACTGGAAGCAAACTCTCTTGATCTAACAGGGTCTACTGATTTTGGTGTTTTTGGCAGTGCTGATCAATTCACCATTGCGGGTGAAATCATTCTGAACGGTTGCCAACGCCTTGATGGAAATCTCCCCAACTGGTTATTTACCATTGGGCCAATGCCTGACGGGCGCCGTCGGCGTATCGACCTGTGTAATACCGGAATTACCGATGAAACTCTGGGTGGTGCTTTTCGGTTTCCAATTGATCTACCTACTATTAGGTGGAACGGCAAGACAGGTGAACTCACATTCGATTCGCTAAAACAATTAGGATTAAACGAAGCTTATGAGAGCAGGGCATTGGGACAGAGCGCTATGCATCTGCCTCATCAGGTTTCCGACTCTTCACAAACCGGGCAAAGAGAATTCCGCACTCAAACAACAGCCACATCGGAATCGCCAGCAGAGACTGAGAAATTACGTCAGGTGGCGTCATGATCATACCGATCACAAAACAACCAACCACCACGTACGGGCGTTTTTCCTTAAGGCTTTCGACCGAAGTTACGCCCGACCACACCAGCAGAACCGTCGCCACAGGAATTTCAAAAGCGATACCAAAGGCAAAGAACAGTTTCAGGATAAAGTCCAGATAACTGTTGATATCCGTCATTACGGTGACTGACTCTGGGCCAACCGTGGTGAAAAACGAGAAAATCAAAGGGAAGACCACGTA
This sequence comes from Endozoicomonas sp. YOMI1, assembly GCF_024606345.1. Taxonomy (GTDB): domain Bacteria; phylum Pseudomonadota; class Gammaproteobacteria; order Pseudomonadales; family Endozoicomonadaceae; genus Endozoicomonas. The sequence continues at coordinate 15,291 of NZ_JAHHPM010000351.1, forward strand.
ATAAGCAAAGGCAATCCCCAGGTAAAACAACACGACACTGGCAACCAGCAGGGGAATCGCAATGACCTTCTCGTGCCGATACAGGCCAGGAGCAATAAAGCCCCATGCCTGATGGAGAATAAATGGAATCGCAATAAACAGCGACAGCACAATGGTCAGCTTAAAGGGAGCCAGAAAGGGTGAAGCCACCTCGGTAGCAATCATGGTACTGCCTTCAGGCAGGCTGGCGCGAAGTGGTTCGGAGATATAAACGTAAATATCGTTGGCAAAGTAAAACAGCCCGGCAAAAACCACCAGAACGGCAATCAGGCTTTTCAGGATACGTCCACGCAGCTCAAGGAGGTGCTGAACGAGAGGCTGCTCTTTATCCTGGTCTGTTTCTTTTGATGTCTGTTGAGAATGATCCGACGTTTTTTGCGACATAGTTACTTACTGCCCTTTTCCTGAGACAAACGAGCAGAAGCGTCATTCACTGCCTGTTTCTTAACACTGCCATCTCCACTCACTGAGCCACTGTCACCCTTGGGCGAAGTATTTACACCGGAAGAAGTTTGGTCTTCGGTAGGATCAATGCTCACAGACTTTTTCAGATCATTGATCTGACTTTGAAACTGTTCGCGGGTTTTATTCAACTCTTTCATGACAGCTTCATTGTGCAATTGCTGCTTGATTCCGTCGGCATCAATCTCCCGCTCAAGCTCCTCTTTTACGGACTGAAAACTGCGACGAATTTTGCCCACCCAGTAAGCGGTTGTCCGGATGGCCTGAGGCAGGCGCTCCGGACCCAACACCACCAGGGCAATGACGGCAACCAATAATAACTCTGTAAAACCTATATCAAGCACAGCGAACTATCGCACCTCTCGATAACAGCAACCTTCAACCACTCAATCACCAAGGGATTGCTATAGTCTCCCCGCAAGAGTGGATCACACTTGGCTCAAAAGAACACTTTCCACCAGAAAAACTGACCTGAAAGCCCTTTTATGCAATCAAGACTGCTTGTGCCTGGACTTTTCCAGGTCAGACTCAAGATTACGCTGCTCAACAGAGCCAGCCTTTAGTTCAGCTTTCCCTGAGTCTTTTGCATTATCCTTCTCATCATCAGAACCCAGTGCTTTTTTAAAGCCTTTTACCGCACTGCCCAGATCACTGCCCATTCCGCGAAGCTTTTTCGTACCAAAAAGCATCACCACGATCAACAGAATGATCAGCAACTGCCAGATACTGATACCACCAAAACCCATTTTCTGCTCCTTCAGCTCTCCATAAAAGCTGATCAAATAATACACAAAGAGCGGACATATTACCCCATTCCATCGCTTGGGGTGTGGCTATTTTGCAACAAACGTTCAGGAAAAGTCGGGAAATACAGTTACCCGCGGGATGCTTTCTCTTCTATACCGGAAAGCCCGAAACGACGATCCAGCTCATTCAACACATCAGCAGGCTCAAGCCCAAGATGGGACAGCATGACCATGGTATGGAACCAGAGATCAGCCGTTTCATAAATAACCGCCTCCCGATTATGGTCATATTCTGATGCCTTGGCGGCAATCAGCACTTCTGCTGACTCTTCCCCCACTTTTTTCAGAATATGGTCCAGTCCCTTGCTATGAAGCTGTGCAACATAAGAGGAATCCGGATCAGCTTGCCTGCGGTTGGTTAATACTTCAGTCAATTTTTTGATTATATCGCTCATGTTTTAACCTGTGGGATGATTTACAGCAAAGAATACAGCCTTTACTGATGTCCATAAATCGTTGCCGGATCCTGCAACACCGGCTCTTCGGTATCCCACGATGCGTCTTCATGGTTATCCCTGAGGCGACGATAAAAGCAAGACTTACGTCCTGTGTGACAGGCAATACCACCTGTTTGTTCCACTTTCAGCAGGATCGCATCGCCATCACAGTCAAGGCGACACTCTACCAGCCGTTGCGTATGGCCAGAGCTTTCGCCCTTGCGCCATAGCCTGCCCCGTGAACGGGACCAGTAAATGGCAACCTGTTCTTTCAGGGTCAGTTCCAGCGATTCCCGGTTCATCCAGGCCAACATCAAAACCTCTGCGGTTTTATGGTCCTGGGCAATGGCTGTCACCAGGCCATCATCGTTCCATTGGACCTCATCCAACCAGTGAGTTGTTTTCATAACACTATCCAATCAGTTTATTTGTTCACATACTTACGCGGCTGATCAGATATCATATCCCTGTTACCCACCGAGACACGACAACGTTAGCATACAGGCAGTAACACAACAGGTTTGGAGAAGATCACCTAAACAACCATTGCCCATTAGCTGTTCACAACACCCTTTATTGTTAGCACGCCGCTCTATCTGGAGAGCATCTTCTCTCATCTGTCTCATGACCTTATTGAGTAAAAGCACATTATTACGGTCAGGAATAGCTTGTGGAGTCTGCCTCATAGCTTCCGAGTAGGACGGCGGGGGCGCAGCGCACAGGTGACAAGGCTGGGAAGCAACGACGTCATGCCCCGAGAAACGTCCAGACACATCTGGACCTGACGCTTGAGTAGCACCGTAGCCTGATGGTTGGGCGCGGCTTACAAAACCACCCGGAACCGAATTCATGGGGCAACTCCTGATAGCTGATGGATACCAATATGTTGACCCCCGGTATTAGAAAAAGTTCATGGGCCGATTCGTGCCTGACCCGGGGGTTGTCATAACAACGGTGTAAGCTGGCAACCTTCTTACCGAACAACCAGCCAACCACCCATTGCCACAGCCAGTAATCCAACCATTGCCTGATCCAGCAGCTCTTTTTCCACAAAAAGGGAACCGGAAGTCACCATCAACGCCCCGCCTGCCAAAAGTAGGAGAACGCCAAAACGTCTCTGCTTTTGCCGGCGCTTTTCCGCCCTCACTTGCTGATGATGCAACGCCTGTTGCTGATCAACCAGGGTTCGCACCGTTGACATCACTCTTTGAGCCATCACGGGAGCACTTAGCAGCCAGTCTGCACTTTGCTCCTTAAGATGGCAGAGAATACCCGTTGGACTGACCTGGTCTTTCATCCACTTTTCCAGATAGGGCTGAGCCGTGGCCCAGAGGTCAAGATCCGGGTATAACTGCCGCCCCAATCCCTCGACATTCAATAATGTCTTTTCCAGAAGCACCAGTTGTGGTTGAACCTGCATATTAAAGCGACGGGCCACCTGAAAGAGTCTGACCAGTAGCTGGCCGAAGGAGATATCCTTAAGTGGCTTTTCAAATATCGGTTCACAGACGGTACGAATCGCCGCTTCAAGCTCCCCTACCGGCGTATCTCTGGGCACCCATCCGGAATCCACATGCAACTGGGCAACCTTGCGGTAGTCCCGCCGAAAGAAAGCCAGCAGGTTACTGGCCAGATAGTGCTGATCTTCCGGCTCAAGCGTACCGATAATGCCACAATCGATCCCGATATAGCGGGGCTCTGCAGGAATGGTGGTATCAATAAAAATATTGCCCGGATGCATATCCGCATGGAAAAAGCGATCCCGAAACACCTGGGTAAAGAATATTTCAACGCCCCGCTCTGCCAGCTTTTTCATATCCACATGCCGGGCTTTCATTGTGGCAATATCGGAAACCGGAACCCCATAAATCCGCTCAACGACCATCACTTTTGTGCGGCAATAATCCCAATAAACCTGAGGCACAAACAACAGGGGAGAGGTCAGAAAGTTACGTCGCAGCTGGGAACAGTTAGCCGCTTCCCGCAACAGATCAAGCTCATCCAGGATTGTGCGTTCATAGTCTGCCACTACTTCCACCGGCTTCAAACGACGAGCGTCTTTTGATAGAGTAATCAGCAAACGGGCAAACAGGTACATTAAGCCAATGTCTTTGCGAATCACCCGGTCGATACCCGGGCGAATCACTTTGACCACCACCTCTTCGCCGGTATGAAGCTGAGCGGTATGGACCTGGGCAACAGAAGCAGAAGCTAATGGTTCACGATCAAAACGGGCAAACAGGGTGTCTACCTTCTTGTCAAGAGAGCCGCCCAGACTGGACTCAATAATGCCAATCGCCTCTGTGGCAGGAAACGGCGGAACATCATCCTGAAGCCGGGACAACTCATCACTGATATCATCCGGCAACAGGTCCCGCCGGGTTGAGAGGATTTGCCCGAACTTGATAAAGATAGGCCCGAGCGCCTCCAGGGAAAGGCGGACACGCTCACCCCGGGGAGCATTATTACGGATAAAATAACGCCAGGGCAGCAGAATCAGCAGGCAGCGCAGCCAGAACGGTGAGCGCTCCGGATCAATCAGATTATCCAGCCGGTTACGGGCGACAGCGGCCACAATTTTCAACAAACGGATCAACGTCAGGCCCCCGACTTATGATTTGGCATCAGATAGATCTTTTGTAGGTTGCATGGTTTGCCATTGCTCCTCCAGCCGGTCCATGGACTCAGCAAGGCGCCCCACTTCTTCTGCAAAGCCTGCCACTTCAACCCTTGATGGAATCAGGCGAAGCTCTTCCTGAAGGTATTCCCCGAGGTTGTCCATAACCAGTTGCTGCCCTCTGTGAACATGGTCACCGACAAAGCGGAGTCCCCGGGCCATCATATGCCCGGGGATATCACCAAAGGTCTGGCAAAGCGGTCTTTCCCAGTCGATCTCCATCTGCTGGTGAATCTGCTGCAAATCAGCAATCAGCGCTTCATCCCCGGAAACACTCAACCCGGAAACATCAGCAAACGGCAGATTTTTGCGGGTAGCCAGTGAGGCAAATGCAATGCTGGATCCCGTAAAAGTGGCATTCACCGCGCCTTCGCTCTCTTCTCCAAGAGTACCAGCAAGACGAATGCGGTCATGCTCAAAGTGGACATAACATGACCACTCTGGCGAAGTGCACTGAAAAGCGACCACCTTACCAAACCAATGTGACAGTTTTTTAATGGTTACCGGGTCCAGAGCCAGCAGCCCATTGACCTGGCGCTCAATGGCTGCCAGCAGACCCATTGTGAAGACAATCTTGTCATAAGGACTGTCATTAGAGCCGACCATCAGGGCTTAACTCCCTTATGCAGCGCCACAATACCTCCGGTCATATTGTGGTAGGCGGTATTGACAAAACCGGCCTCTTTCATCATGCCTTCCAGCGTCTCCTGATCCGGATGCATGCGAATACTTTCCGCAAGATACCGATAGCTTTCGGAGTCCCCGGCCACCAGCTTGCCCATGATCGGCAGCAAACTGAACGAATAGACATCATAAGCCTTGGTCAGCAACGGATTTTTTGTCTTGGAAAACTCAAGAACCAGCAACCGCCCACCCGGCTTCAACACCCGGCACATAGAGCGTAGCGCGGCATCCTTATCCGTCACATTGCGCAGACCAAAAGCGATAGTAATGCAGTCAAAGGTGTTATCCGGGAAAGGCAGGCATTCGGCATTGGCCTGGACAAACTCCATATTGCCAACAATGCCCTGGTCAATCAGTCGATCCCGACCAACGCGCAACATGGATTCATTGATATCCGCCAGCACGACACGTCCGGTTTCCCCAACAATACGGGAAAACTGTTTTGCCAGATCGCCAGTCCCCCCGGCGATATCCAGTACCACATGACCGGGCCTGGCGGCAGAAAGTTCAATGGTAAAACGCTTCCAGAGACGGTGAATGCCCAGGGACATCAGGTCATTCATCACATCATAGCTGCTGGCTACCGAGTGAAAGACACCCGCTACCAACCTCTCTTTCTCACTCTCTGGCACATCACGATAACCAAAGTGCGTTGTGCCATCATGCTTTTGCTTGCCACTGTCAGTCATGATCCTTCCCGGCATTCATTCGATCAATATTATGGCTGGCTATTGTAAAGGCAAAAAGCTTATGGCGTAAGCATGAGAACAGGTATCGTCACCATTACTGGAAAAAACGGCTAAAACTCTCTAACCGGGAGAGAACGAGAGAGAAGTCATGGAATAAGCTTCCGTAATCAACTACCATCACAGCCACTATTTATTATTGGTTCTGTCATTACTCATTCTGCCCCATGGACTTCAACCGTATCTCCGGCCTGCGCAGCCACCCGGCCTGGCGACTGTTGCAGGCTGACAGCGCACCGCTGATTATCAGCTTCCTCTACCGTGCCTTTATTGCCACCAACCAACGTTCGGTGGGGGCAGAAGAGTTGGCCACCAAGCTGGACGATTACCTGCACCATTTACGGGAAACCACCGGTGAGAACCGGTACCCCAAAAAAGGGCGGGATTATCTCAACAACTGGTCTGCCGGTGAACACGGGTATTTAAGAAAGTATTACCCACCCGCCAGCATGGGTGATGAACCGCTGTTTGACCTGACACCCGCCACCGAAAAAGTGATTGAGTGGATTGCCAGCTTTGAGCAGAAACAATTTGTCGGCACCGAGTCCCGACTGCTGACCATTTTCCGGCTACTGCGAGAAATTGCCGATGAGACCGAGACCGACCCCACCCTGCGCATTCAACAATTAGAGCAGGAAAAAACCGCCATTGAACGACAGATTGCCCAGCTTCGCGAGGGTCATGTCACCCCCCACGATGGCACCCGTATCAAAGAAAAATTCCTGCAGGCAGAGGATACCGCACGACAACTGTTGTCTGACTTCCGCCAGGTTGAAGAGAACTTCCGGGCACTGGACCGGGGAGTCCGGGAGCGGATCACCACCAGCAGCAGCGGTAAAGGCCAGATGCTGGACACCATTTTCTCTGAGCAGGATGCCATTACCGAATCGGATCAGGGGCGCAGCTTCAAAGCATTCTGGAGCTGGCTGATGTCTCCGGTCAGCCAGGAGGAATTGCAAGAGACATTGCAAAAAGTTCTCCGACTGCCGGAAATTAATAGCCTCAACAGTGACAAAGACCCTTTGCTGGACGGCATCCGATTCCGCCTGCTGGAAGCCGGGGAAAAAGTAAACAGCACCTGCGCCCTGTTAGTGGAACAGTTACGCCGCTACCTGGATGACCAGGCCTGGTTGGAAAACCGTCGGATTATGGAGATTGTCCGGGATATTGAGCAGAACGCCATCACCATTCGCCAGACCCCGCCACCGGACAAACTGTTCACCACATTGTCGCCATTAAAACCGGAAGTGGAGCTGCCCATGGGCCGGGGACTGTTCCGCCCTGCCCTGCGCCCGGTGATTGATGAAGTTCCGGAAGAGGGTCAGGGCGATATGGACACCAGCGCACTCTATAATCAGCACTATGTGGATGAGCAGGCACTGAAAAGCCAGATTCGCTTCGCCCTGCAGACCCGGTCACAAATCACCCTGGCAGAACTGCTGGAACTCTACCCGGTGAAAAAAGGGTTAAGTGAAGTGGTCGCCTACTTACATATCGCTGCTGAATCGGATCGGGCGGTAATCAACGCTGAACATAATCAGGCTGTTCAGTGGCTGGACAATACCGGGAACCCTAAAGCGGCGTGGATGCCTTCGGTGATTTTTACCCGTTAATGGTTTTTTACCTATTAATAACTTCGTCATAACAAAATGAGTAAGAATGAATCAGCCCCATCACAGGGGAACGCCAATCTGGGTGTAGTTGTGGTCAACCTAATGAAAGGCGTTGTCTACCGGGACCAGAATCCCGCGGTATGGCAGCAGCTTGAAGAACTTCATGGGCCAGTATTGGACTATGTACGGGTCATGGGTCTGGACCTGATCCTGGACGAAGCCGAAGGCTACGCTTTTCTCCGGCAACTGGATGAAGAGACCGTCGAAACAGACGACGACAAGACAAAGCTACCCCGACTGGTGGCCCGTCGCCCCCTCAGTTTTCCGGTCAGCCTGCTCTGCGTACTGCTGCGTAAAAAAATGGTGGAGCAGGATGCCAGCGGTGGTGATGCCCGGCTGATCCTGAACCGTGAACAGATCGTCGAGATGATGCGGGTGTTCCTGCCGGACCGGGCCAATGAAGCACGACTGTTTGACCAGATCGACACCCACATCAATAAAGTGGCCGAATTCGGCTTCCTTAAAAAACTATCAGGCAATCCCCCCGCCTGGGAAGTACGGCGCATCATCAAGGCACTGGTGGATGCCGACTGGCTGGCGGATTTTAACGACAAACTCAAGGTATACCGGGACCATGCAGACACACTCGTTTGATTTTTCCGACAGCTCGAAACGGGCTGGTTTCCGTTTGGCAGCCCTGGAAGTGCTGAACTGGGGAACCTTTCACAAAAAAATCTGGGTCGCCACCCCCGGTGGTGATAACAGCCTGCTGACCGGGGATATCGGTTCCGGTAAATCCACCCTGGTGGACGGTCTCACGACCCTGTTGGTACCCAGCCAGAAAATCACCTATAACAAGGCGGCGGGTGCCGAAACCAAAGAGCGCAACCTCACCTCCTATGTGCGCGGATACTACAAAAGTGCCAAAGATGACGACACCCTCAGTGCCAAAGCGGTGGCCCTGCGCGACCATAACAGCTACAGCGTCTTGCTGGCCCGTTTTGTCAACGAAGGGTTTGACCAGACCATCACCCTGGCCCAGGTATTCTGGAGCCGGGATAACAGCAATACGCCGGAGCGCTTCTATCTGGTGGCACGCAAACCGTTATCCATTGCCAAACACTTCAGCGGCTTTGGCAGCGATATTGCTGACCTGAAAAAAAAGCTGAAACGGAAGGAGCACATCAAGCTGTTTGACAGTTTCAGCCAATACCAGGCTGAGTTCCGTCGCCAGATGGGTATTGAAAACGATCAGGCTTTGGAGCTGCTTTACCAGACCGTCTCCATGAAATCCGTGGGCAACCTGACCGAGTTTGTCCGCAGCCATATGCTGGAAAGCACCGATGCCGGGGAGAAAGTCAACGAACTCAGTCGTCAGTTTGACAACCTTAACCGGGCTCATGAGGCAGTACTGAAAGCTCGCCAGCAAATTGACCGCCTCGCCCCCATGATTGACAACTGCGACCAGTATGAAAGCATTGAGTCGAGCATTGCGGCCCTGCGTCAGTCCAGGGAAGCGCTGTATGGCTTTTTTGCCGATAAAAAAATCACGCTGCTGACGGAACGCATCCAACGTCGGGAACAGGAACAGCAAAAACTCGAATCCCGCCTGCAGGAGCTGCGTCTGTCCATTGATGACCTGCGCACTACCAGCCGGGAACTGGAACGGGCTATTGACCAGAATGGCGGCCAGCGCCTTTCCGAACTGAAAACAGAACTGGAACGACTGGGGCGGGAACGGAACCGCATCGCCAAAGCCTGTGATGATTACCAAACACTGTGCAACATCCTGGAATTCTCCCAACCTGCAGACGACGATGGCTTTTTTCATAACCGCCAGCAGGCAGAAACCGGGCTGGAATCCCTGGAGAAACAGCAGGCCGACCTGCAAAACCAGCAAGTGGAACACCGTGTTGAGTTCCAGAAACTGCGCAGCCAGCACGATGAACTTGAAGCAGAAATCGCCTCGCTGAAAAGTCGTCAGTCCAATATCCCCAGCCGCAACCTGGCCATTCGTCAGGCGCTGAGTGAATCTCTCAACCTGCCGGAATCCACCCTGCCCTTTGCCGGTGAACTGCTCCAGGTGCGTGAAGAAGACAAACACTGGGAAGGGGCGGTTGAACGAGTACTCCATAATTTCGCCCTGAGCCTGCTGGTACCCGATGAGCACTACCAGTCCGTTGCCGACTATGTGGATCGCACCCACCTCAAGGGACGACTGGTCTATTACCGGGTGCGCCAGCCCGCCCGTGCCACTGGGGATACCCTTGACCCCCGCTCCCTGTGCCGAAAAGTCTCCATCAAAACTGACAGCCAGTTTTATAGCTGGCTTGAGCAGGAACTGTCCCAGCGTTTTGACTATATCTGTTGCGACCAGATGGCCGACTTCCGCCGGGAGATACGGGCCATCACCACCGCCGGACAGATCAAAAGTGGCGGCAGCCGCCATGAAAAAGACGACCGTTACCGTATTGATGACCGTTCCCGCTTTGTCCTGGGCTGGAGCAACCGGGAAAAAATCTTCACCCTGGAAGCCACCCGTAAACAGTTGGAAGCGGAAATTCAGAAATCCGCCAGCGCTGAGACCCAGTTCAACCAGCGGATAAACCAGCTGAACCAGCGGCAGTTAGATCTGAAGCTGCTGCTGAAATATGCGGATTTTGCCGAAATCAACTGGCAACCCCTGGCCATCCAGATCAACAGTCTGGAACAGGAAAAGCAGCAGCTTGAAACCGGCTCCGACATTCTTCGCACCTTGCGCGAGCGCCTGGAACGCTGTGAAGCAGCGACTCGTGAAAAAGAGGAACAGGAGCGTAAACTGACCAGGGAGTCCGGTACCGCTGCAGAGAAACTGAAACAGGATCACAAACTGCTGAAGTTCTCTGAGCAACAGCTGGCGGAGCTTTCGGAAACCGCACGTGAATCCTGCTTTCCCACCCTTGCCGAAATGGAACAGGAAGCCCTGGGGGACAAAAAGATCACCATTGAAAATTGCGACAGCTCCCAGTCCATCATGCGCAGCTGGCTGCAGAACCGCCTGGATAGCCGGGAGAAAAAATCCCGGGAACTGGCGGCCCGGATTACCGGCCAGATGGCGGATTACAAAAACGCCTATCCCCAGGAAACCCGTGAAGTGGACGCCTCCATGGGCTCAGTGGCGGAATTCACCGCCATGCTGGAAACCCTGCAAGGGGAAGACCTGCCCCGCCATGAGCAACGGTTTAAACAGATGCTCAATGAAGGCACCATCCACAACATGGCCATGTTCCAGAATTGGCTGGATCATCAGCAACAAACCATTCGGGATAAAATTGCCACCATTAACCGCTCCCTGGCCGCTATTGACTACAGCGACGGCACCTATATACGACTTGTGGCGGACAATCACCGGGACCCGGAGATCAACCAGTT
>NZ_JAHHPM010000352.1 GCF_024606345.1 Endozoicomonas sp. YOMI1
TCGGCACGACCGGCTTCCGAAGGTGTCAACGTCTTCTGAAGTTACGGATTCAGGTCATATTGAGCAAGGAAAATTAAGTCCGGAATTGTATCCTGAAGCCAATAAAACGGAAATAACTAAAGAACGTTTTTACAACATCAATAGCCGCCTCAATCTCGGTGCGAATAATTCAACATTTCCATTAATCTCGCTGATGAACGGCTTAACCCGAATGGTAACAGCTATCCTGATGAGGAGCGGTTCTGTTTCAAATAATAGTGGAAACACGGTTGAATAAAGAAAGATCATCTTTATCGACCTGCCGGTCGCACAGGCATCCGCACTGGGTGCCGTATTAAGCCAATACTGGTTGGCACAATTTGATGGGGTCTTCAGCAGTTGGCTGGGCCAAATGCCGGGGCTTTTATTTAATCTTCCCAGTGGCGCCAGCATTGTCATTACCCTGGTTTCATCGGATGCGCTGTTTATTTTGTTGAAATCCTTATACTCGACCCTATTAAAGGAACTCTCCCTGCTCTACTATTGTCATCATTATTACCAGCTTGAAAAATCAGGGAGTGTTGAATGCTGCTCGTTATTTCTCCAGCGAAAACCCTGGACTACGAAACACCGTCCATAACAAACAAATTCACTCAGCCAGACTTTCTTGACCAGTCTGCCCTGCTGATTGAAGAACTCCGTGAGTTAAGTCCGGCAGCAGTTGGCAGCCTGATGAGCATCAGTGATAAGCTGTCCCAGCTTAATGCCGCCCGCTTCCAGGCATGGTCGGCACCGTTCAGTCCGGACAATGCCAAACAGGCCGTACTGGCCTTCAAGGGTGATGTATACACCGGTCTCAACGCAGAAACACTCAATGAACAGCAGCTGTCGTTTGCCCAGAAACACCTGAGAATCCTCTCTGGCCTTTATGGCCTGCTACGGCCGCTGGACTTAATGCAGGCCTACCGCCTGGAAATGGGTACGCGATTTACCAATCAGCGGGGAAAAGACCTTTACCAGTTCTGGGGAAGCATGATCACAGAGCAGCTGAACCAAGAGCTGGCCAGTCAGAAGAGCCAGGTACTGGTCAACCTCGCGTCTAATGAATACTACAAGTCTGTGCAGCCAAAGCAGATTAATGGCCAGATTATTACGCCGGTATTTAAAGACTGGAAGAACGATCAATACAAAATCATCAGTTTCTATGCCAAAAAAGCCCGTGGCCTGATGTGTCGTTACATTATTGACCATAACATTGATCAGCCAGAAGAAATGAAAAGCTTTGACTACGAAGGTTACGCCTTTAATGGGGCCATGTCTTCCGATAAGGCGTGGGTTTTTACCCGGAAAGCATAGCCACTAAATAAGGTCATGAAAACAAATTGCTTTCTTGAAAACGTCTTCCAAAACATCATACCCATTCCACCTTCTAAATATGAGCTGCGCAGCCATTTTGAACAGCTGGATCTTCGTTGGAATT
>NZ_JAHHPM010000353.1 GCF_024606345.1 Endozoicomonas sp. YOMI1
AGCGGATTTTTAGACCAATTTGCTGTCGCCGCAGCAGGGCAGTCTATTCTCGGACGGCCTCCTAGCCAAACCCTGTTATACATACACAGGCACACCGTTCCCACGGTTCGCCGTGGGAAAGAGGATGTGGCTGCATAGGTATTTGCGCTTGTCTGCACCAGGAGGCTACAGAATAAACCAGCCGGTGGCAGTTATGATTTAACTGAATCAAGCGGTTTTCAGCCGGTCGGCATAAGCCTGCAGCTCTACCCCCAGTTGTTTGATCATTGGATCGTCATTATCTCTGGTAATCTCCAGTGCGGACATCTCAATAAAACTGGCCACTGCCATTGTTGCTGCATGTGTTTGCTGACAGGCGTCCAGAATGTTTTTCACAATACCCAGAGTATTCGTTCTTTGTTCCTGAAGATGACCGGTGAACAGCTGGTTGTACCACTTTGCTGAGGTGCCGTTTTCCAGTGATGCCATGGCTTGAAAAAGCGCTTGCGGAATAGCAACGTTATTGATCCCTGTCTGAGCGGCACCGGGCTCATCTATATAAGTCTGGGTCTCAAGAAACAGCGTGATGATCTTACTGGCCTGGTCGTTGGTAAGATGCTTCTCCCTGAGTGCATCCTGAATGTGTGTCCGGCACCCGGCAATAGCTTGCTTTGCCCGTGTGTTTACCTGCGAATGAGTAGTGATTTTCTGCAGTTCAGTATCTATGTTTTTCAGTAAAGCTTCCTGCCGGTTATCTGGGCAAGCCAGAGTTTCCACCAGTTGTTTGCTGAGTTTGAAGAAAGTCCTTGAGTGTTCAGACTGGTTGTTTATGGATTGACTGTTAATGTTTTCTGCTTGCTTCCGGATTAACCCTGTTGTCTTGTGATAATCCGAATACTTTGTGAGTACGGAGTCCGTTAACTGCTTATGAGTCTGGCTGGTTTCAGCGGGGCGATAACCATTGATTTCCGACGTCAGCTGTGCCGGTATTGTTGTTATCAGACAGTCAAAAGCGGCCGCTCCCGAAGTCAGACACGCCAGCTTCTGGTCATCGCCAATAGCTTTGAACGCCTCAATCATTTCTGCCAGGCGTGCCTGTTCTTCGGATTTCTCGCGGGCAAACATCTGCAGCAATGCCTGAGTCTCATGGGGTTTATTAACCACATTGAGTGTTTTTTTCAGGTGGGTTGCCGAGGTGAATATAGAACCATAGACATTGATAAACTGCTGATCAAAAACCTGATCCTCAGCATTTTCTCCAGACTGGGATAACAGCTGTGCAACGTCTTTAAATTTATTCAGTACCGTTTTCTGTGTTAATGGCGTGGAGCCATCCAGCAGCAGCTTACGACACAGCAAGTTTATTAAATGGTATCGGCTATTGCCCTGGTCAGGTGTTAGCTCTGTTAATAGCTGCCAGACTTCACCAGGCAACTTTTTATCAAATGCAGCCAGTTTGCCAATGGCCTTGTCTATTTGAGTCAGCGCCTCCAGGGAAAGCTCCGGCTCGTTAGAGGATGAAACACTGTCCAGCAGCGCAATGGCCTCCTGACATGCTTTACAAGCCTTATCAGGATTCATTGACATCAGTTCGCTCTTCTGGCCAGCCGCTGACAGAAAGGGGCTGAGGGGAGCATAGTGCTGATATTCCGATTTCACGTAACGGATAATAGACTGGATGGTTTTTTTCCCGGTCTCCTGACTGGCAGTATCGAGGGTTATTGCCAGTGCTTTTAGCTGCTTTGAGAGCAAATCTTCCGTCGAGTACTCCTGCTTCTGGCTCTTATGATGTGGCAAGGGTGCAGTGCTGGCAGGTTCAGCTTTAATCGTCGATATCGGCTTATCAGTGGTGCTTGCCATATTATGTAAAGAGGCTAAAGTACCGGTTTTCTGTACTTGCTGCTGTAGCTCAGACGCTTCCCTTTCCAGGCGTTGACTCAACTGTTTCTGGAGTAACTGTGTCGGCTTTAAGGGTTTGGTATACTTGGTTAGCCGACTTTTGGCCTCCTTAAACACCTTCTCAACTTTTGCCAATTCATCAACTGCCGACTGTTGCAGTTGATCGACAGGTTCTTCTTCTGATTTTTTCCGTGTTGATGCGAGCGCTTTTTCCAGGGTTTTTATCTTCTCCAGTGGCGGCATTAATCCCCGAATCATGAAAGCTGAGATTTCAGAGGAGTGCCGGTATAAAAAACGATCATCCATCAACAGGCTCTGGATTCTCTGGTTATAGCAGGTCATCAGCTCGTGAGCCTGTTTGTAAAGTTCTGACAGTTTTTTCCTGAGTTCACTCCTGTCGCTGATAGCAACCGCAGGCAGTGCATTGATGTCAGAAAAAAGCTTGTGCTCTATGGCGCTGGAATCCTGCTCCCACGGGTCAGCAGGATACTCTTTCAGCCCTCCTTTACCAGCAGGCTCTGCCACAACCTGCCCTTTAAGCTTACGGAGATCGTTAACTTGCTCAGACGGAGCCTTACCCTCAGGATGGAATGGGCCATTAATTGCGACAAGCGCTTCACTGGTTAAATCTTTTTTGATTTGCTCAGAATCCATGACCGGTGTCCTTTCCTTGCCTTCAGGGGTTTAACCTTCCTGTGCCATTAAATGCCGTTTTCTGGCCGTTAATATCATCTTCATTTTGTTTGGAGTGGTACTGTTTACCGGGAGCCACTCATGGCTAATTACTGATAATTACTCGGCAGAATAGCTGGATGCTGGATAACGGCTCGTCGGAAAGGGAAATCCTGCGTCAGACTGGATATCTGCTTAAAGGGGAGCAGGAGCGGATGTGGAACAATCGGTTTCTGCCCGGAATCGTGGGGTTTTAATGGGGGGGGTTACATTGACAGCGAGTTCGGGTTGCATTCCCACGGGGGGAGAGGTTGTCGCGAAACCCTGAAGAAAGCTCTCCGAGGTAGGTCGGTTGGCATGCGAGCCGACTCCTGGCCCCTCCGTCATCCCCCATGAAACTCAGAAATCATGGTGCATGGCGGTTGGTTCGGGTGTCGGCTCCTTTGGGAGCCGACCTACAAGGAGAGACTCACTTTCGGGTTTTGCGACAGCCTCGGAACCTTGGGAACCTGGCACTTGTTGTATATCAAAGCTTTTAGGTACGGTTCCTTGCCTTGCCTTGCAAAGCGACTTTCTCCTCATCAGACAAAAAAGCAATGCTCAAGCCGTTTTCCTGTGCCTGGCGGATATCATCCCGGGTCAGCCCGGCAGCGGGCGCAGCAACCTCATATTCATGGGGCAGTTCAATGCCCTCCACGGCCGGATCGTCAGTATTGATGGTGGCCAAAATGCCATGGTCCAGAAACTGCTTGAGTGGATGGCTCTGAATATCGGGGAAGGTATTAGTCTGGATATTGGATGTCAGGCAGGACTCGATACCGATGTTGTGTTCTGCCAGATAATCCATCAGCACAGGATCATAGATGGCTTTTACCCCATGGCCTATCCGGGTAGCACCCAGTTCCCTGATGGCCTGCCACATACTTTCCGGACCAGCAGCTTCTCCGGCGTGAATGGTGATGTGCAGGCCAGCATCGCGAACCTGGCGGAAATGGTCAACAAACAGCTCTCCGGGTTTACCCAGCTCATCACCGGCAAGATCAATCGCAATCAACTGGTCTTTGAACGCAAGGCAGGCATCCAGCTCTTTCTGACAGGCCTCCTGGCCAAAGGTACGGCTCAAAATACCGATCAGGTTGGTTGCCACGCCAAAGTCACGACTACCGGCGGTAACGCCATCAATCACAGCGTCAACAACACCTTCAGGATCAAGGCTGTGGGTCATCGCCATATACCCCGGGCTGAAGCGGAGCTCGGTATAATCAATGCGGGCGTTCATGGCATCTTCGACATTTTCATACGCTATCCGGCGGCAATCATCGTAGTCCGCAAGCACCTTAACGCCCCAGTCCAGCTTACTCAAAAAACTGACCAGGTCAGGTTCCTGGCTGATGACCCGAACATGGGGAATCAGATCGGTCAGGTTGTCTGCAGGTAGCTGGAGGTTATTCTTCCTTCCCAGATCCAGAATGGTTGCCGGTCGGATATTGCCATCGAGATGGCGGTGGATATCGGTCAGGGGGATTGCTGGTGTAATCATGGCGTTTTACTTCTTTCTATGATCAAAGGGTGAATGGATTTTATGATACCTGAATTTTCAGATAAGGAAGCGCAACATAACTCGGGCTGAATCACCGTATGGGGCTGGGGTTGAAGCCATCAGGCTGCTGCCGGTGAACTTTTCACCTCAACAGCCTCCTGGGAGCGAGGCCAAAACACCAATGTCCGAAAGCATAATATTCCGGACACTTGACCGGATGTCAGCGATTAAACTGCTTAAAACGCCTGATCAGACCATTGGTTGAGCTGTCCTGGTCAGTGCTTTCCTCTTTGGCGCGAATTTTCTCAATCAGGCGATCGCCCAGTACTTTACCAAGCTCAACTCCCCATTGATCAAAGGAGTTAATCTGCCAGATAGTGCCTTGGACAAAGACTTTATGCTCATACATGGCAATCAGGGCGCCGGTGGTTTCCGGTGTGATCTTTTCAGGAACCATCATACTGTTCGGGCGATTTCCCGGAATCACCTTGTGAGGAGCCAGACGTTCCACCTGGTCAGCATCCATACCGGAAGCGGTGAGTTCATCCCGCACTTCTTCCACTGTTTTGCCCTGCATCATGGCCTGACTCTGGGCCAGGGCATTGGTAAACAGCCATGGATGCTGTTCGCCAATCGGGTTATGAGTGGTGGCCGGGGCGATAAAGTCCACGGGAATTAACCGTGTGCCCTGGTGCAGGAGCTGGTGATATGCATGTTGGTCATTAGTACCAGTACCGCCCCAGATGACTGATCCGGTCTGGTATGAAACGGTGCTGCCGTCTTCTCGGGTACGCTTACCATTACTTTCCATATCCACCTGTTGCAGGTGGCCCGGCAGATCACGCAGGAAGTAATCATAGGAAATGACGGCATGGGATTCAGCCCCCATAAAGTTCTGATACCAGACGCCCAGCAGACCGGCAATAACCGGCATATTTTCTGCCAGAGGGGCTGAGCAGAAGTGCTGGTCCATGGCTTCAGCGCCTTTCAGCAAGCACTCGAAGTTGTCGTAGCCTGCCACCATGGAAATCAACAGGCCGATGCTGGACCAGAGTGAGTAGCGACCGCCAACCCAGTCCCACAGAGGCAGCGTGTTTTCCTGGGCAATACCAAACTGGTCAATGGCTTTCAGGTTGGTGGAGATGGCCATAAAGTGCTTGCGGATATCCTGCTCGGCACAGCCTTTCTCAATCATCCAGGCTCTGGCTGCCCGGGCATTTTGCAGGGTTTCCAGGGTACCAAAGGACTTGGAAGCAACGATAAACAACGTGGTTTCCGGATCGATTTCATGGAGAACTTCAGATAACTCGTTAGGGTCAATATTCGCCACAAAGTGATGCTCAAAGCCCTTAACGTGGTAAGGGGTCATGGCATTAATGGCAGTTTTGAGCCCCAGATAAGAACCACCGATACCAATATTAACAATATGCCTGATGGGCTTGCCGGTATGGCCAAGCCACTGCCCAGAGTGAACCTGTTCAGTCATGGCCTGCATACGGGCACGGGTTTCACGGATCTTTGGCATGATGTCTTCACCATCCACCATCACCGGAGCATCACCAAAGCTTCTCAGTGCCGTATGGAGCACCGCACGCTTTTCCGTGTAATTGATCTTGTCACCGGCAAACATGGCGTCACGGGCTTGGGTCAGATTGGCCTGCTCCGCCAGCTTTACCAGGGATGCCATTACATCGTCGTTAATCAGGTGCTTTGAGTAATCAAGAAACAAGCCTGCGGCTTCAAGGCTGTAGCGGTCAAACCGGTTTGGATCTTCAGAAAACAGGTCGCGTAGATGGGTATTGGCCATTTGCTGTTGCAGAGCCGCCAGATCTTTGGATGCGGGCAGGTGATCCAGGGCAGTTGAGTTAATCACTGTCTTGCCTCATTGGATAAGGGTGGAAGGTAGACTGGATAAACGAGGTGAAGAATATACCTTACTCTCACTTATTGATAGTGGGAAAATAGTTAGCACGATACGAGTTATACAAATTCCGCCTTCTAAATATGATAGTGAGCAAGTCATTTTGGACAGCTGGGCAAGGCGGAATGCCGAGTAATAGCAGGGCTACTTGTGCCCTCGGGTATTGCGAGGAATTCCAACGAAG
>NZ_JAHHPM010000354.1 GCF_024606345.1 Endozoicomonas sp. YOMI1
CTATTTGACGAAGAAGCAGGAATTTTTAGACCAATTTATCGCAACCGCAGTAGGGTAGACTATTCTCGGACAGCCTCCTAGTCAGAAACCGCTTTCAAACGCAGCTCTTTAGGCATGGTAAAGACAATATTCTCTTCTTTGCCATCCAGCTCTTCCGGTAAATCTGCGCCAAGTTCTTTTAACCGCGTGATAACATCTTGAACCAGAATATCCGGTGCCGAAGCACCAGCAGTGATACCAATGGATGCTTTGTCCACCAGCCATCCCGGTTTGACATCGTCGGCATTATCCACCAGATAAGCTTCAGCGCCCGTGCGCTCGGCCAGTTCCCGCAAACGGTTGGAGTTTGAGCTATTAACTGAACCGACCACTAACACCAGATCACACTGTTCCGCCAGAATCTTTACCGCATCCTGCCGGTTCTGCGTGGCATAGCAAATATCGTCTTTCCTTGGTCCCTGTATCTCAGGAAACTTGAGACGCAGAGCTTCAATCACTTTGGCGGTATCATCCATGGAGAGTGTTGTCTGGGTGACATAGGCCAGTCTGGAAGGGTCTGATACCTCAAGAGCACGAACATCGTCTTCGTTCTCAACCAGATACATAGCACCACCGTTTCGCGAGTCGTACTGCCCCATGGTGCCTTCCACTTCAGGATGCCCATGGTGACCAATCAATACACACTCCATGCCATCCCGGGAATAGCGCACCACTTCCATATGAACTTTTTTAACCAGCGGGCAGGAAGCATCAAACACTTTCAGGCCTCGACGTTCCGCCTCATCTTCCACGGCCCTGGAAACACCGTGGGCACTGAAAATAACGATGACTTCATCAGGTACCTGATCCAGCTCGTCAACAAAGATTGCCCCACGGGCTTTCAGGTTTTCCACAACAAACTTGTTGTGGACCACCTCATGACGGACATAAATAGGGGGACCAAAAACATTAAGCGCCCGGTTGACGATCTCAATGGCACGGTCCACACCTGCACAAAAGCCACGGGGATTAGCCAGTTTGATTTTCATAGGGGAATCACCAACCTTCTCTGTCACTACTATTTATGGCTCTGGTTATCGCTCAGGGCGTCTGTACATCCAGAATCCGTACCTCAAAGGTCAGGTGTCGACCTGCCAGAGGGTGATTGAAGTCAACTTCAACCATTGCATCATCAAAATTTTGGACCACGCCGGGAAGCTCACTGTTGGCGGCATCAGAAAAGGACATCACCAGCCCTTCTTCCAGCTCAACCCCACTGGCAAAACTGCCCCTGGGGATGCGCTGCACATTATTGGGATTCGGCATACCAAAGGCTTTTTCCGGTGGAATCCGGGAAACCCGGTCTTCACCCGAAGCCAGACCATACAGCGTTTCTTCAAATCCTTCCGGGAGATTACCATCACCGATGATCAGAGATGCAGGTTTCTCCGCTGGCGTACTGTCCACCACACTCCCATCATCCAGCTTCAGGGAAAAATGCAGAGTGACCTTGCTGCCTTTCTCAATTACTGCTGACACCGTGACTCGCTCCCGCTCTTCTAGTTATCGTTACTGCTTATCGTCGCTGCTACTTTCCACCGAAGGACTACTCCGGAACATATCCAGAATCAACATGGCGGCTCCCACCGTAATGGCCGTATCCGCCAGATTGAACGCAGGAAAGTACCAGTTTTTGTAGTAAAACAACAGGAAGTCGGTGACATGCCCGTGCAACAACCGGTCAATCAAATTCCCCAACGCACCGCCCAGTATCAATGACAGAGAGCACGCCTGCCAGTTTTCCCCTGAGCGAAGCTGCCTCAACCACCCTACCAGCATAATGCTGACAATAATGGCCACACCACTGAGAAACCAGCGCTGCCAACCGGACGCATCCCCCAGAAAGCTAAATGCCGCCCCGGTATTGTAGGCAAGGGTAAGGGAAAAGAATGGCAATACCGGTATTTGCTGGTAAAGGGAAAACTCCTGAATAACCCACCATTTTACCAGTTGGTCAAGGCCGAACACGATGGCACTGAGCCAGAGCCAGTGAAGCTTTCCTGAAGTGTTACTCTGCATGGCCGGTTCCTATTAAAAAAATCCATATCATTCAGTGAGTCTTATCAATACTAAGTGTCTTGAACCGCCGGGGGATAGTGCGAATTACCGAAATCCATCAGAATTTAACCAGTCACAACACCCGAGCGTTGAACAACACGTAATAAAATAGACTAATGTCCAAAAAAATACCCGGTGCTGAGAAATATTTCGGCTCTTCCTCATTGGTCATTATGTTTCAGGGCTGCCAGTCAGTATTCTGTCGTTGAATGGCATTCATGCCCTTAGCGGAGTCGTGGTCAATAACAGTCTTCTTTTAACCAGTCAGTACAACATGATTTGTATGAAATAAAAAAAGGACCTGAGTCAACCTCAGGTCCTCCATAACTTATCAGCCCAAGAGGCTGTCCGGGTATTTTTTATGTCACCAGCTAATATCAGGCAAATTGCCGCTGTTCGCCACTGCCTTCTACGTTTTCGACACAGCGGCCGCAAAGATCCGGATGTTCGACAATGGTGCCGACATCTTCACGACGATGCCAGCAACGCTCGCACTTCTTGTGCCCGGATTTCTCAACCAGCACTTTAAGCCCTGCCAGCTCGGTAGACGCAGCATCGACAGCATCAGCCAGTGGCTTAACGGTAGCCGCAGAGATAATCAGAACAAAACGCAGCTCATTACCCAGACGGTTCAGTTTGTCCGTCAGCACGTCATCAGTAAACAGGGTCACTTCCGCTTCCAGAGAGCCACCGATGGTTCCAGCCACACGGGCATCTTCGAGGGCTTTGTTAACCGCCGTCTTCACGTCCAGAATCGTATCCCAGAACTCACGACCCAGCTCATCACCTTCCAGACTGTTCAGCCCTTCGTACCAGGTTTCCAGAAAAACAGAAGCACCACGCTGGCCAGGCATCGCTTCCCAGATTTCGTCAGCGGTAAAGCTGGTGATGGGCGCTATCCAGCGGGCAAAGGCCTCAATGATATGATACATCGCAGTCTGACAGCTACGTCGAGCCAGACTGTTCTGCGCAGTGGTGTACTGACGGTCCTTGATGATATCCAGATAAAAACCACCCAGATCCAGTGAGCAGAAATGGTGAACTTTCTGGTATACCGAAAGGAAGTTGTAGCTGTTGTAGGCATCCACCACTTCATTCTGCAGTCTCAGGGTTCGATCCACAGCCCACTTATCCAGTGACAGCATATCCTCCCAGGCAACCCCATCGGTTTCCGGGTTGAAGCCGGTCAGATTGGACAACAGAAAGCGTGCAGTATTACGGATACGGCGATAGCTGTCTGCTGTGCGCTTGAGAATATCATCCGAAACGGTCATTTCTGAGGTGTAGTCTGTGGCAGAGACCCAGAGACGCAGGATATCAGCGCCCAGAGACTTGAAGACCTTCTGGGGGGCAATCACATTCCCCAGCGACTTGGACATCTTCCGGCCATTGGCATCCACAGTGAAACCATGGGTCAGCAGACCTTGGTAGGGCGGCACGCCATGCATGGCAATACTGGTTTTCAGGGAAGACTGGAACCAGCCGCGGTGCTGGTCAGAACCTTCCAGATAGAGGTCAGCGGGGAATTGCAGCGCTTCACGACGCTCGATAACCGAATAATGAGTAACACCGGAATCAAACCAGACATCCAGAGTATCGGTCACTTTCACATACTGCTCAGCATCTTCGGCAGAGAGCATGTCCGCAGGTTCCAGATCAAACCAGGCGTCCATCCCCTGCTGTTCAACTTTCAGCGCGACTTTTTCAATCAGTGCCTGAGTATCCGGATGCAGCTCTTCTGTCTCTTTATGAATAAACAGAGCAATCGGTACACCCCAGGTACGCTGTCGGGAGATACACCAGTCCGGGCTCTGGCCCAGCATGGCTTCCATCCGGTTACGGCCCCACTCAGGGGTGAACTCAACACCTTTCAGGGATTCCATGGCGGTATCCAGCAGGTGTTCTTTGGTCATGCTGATAAACCACTGAGGCGTGGCACGGAAAATCAGTGGTGTTTTGGTACGCCAGCAGTGAGGGTAACTGTGCGTCAGTTTTTCCTGGGCCAACAGTCGGCCTTTCTCAACCAGAACCTCAACCACTTTCGGGTCAACCTTATAAACATGCTCACCGGCAAACCGTTCTACGCCGGCACGGTAATAGCCACTGTCGTCCAGATAGTTCAGGGTACCGATACCGTATTGACGCCCCACAGTAAAGTCATCAACACCGTGGTCAGGTGCCGTATGAACATTACCGGTACCCGCATCAATGGTGACATGGTCACCCAGTATCAGTGGCAGTTCCCGGTGATAAAATGGATGAGCAACTTTCTTGTTTTCAAACGCTGCGCCCTTTGCCCGGGCAATGATCGTGAAGTCTCCAATGCCATAGCGTTGCATGGCACTTGCCACCAGGGCTTCAGCCAGAACCAGACGGGCAGGTTCACCATTAACCTGACACTGCACCAGGGCATAATCCAGTGCCCCCCCCATGCTGACCGCCTGGGAGGATGGCAGAGTCCATGGCGTTGTCGTCCAGATAACGACGGCTACCTCTCCTTCACCCTGCTCTTTTGGGGAACCACCTTCAAAAGTAAATGCATTTAACAGATCAGCTTGATCAAGCGCGGCATAACGCACGTCAATCTGGGTCGAGGTTTTATCCTGATATTCGACTTCTGCTTCCGCCAAGGCAGAGCCACCCACAACACTCCAGTAAACCGGTTTATAGCCTTTGACCAGGTGGCCATTGGCAGCAATTTTGCCAAGGGAACGGATGATGTCAGCTTCGGTCTGGAAATCCATGGTCAGGTATGGCTTGTCCCAGTCGCCAAAAACCCCCATGCGCTTGAAGTCTTCACGCTGGCCATCCACCTGTTTGGCGGCGTATTCACGGCACTTTTTGCGGAAGGTCTTGAAATCCACTTTATCCCCCGCCTTGCCAAGCATACCTTCAACCTTATGTTCAATCGGCAGGCCATGGCAGTCCCAGCCCGGAACGTAAGGGGCATCGTAGCCACTGAGTGTTTTGGCTTTAACGATAATATCCTTCAGGATCTTGTTAACGGCATGGCCGATGTGGATATCACCATTGGCATAGGGAGGGCCATCATGGAGAATAAACTTATCCCGTCCCTGGCTGATCTTGCGAATTTCTTCGTAGAGATCCATGTCATACCAGCGCTTGAGCATTTGAGGCTCACGCTGGGCCAAATTGCCGCGCATCGGAAAATCGGTCTGCGGCAAATTCAATGTATGCTTGTAGTCGGACTTTTCAGAAGACATAAGTTGTTTACCGGAACCTCTACGGACTATTCATCACAGCTATTTATTGAAAAAACTTGCGGGTTATTTAAAAAAGCTTGCGGGCTGTTTCAATATCATTGGCAATCGCTGCCCGCAAGGCTTCAAGCGATTCAAATTTCTGTTCATCCCTGATTTTTGCAACAAATTCTACCCGCAGGGTCTGATCATACAGATCCCCCTTGAAGTCGAGCATATGGACTTCAAGCAGCGGGTTGACGCCCGATACCGATGGCCTGACGCCCAGGTTGGCAACCGCATTAAAACGATGGCCATCCACCAGTGTACGAACAGCAAACACGCCCTGCAAAGGCAGACGTCGGCGACATACCCTGATGTTCGCCGTGGGGAAGCCCAGGGTTCTGCCCAACTGCTGCCCCTTCACCACCCGGCCAATCATGGTAAATGGCCTGCCCAGCATATGTTCTGCTTCGGCAAACTCATTTTCCGCCAGCGCATCACGAATGCGGGTACTGCTGATACGCCCCTGCTGCATTAATACGGTCTGGGTATCGCAGACTTCAAAACCGTAGTACTCCCCCATCAGTTCCAGATGAGTAAAATCGCCTTTGCGGTCACAGCCATAGCGAAAGTCATCGCCCACAATCAGGTAGCGAATATCCAGACCTTCGACCAGTGCACGGAAGACAAAATCATCAGCACTGAGGCTGCGCAGCCGGTCATTGAAAGGCAGACAGAGCACCTGATCCACATGATTTTCCGCCAGCAGCGCCAGCTTCTCCCGCAGGCTGGAAAGCCTCGCTGGCGCAGCATCTTCCTGAAAATACTCTCTGGGCTGGGGCTCAAAGGTGATGACACATACCCTGGCGTCCAGCTCAAACGCCTGTTGCTTCAGGGCCTCAAGAATGGTTCTGTGGCCCACATGCACACCATCAAAATTACCGATGGTGGCCACGCATCTCTGACATTCTGGCCTGATATTGTGCAACCCGCGGATCAACTGCATGGAGGGACTCAGACTCCCTTACTTCCTGTATTCAACCATTGTTGAAAAAATGTTGACGATGAAGCCGGGCAGTATACCCCAGCAGGTTCCGTGGGTCACTGAGTTGGGAAAGAAGCCAGGAAAATCATGAAAAATAGTTAGGGCCTAATGTCTGAATTGCCCGGGCCTGACACCACTGAGCAAAAGCACAATGAAGTAAACCACGATCCCGGACAGGACCAGCAGGCCAGTCTGGGATACTCGCTCCCACAGTGACCAGGCCAGCCATTGCGCAATATCTTCGGCCAGCCAGATCAGCGTCGCCGCCATCGCCAGGTTAGCTGCCAGCAGCCGGGCAAAATAAACCAGCCAGCCACTGGCAGGCTGATAAACCCCAGACCGTCGCAAACCACGAAAAAGCAAGCCTGCATTCAGAAAAGCCGACAGGGTTGTCGCCAGTGCCAGCCCGGCATGTTGCAGTGGGAATACCAGAATCAGGTTAAACACCATATTCGCAACCATCGCCATAATGGCAATTTTTACCGGCGTTTTGGTGTCCTGACGGGCAAAATAACCGGGTGCCAGCACTTTGATCAACATGAAAGCAATCAAGCCAAGGGAGTAGGCTTGCAAACTCATGGCGGACATCAACACATCACGGTCAGTCATCTCACCATAGTCAAACAGGGTCGCAATTAATGGCCCGGCCAGAATAAACAGCGCAACAGCCGCCGGCACACCAATCAGCAATACCAGACGAATAGCCCAATCCAGCGTTCTGGAGAAATGCCCACCCTCTGCTTCCGCATGTTTGGTCGAGAGGCTGGGTAGAATCACCGTGGCAATGGCGATACCAAACACGCCCAGTGGCAGCTCGGATAAGCGGTCAGAGTAATAAAGCCAGGAGACACTGCCCGTTTGCAGGAAAGAGGCCAGCACCGTGTCCAGCAGCAGGTTGATCTGACTGACAGAAACCCCGAACAGCGCTGGGACCATCAGCGTCATGATTCTTCGGCTGCCCTCATGTTGAGGCCCCCATTGAGGCATGGGCAGAAGGCGAATCTGCAAAAGAAATGGCATCTGCAGTAACAGCTGGGAAATACCCGCTATCGCAACCCCCCAGGCCAGCGCCATAACCGGCTGATCAAAATAAGGCGTTAACAGAAGCGTTGAGCCAATCAAACTCAGATTCAGCAGCACGGGGGTAAATGCCGGTACCGCAAATCGCCCATAGGTATTCAGGATTGAGCCCGCCAGTGCCGTCAGGGAAATCAGCAGCAGGTAGGGAAAGGTTATCCGCAACATGTCACCGGCAAGCGCCAGCTTTTCCGGTTCATTGATAAAGCCCGGCGCAAACAGCCGGATCAGTATTGGAGCCGCCAAAACACCCACGACCGTTACCATGAGCAATATCCCTGCCAGGGTTCCGCTTACCCGGCTCACCAGCTCACGGACATCGCCAAAACTTCGTTGCGAACGATATTCCGACAGCACCGGTACAAAGGCCTGAGAAAACGCCCCTTCGGCAAACAGGCGGCGGAGAAAATTCGGAATCTTGAACGCCACAAAAAAGGCATCCGCAGAGGCTGTCGAACCAAAGTAGCCAGCAACCACCACATCCCTGGCCAGACCCAGTACCCGGGAGAGCATGGTCATTATCCCCACCACCAGGCTGGATCTCAGCAATCCGGGCTTTTTCGGTTCGGGCGGTGGCGGACTGTTATCGGAATCAGTCATGTTGCAATTGAATTAAAAAGCACAAGAATAAACGCTCCATCATATCCAAGGTAATACCGATTGCCACATTTATTCTGAACATCATTGGATTTGCCCATTAACAGCATCACCTCCCGGACTGTCGAAAAACGCCACACCCCGGCAGATTTAAAGCCCTGCAGGCAGTATGCCGTATTGACAAGAACGGCCTGAGTCGGCATAGTTCGTCGGCTAAATAGCCTTGAGCCAGATACAGCCCTGAGCCAGATACAGCCCTGAGCCAGATACAGCCCTGAGCTGGATAAAGCCCTGAGCTAAATTACAATGGGATATGGGCTGACAATGTCTTACCCGGGGCATTGGCAGTAACTGCGGCAAACAACCTATTCCATGCAGGGTGCCCCAAAGCCGCCCTGAGACAACCCGAACGAAATTGATTTTCCAGGAGCACCAAAATGGCTAACTCTCCTTCTGCCCGCAAGCGCGCCCGTCAGGCTGAAAACCGTCGTCAGCACAACGCCAGCCTGCGTTCCATGGTTCGCACTTCCATCAAAAAGGTGGTCAAGGCTATCGACACTAAAGACGTTGAAGCCGCTCAAGCTGCCTTTACTGCCGCTGTACCTGTGATCGACCGTATGGCCGACAAGGGCATCATCCATAAGAACAAGGCTGCTCGTCACAAGAGCCGTCTGAACGCTCAGATCAAGGCCCTGGCGACTGCCTGAGCCTTCCTGAGACTGACAACCATTCTGTGTTGTCAGGACATAAAAAAACCGGCAAAAGCTGGTTTTTTTTATGCCTATCAGGTCAAGAAGCAAGCACCATATTATCCCGGTGCAGCAACTCAGGCTCTCGCTGATAACCCAGTAACGCCTTAATCTGATGACTGGGCTGGCCAATAATGCGTTCCGCTTCACTGGCACCGTAATTGATCAACCCACGGGCCACTTCATTACCGTTTTCATCCAGGCAGGTAACCATCTCACCACGCTGGAAACGGCCTCTCAGCGCTTTTACCCCTACCGGCAACAGGCTCTTACCCTGCTCCTTCAGTACCCGAACAGCACCGGCATCCAGCACCAGTTCACCGGCGGTTTTCAGATGCCCCTGCAGCCACTGCTTGCGTGCTGCCATTGGCTCCTGATCCGGAAGCAGCAAGGTTCCCAGCTCTTCACCGGCAAAAACCCGGATAATCACATTGTCCGCACAGCCACCAGCAATCACCGTAGCACAGCCGGATGCAGCCGCCTGGCGGGATGCACGCAACTTGGTGAGCATGCCACCAAGACCCAGGCGACCACTGCCGCCACCCGCCATGGTATCCAGGGACTCATCCCGGGCACGCACTTCTTGAATCAGCCTGGCATCAGGGTTTGTTCTTGGGTCGGCGGTAAACAGGCCGTCCTGATCCGTCAGAATCACCAGAACATCCGCTTCCACCTGGTTGGCCACCAGCGCTGCCAGTGTGTCGTTATCACCAAAGCGAAGTTCGTCGGTCACAACCGTGTCATTTTCATTGATGACCGGCACCACCCCCATTTCCAACAGGGTTTTCAGGGTACTCCGGGCATTCAGGTAACGTCGGCGATTACTGTGGTCGTCGTGAGTCAACAGCACCTGTGCGGGCTGCACACCATATTTCTGAAAACCAACCTCCCAGGCCTGCACCAGGCGTGCCTGACCAACCGCCGCCGCCGCCTGCAGCTGATGCAGCGCTGTTGGCCGTTCCATCCAGCCCAGCTTCTCCATGCCTGCAGCAACCGCGCCGGAAGAGACCAGCACCACCTCCAGCCCCTGATCACGCAGCTGGCACATCTGCGTTACCCAGGCGTCCATGCGATCAAGATCAAGGCCCTGACCTTCATTGGTTAGCAGCGCACTGCCAATTTTGATGACCCAGCGCCGGGCTGTCCGTAAGCGGTTGCGCTCACTCATACGTAGAACACCTCGACATCTTGATCATCATCGTCGTCATCGTTATCCGCCGCTTTTTTTGCCGCTCGACGAGCGCGACGCTCTTCTGCCAGCTCCCGCATACGCATGCGGGCCTCAGATTCCATCTTGCTCAGCTGCTCTTCTTCCTGTCTGGCCAGCTCTGCATCTTCACTTTGTTCAAGGGCACGTTCTTCGATAAAGCTCATGATATTCTGGCAAAGAATCTCAGTGCCCAGACTTGAGATAGCAGATGTCTGGTAAACAGGACCAGTCCAGTTCAGCTCTTTGATAATATGCTGGCAGACCGCTTCACGCTGATCGTCTGGCAGCAAATCGACTTTATTCAGTAGCAGCCAGCGATCACGGTTCGCCAGGGTTTCACTGAATTGCTCCAATTCATGAATGATCGCCCTGGCAGACTCGGTCGGATCGGTGCCATCATAAGGTGCCACATCAACAAGGTGCAGCAAAATACGGCAACGGGCCAGATGCTTGAGGAAACGAATACCGAGCCCAGCGCCCTCAGCAGCGCCCTCAATCAGACCGGGGATATCGGCAATAACAAAGCCACGATGACGATCCACCGCCACCACACCCAGATTTGGAACCAAGGTAGTAAATGGATAATCAGCCACCTTTGGCCGAGCCTGGGATACGGCTCGAATAAACGTAGACTTGCCCGCATTAGGCATACCCAGCAGCCCCACATCAGCAATCACCTTAAGCTCAAGGCGAAGGTCGCGGCGCTCTCCTTCAGAACCAGGGCTAGTCTGTCTCGGCGCACGGTTGACACTGGATTTGTAACGGGTATTCCCCAACCCGTGGAAGCCACCCCGGGCGAGCTTGACGCGCTCGCCAACATGAGTCAGATCGCAGATAACTTCTTCGGTCTCGTTATCCACAACAGTGGTACCCACCGGCACTTTCAGCTCGACATCCGCACCTTTGGCACCGGTGCAGTTACGACCCCGACCGGGCTCACCGTTCTGCGCCTGATAGTGCTTCTGGTAGCGGTAATCAACAAGGGTATTCAGGTCATTGTCAGCAATCACATAGATGCTGCCACCATCACCACCGTCGCCACCATCGGGGCCGCCTTTTTCAATAAATTTTTCACGGCGAAAGCTCAGGCAGCCATTACCACCATTACCCGCCTGAACCGTGATTGTCGCTTCATCTACAAACTTCATTGCGCAACTCTCCTGCAACAATAATTGCAGCGTAACCAGTCATCTGCCAATGCCTGCAGGTAAACCCTGAACATAAGTAGTTAATAGATTCCAGGGCTTACCTGTAAGTAGTTAACCAAATGAAATCAT
>NZ_JAHHPM010000355.1 GCF_024606345.1 Endozoicomonas sp. YOMI1
AACAACTTGAAGACGCCTTTTGGAAAAATAAACAGTTACAAAGACGTATAATTACCTCGACTGATGTGCTTACAGCCTTTGCAAGTGATACAACGTCGATCAGAAGTGGCTTTTTCCTGCAAAAACCTTAATGAATATATCTATGGCTTGTTGATGCGCTCTCTGCTTACTCTGAATAAAGCCAGGCAGTTTATTGCCCTGTACTCTGAAAGCAAATCCGGAGAACCTGACGATCCGGATAACCATCTTTAGAAACCGCTTCAGGAACCAAATAATTATTTTGAGGTCAAACTGTCGTGTTTATAATCCAGACAGGGCTTTATTTTGAAACCATCACTCCCAGCATCACCATCATTCCACTCCCACCCAAAGCCTGCTGGCGATCAACAAGCCGGTTCAAGTGGGATTCCTGATCACTCCACAGATACATTTAGCGGTAAAGGAATCTCAAACCATCCGTCTCCCGGAGATACAGCCACCCTGACTGAAGAAGGCCAACGTATTGAGGATGCCTTTTGGAAAAAAAACCATTACAAGGGCGTCAAATCACCTCGGCTGATGTGCTTACCGCCTATGGAAATGACCAAACGTCTCTCAGGGGGGGCTTATTCCTGCAAAAACTGTACTTCAATAACATTCTACACGACAACAGAAGAGTGACCCCGGATGACGTCATTCAAGAATTCAAGCGGGTGCCAGATCAAGAAAATGTGTGGGAATCAGCGATAGAGCATTTCGAGCACAAAGTCGAAAGAATGCGTGCCAGCCACCTGGCACGCTTTGAGCAGGAATTTTCTCTGAGGGGGGGGTTGCTGTTGCATGGCCATCGGGTGACACCGGGAGATGGTTCCCACGCAGATGCAGTAACTGCCAGTGCGGCTGAAACCCCGGAGTCATTGTCAAAAACAGGCGAATCGGGTTTCCCGGACAATCAGGCTCCGCCGTTAAATGCGCTCACCCTGAAAGCGCTGGAGATTATCCAGGAAATCAATGATTCTGACAGCAAACTCCCTCTTCGGATTACCGGGCCATGCGCAGGATTTTTTCAGAACCGCTGCTCTTCATTCGACGATATTGACATTATTTGCCCAACAGAAGAGTCTGCCCAAAAACTTTTTGAAAAGATGGCCGCACTTAACACCGACAGGGATTCAGAAATTCGCGCCCGGTTCCAGTTAATCCCGGGATGTAAGGATATCAGACTACCGAAAATCTCCATTATTCGTCTTAAAGATGGTGGTTTGGGTACAGCACAGAAGCTTGATATCTATATCACTTTTGACGACAGCTTGTCAGATGAAAGTGGAGTCGTGTCCGGTTTTTTCCATCCCGATGTTGGGCGGTTGGTATGGTGTTTATCGCTTGCTGAAGAAACTCGACTGCTGAACACTACGCTGAAACTCCTCGCTGATAACCTTGATTCGCTGACAGAGCAAGTGAAAGAAAAAAAGTTTCACATAAACCGAAACGTTCTGTTTGGTCTCCCAAAAGATACTGATGAGCGTATTTATGGCTTGCTTATGCGATGTCTGATTACCCTGCATGAAGGCAAACAGTTTATCGCCATGCACGCTGAAGAAGAGCCTGACGAACAGATTAAAGAGCAACAACAAGACCTTCATGCACTGACTGAAAAGCTTCAAGCGAAATTACAACATCACCCTCACCGTGAGGCTTTGGAACATAGCGTTAACCATTGGCTATCGACTACGCCGGGTAAGAACGTCACCGAGATCAATAGGCAGATATATATCGAAACACTGCTTGCAATGTTGCACTGATTATCCGGTGGCTATCGTAAAAAGCAGACCTTGACGATAGCCGTGAAGTCCATCCCTGATTAGTAACGTTTGTCCATTAATACCAATGGCCGGTTTTCCATCAGCGTCCGGGCCAGTGCTACCCGCTGGCGCTGACCACCGGACAGGTGCTGGGGCAGAACCTGGGCTTTTTCGCTCAGGCCCACCTTGGCCAGAATGGACATGGCCCGCTCCTGCACCTCGGCTGATAAGAGCGGACGACGGGTGAACACATCGGTCAGATTGCGGCGCAGGCGCTGCCCCAGGGTGATATTTTCCAGTACCGAAAACCAGGGCAGCAGCAAATCCTGCTGCGCCATCCAGGCGATTCGATGATGAACTGAAAAGCCGTCCTGACAAACCACTTCTCCCGTTGTTTTGCCCGCAGGCAGACCGGCAATCAAACGCAGCAGACTGGTTTTACCCACACCGCTGCCGCCCAGAAGGCAAGTCCACTGGCCCCCCTTAAGGGTCAGGTTGAGGTCTTTAAAAACACAGTGGCTGCCAAATCTCAGGCTGGCCTGGCGAATAATCACATCAAACATGCGTTGCGGTATTCTCTTTACGACCAGGTTCGGTAAAAGTGGTGGACCGGGCCATGGCCAGAACCGATGTTCAGATGGTCGGCATGGGTAATGGCACCGGCAATGTACTCCTTGGCAGATCTGACGGCGTCGGTCAAAGGGTAACCCCTGGCCAGCAAAGCGGTGACTGCAGACGACAATGTGCAGCCTGTGCCGTGGGTATTTCGGGTTTCAACCCATGGAGACTCGAGTTTGTGCAGGGTGTTACCGTCATGGAAAAGATCAATGGCCTGGTTATTGCCCTGGTCTGAGGCAAGGTGGCCACCTTTCAGCAATACTGCACTGGCTCCCAGCGCCATCAACGGGTCGATCATGGCGATCATGGCTTCCAGTGACTCAGGCCGTGGGCAATTCAGCAGAACCGCCGCCTCCGGCAGGTTGGGGGTAATCAGTGAGGCTTTGGGAATCAGTTTGCGACGCAGGTTATCTATGGCGGCTTCCTGAAGCAGAACATCACCGCTGGTGGCCACCATGACCGGGTCAACCACCAGGTATTTCAGCGGGTAATCACTGACAGCATGGGCAACCGTATCAATCACTTCAGGCTGGCTCAGCATGCCAACCTTGACGGCGGCAATCTTCAGGTCGGAAAAGACCGAGTCCAGCTGCTCCCGGACAAAGGCGGGCGAGACGTCAAAAATACCCTGAACACCCAGCGTGTTCTGTGCGGTCAGCGCAGTGATCACACTGCAGCCATAGGCACCAAGGGCTGAGAAGGTTTTCAGGTCTGCCTGAATGCCGGCACCACCGCCACTGTCGGAACCGGCAATGGTCAATGCGATGGGTGTAGAAGACATAAACTCGCGCCGCTCCACAAGATAAACTCCATATCATTAGGGCTGGCGGGAAAAACGGGCAGGGCGTTGCGGTTCCTGTCGGGGCAATAAACTGCATTGAATAACAGGTTTGCACGATGGTCAGTACATCAGGGTTTTATCAGCTCTCAGGCCCGTTGGTTTCCTACGCCAGCATTATCTGGTTCAGGTTCAATGGGTGTATCTCAGTTCTGCCATTATTGGCAGAACACCCCAACCAACACCGGCGGAGTCTATGGGGTTTGCCACAGGCTGTCCAGCGATTGAGTGAATTGGTGCTTATCCAGTCTTACGGACCAACCAGAAATACAGCGGGTAAGGCAGGTGACGCAGAAGCCCCAGGGTAGCGGCGAAAATGCGGGGGAATCGAATTTCGAACTGTCGCCCCTTCATCCCTTTGACGATGATCTCCGCGGCCTTATCCACCTCCATCAGAAAAGGCATGGGGAATCGGTTCTTGTTGGTCAGTGGTGTTTTGACAAAACCCGGATTGATCACTTTGATATCAATACCCTCTCTCCAGAGTTCCGAGTTCAGTGATTCCGCCATATTGATTAACGCCGCCTTGGTGGCACCATAGCCCGCTGCTTTGGGCAGGCCTCGATAGCCTGCCAGTGACGCATTAATGGCAATCACCCCTTTACCCTGTTTTTTCATGGTGGCGATCAGTGGCTCAAGGCAGTGGCAGACACCCATCAGGTTCAGTTCCATCTGTTGACGCACCACACTGCTGGTAAACTCTGCTGCTGGTGTGGCGATATAGGTGCCGGCATTTAAAATCGCCTGATCAATGGGGCCATGATTATCAATGATCTGGTTGACCGTCTCATCCACTGCCGTTTGATCAGTCACATCCAGAGGATAGGGAACGATTCTGCCAGGCAATTCAGCCGATTGCCTGGCCAGTGCTGCCAGCCGTTCCTCATTTCGGGCACTGGCCGCTACGGTCATCCCTTCACGGGTCAGGGCAATGGCAACCGCTTCACCAATGCCCTGGCTGGCTCCGGTAATCCAGACCAGCGGAGCATCAGAAGGCGCTATATCCTGAGTAGAGTTCATGTCTGCTGCCTTTATGGTTTTTCTTTAACGGCGTTCTCTGGCCCGGCTTTTTCGAAAGCGACCGTTAAAGTACCCAGCTTTATTCCCCATTTGCTCATGGTTGCCACATTCAGTAATACCCCATCTTCCTGCAGGAACATCCAGTCATCAAAGTTAACCACCCACTCTCGGCCACGGATGGGCAGTCGCATCTGGTATTTGAAGTTAAAGGCATTACCGGCACTTCGGCCAATGGCCTGGCCAACGATATCTCCGGCCGTTCCCAGGTACTGCCCGTCACCCATAATGTTGACCTTCCAGATACGGTTTGACTCGCTACCATCCGAATAGATGAAGTGCTCATCCAGGATCAGTACACCGTCTTTGACTTCTCCGGTCATCAACACCTTAAAACGCTGTTGAACATTGCCGAACCGGTCCTGAAACATGCCCCAGGCGACGGTTTCCCCGGCAAAGTAGTGTTCAATTTTCAGACTTGGTTCACTGGCTGCATAATCTTCAATATTCATGGCTGAGCACCCCGTCAGCATAAAAAGCAGGGTCAGGAGACAGGCTCGCCCCGACGTCCAATCTTTTATTGTTGTTACAGCGACTGGCATAGTGCTGTCTCCCTTGACACAGGTTTGGTGAGTTTGTAGAGGCAAACATCAATACACCTGAATTGAAAACCGGTCGTGCAGTAATCCAGGTAAAACTGCCACATGCGTTTAAAGCGCTGATCAAATCCGAGCTGCTCAATGGCGGGCCAGGCCGAAAGGAAGTGCCGTTTCCATTCATCCAGCGTTTTTGCATAGTCGAGACCAAAGGAGAGTGTGTTGTTAATAGCCAGCCCGGCCTTTCCGGCCTGCTCTTTCATCGCCTTGTCACTGGGCAACATGCCGCCCGGGAAGATGTAGCGCTGAATAAAGTCGACACCACGGCGATACTCCTCGAAGCGGGCGTCATCAATCAGGATGGCCTGGATAACGGCAGAACCTCCGGGTTTCAGGCTGCGGTATAGTTGTTCAAAATAGACCGGCCAGTGCTCTTCACCGACGGCCTCAATCATTTCGATGGAGACGATATGGTCAAACTGTTCATGGATATCCCGGTAATCCGTAAGACTGAACTGATGGGACTGGTTGTCAGACATCTGTTGTGCGTAGGCAAGCTGTTCTTGTGACAGTGTTATCCCATGGTAAGCGCCTTGATGCCGCTGATTCAGTGCCCGGGCAAAGCCGCCCCAGCCACAGCCTATCTCCAGCACGGAATGCCCCGGACGAAGCTCAAGCCAGTCGACAATGGTGTTGTATTTATTGCCCTGTGCGGTTTCCAGGTCCTCGTGCTCCTCAAGATATAGGGCACTTGAATAGGTCATGGTCGGGTCAAGCCATAGCTGATAAAAGTCGTTGCCCAGGTCATAATGCGCGGCAATATTGCGACGACTGCCGGAGCGACTGTTACGGCGTATTTTGTGCAACACCCGGTTAAACAGATTGCTGAACCAGTTGGATGTCATCACCTCCAGCAAATTGTCTTCATTGGCCATGGCCCAGTCGGTCAGTGTTTTCAGGTCCGGAGTGCTCCAGTCGCCATTAATAAACGACTCTGACCAGCCCAATAACCCCTGGCTGCTTTGCTGTATTAAACCCACAGGGTTATGGATCTGCAGACAGGGGATGGGTGTGCCTGAGTGGAACTGCCCGACCATCACACTTTCATTACCATCAATGCGCAGCTCAATTTTGCTCACCCCCGCGTTGACCAATCGCTTTTCCAGCCAGGAGAGCACATTTCTCAGCGCCGGGAACCAGGGTTTGCTGGTTATCTCCGTGGAGCTGGTTGAGTTCATATTTTCTTCCCCCTGTTCGCTGTATTGTTCTGTGAAAAATATTTTGCGTCCTCGCTGTTCATTGATGCGTAGGGCGCAAAATCTTTTTCTTTTGCTTTTGGCGTTTCTGCACGGGTATGGCTGAAAAAGAAATGTCTTGGCGTGTGTGGGTAAATCGATATGCCCTTTAGCCAGAGCCGCAAGGCTTCCCAATGGATGGCAGCCATGACTTTCAGGGTTTGCAGTGGCAGCAGCATGGTCTGTTTTACGATAAAACGATCGGTGATGGTTTTGCGCAGCCCTTTGAACACGGCAGTGAATAGCTTACCGCTGGCATCGTTCAGGTTAATGGCGAGAGTAACCTTCTCTCCGGGGGGCTGTATCCGGAAATGGTAATAGCAGTCCATGGGAAAGAAGGGGGAAACATGCAGTGCTTTATTGGCCTGTTGTTGAATAGGTCGTTGGACAACCTGCTTGTTACACTCTATCGATCGTTTATCGTCCGACTGTTCTTCAGGCTCCACAGCCGCCACATAGGAGTGCCTTTCGCCAAAGGTATTGCTGACTTCATAGACGATGGCGGTCAGCTTTTCATCCCGATAGCAAAAGTACACCGCCAATGGGTTAAAGGTATAGCCAAACATTCTTGGATAACAAAGTAAACTTACGTTGTCCGGTGTCTCAATATTATGGTGGTGAAGCAACTGGTTGATCTGTTCCCGCAACGGTGTCTCTGAGCCATCACCATGATCACGGGGGTAGAAAGACACAACATTAAATCGGTTAGTGGAAAACAGGGTGAGCTGCTTATCCAGCACCTCAATGGTATCCAGATCCAGCAACCAGGAAGCCACCTGATAAGAGAACCGATGCTTCTTCGGTTTGAACCGGTGGTGCATCAACTCGCCAACATAAATAGAAGAACCAGAAGGAGACTCCATTCTCAAGATTCCTGCTGCTGAGGTTCAGAGGATGTGAGTTGAGTGTCGGAGAAGTCTGGGCCAAAAAAGCTGCGCCCAAAAAGGTCTGGACGGTGAAGTCGGTCATTCTCTCCCTTAACCTGCCAAGGCCTGCGAATGCCCCCAAGGCTTTCCGCAACAGCAAGGCCGGACTGTAATCCGTCTTCATGAAAACCATAGCCCATCCATGCACCACAATACCAGGTGCGGTTTCTACCCTGGAGCTCCCATATTCTCTCCTGAGCTTCAATAGCGGCGCGATCAAATACTGGATGGTCATAAAGATAACAGCCATGGATCAAATCTGTTGCTGGCTCCTGCTCGGGATTCAGCGTGACAAACAGTGGCGGACCGTCGAGACGTTGCAGATTGTTCATCCAGTAGGTAACCGCAGGCCCCTGCTCACTGCCAGGGTCTGATGTATGTGAACCAAGATAGTTCCAGCTGGCCCAGGCTTTTTTGTTGTCAGGCATCAGTCGTTCATCGCTGTGTAACAAAGCCTTGTTGCGCTGAAACGTAAAAGCGCCCAGCAAGTGCTGCTCAAATTCGTCTGGCTCAGAAAGCAGGCTGAGCGTAGTGTCAGCATGGCAGGCCATAACCACATGGTCAAAATGCCAGTCTTTACCCTGGAAATCGGCCAATTGAACCCGGTCAGAAAACCGTTTTATTTTTCGAATACAGCGATTAGTGAGCGCCGATGTACCCAGCTCATCAATAATCCGCTGAACATACTCCCGACTGCCTCCTTTAACGGTTTGCCATTGAGGACGATCCGACAGTTGCAGCAGGCCATGGTTTGAGCAGAAGCGCAGAAAAGCCAAAGCCGGGTAGTCCAGCATTTTGTCAGCCGGTGTTGACCAGATAGCAGCGCCCATGGGAATCAGGTGATCATGAATGAACCGTTGGCTGAAGCGCTCACGATGCAATAGCTGGCCAAGGGTTAATGAAGCATCTATGCCCTGTTCATGGTCAAGGCAGCCCAGCCATTTTTCGCTGTTGCGATAAAAACGCAGAATATCAGCCAGCATTAGCCAGAACCCCGGGCGGAGCAAGTTGCTTTTCTGGGCAAATAATCCTGAAAGATCAGTACCGGCGTACTCAGTAGAACCGTTGTTCAAAGAAACGGCAAAGGACATATCCGTGGGGACAAAAGGCACCTTTAGGTGTTTGAAAAAAGCGATCAGATTTGGATAGGTTTTCTCATTAAAAACAATAAATCCGGTATCGACGGGAATCGGCTTCTCATCACCCACAGACACAGTATGACTGTGCCCGCCGAAGCGATCATCCTTTTCAAATAAGGTAACGTTGTGCTGTCTGGAAAGTAGCCAGGCGCAGGAAAGTCCGCTAATACCGGAACCGACGACAGCTATGTTCATTCCTTTTGTGGACACAAATAAGACTCCCTGTTGATTTTATTCGCTATAAAAAAGGCTTGGGTATCAATAAGTAATTTTTATCTACAAAAACCTTTCATCAGAGCAGTAAGGTACTGTGCGAAAAATTTACGGACACAGTGGCATAATGGTTCACCCAATCATATGGAAAATTGATCAATGATGTTTCAGCCACTGCAATAAGTAGTTAACCAAATGAAATCGTATTTTCT
>NZ_JAHHPM010000356.1 GCF_024606345.1 Endozoicomonas sp. YOMI1
AGTGGTTATGAGAGCGGTTATGAGAGTGGTTATGAGAGCGGTTATGAGAGTGGTTTTGAGAGCGGTTCCGAGAGGCGTTGAGTGGAGTAGTTCATGACACTTGATGAACTGAACAGTCTGGATAGCGATAGCGCCCGAAATTTTTTCCGCCAATGCTGTACCAGTGACCATTGGCTGGAATTGATGGCGAATAACCGACCATACGCCAGTCAGGATGAAATGTTATCCACAGCGGACACCAGTTGGTCAGCTTGCGGAGAAAAAGACTATCTACAGGCTTTTGCAGGCCACCCGAAAATTGGCGACGTAAACAGCCTGAAAGCAAAGTATGCCAATACCCGTGATATGGCCGGTCATGAGCAATCAGGCGCAGCCACTGCCAGTGACGAAACACTCAAAACATTAGCAGAAGGCAACACCGCTTACGAAACCCGCTTTGGCTATATATTCATTGTCTGTGCCACCGGGAAGTCAGCGGATCAGATGCTATCACTGCTTAATGACCGACTGAATAATCAGCCGGATCATGAACTGAAGATTGCCGCTGCCGAGCAACATAAGATAACCCGGCTACGTCTGAACAAATTGATTGACTGAAGGCAAATGATATGACCGGCATCAGCACCCATATTCTGGATACCGCTAGCGGCTTACCGGCTGAAGGAGTGCCTGTCTCCCTGTCAAAACAGGAAGGTGATAACTGGAAGTCAGTTGGCAGTGGTCTCACCAACAATGATGGCCGCATTCCAAACCTGGCGACTGATGACCTGAATCTTCCCAAAGGGGTTTATCAGCTGCATTTCGCCATTAAGGATTATTTCCAGAAGCATAAAGTCCAGTGCTTTTATCCGGAAGTCTTGGTGACTTTTGAAGTCAGTGATGACCGTCATCACCATGTTCCTCTGCTGTTATCACCTTATGGCTACTCTACCTATCGGGGTAGTTAATACAAGCAGCTGATTGACTCCATACAATAAGAATGAGAACCACCACCGCATTGGTGTTTGGTACCGTGGCACCTCAGTCCGTCGATGCCTTTTTTCAACAAGCTCATCAGCGAAACTGCCAGAAACTCTGCATTGGTTTAAATGGGAGGCTTATGTCACCTGGCTTAGCGGCATGGGATTACTGGCCATTATTTATTACTGGGGGGCAGAGAGTTATTTACTGGCACCGCAATCTGAGCTGACGCCCATTCAGGCCATTGCCATCAGTATCTTCAGCCTGCTGACCGCCTGGCTGATCTATGACCTGTTGTGTAAATCTCCGCTATTCAAACAGGAAACACTGTTCAGTGTGGTGCTGTTCTCACTGGTGGTGTTTGCTGCCTGGGGCTACGCACAACTGTTCAGTGGCCGTGCCGCCTATATTCACGTCGGTGCGCTGATTGGTACCCTGATGGTGGGAAATGTCTTCAGGGTGATTATCCCTTCCTAGAGAAAACTGGTTGCCGCCGCTGAACAGGGTGATACCAGTTTTGATCCTTCTTGTCTTGGAAAGACTGCCCAGCATGCCCTGCTACGCTCTCGCCACAACAATTACTTCACACTTCTACTGTTGTTTATCATGATCAGTGGTCACTATGCCATGACCTTTGGCAGCCAATGGAATTGGGCAATTCTGGCGGTTCTGGCAGCGGCTTCAGTGCTGGTTCGTCATTTCTTCAATAGACGAAATCAGGGTGCCATATTAACCTGGCTATGGCCGGCAGTGGCGGTGTTGATGTTGACCCTGGCCTTTATTATCCGGCCACAAATGGCTACACAGCAGACACCGGTGGCAGAGCAACCAGCTGTGGGGCAGGACGATATTGTTGAGCTGGTCACTGCCCGCTGCAGCACCTGTCACTCGGCGACACCAACAGATCCTCTCTTTCAATCACCGCCCGGTGGTCTGGTTTTCCACGACTATGATTCCATCGCCAACAAGGCTGATAAGATTTATAGCCAGACTGTGCAGACTCAGATTATGCCACTGGCCAATCGTACGGGTATGACCGATGAAGAGCGCAATTTGCTTGGCCTGTGGTATCAACAAGTGAAGTCTGAGCAGAGTGTTCAATAACGTTCAAGTTGGTACAAATGCTAACACTGCTGAGTTGATAGCCTTCACGACGGGAGACACAAAAGGCCGAC
The DNA here is from genome assembly GCF_024606345.1 of Endozoicomonas sp. YOMI1. GTDB lineage: Bacteria > Pseudomonadota > Gammaproteobacteria > Pseudomonadales > Endozoicomonadaceae > Endozoicomonas. The sequence goes on from NZ_JAHHPM010000356.1 coordinate 2,136, forward strand.
AGTCACTGTCGGCCTTTTCATTGATCAGGAATCGACCAGTATTCTGCCCCTCAAACTTAAAAGGTTAAATACCCGCCATCCACATTTATGCAGGCACCCGTTGTATAACTGGCAGCATCAGACACCAGGTAAAGAACAGTTCCAGCCATTTCTTCAGGTGCGGCGCTGCGATTCATGGGAATATGCGTCAATGCCTGTTTCAGGATTGCCGGATTGCCAGTCAGTGCTGATGCAAACCTGGTTTCGGTCAAACCCGGCAATAAGGCATTTACCCGGATATTCAGCCCGGCGCACTCTTTGGCAAATGCTTTGGTCATGGAGATAACTGCTGCTTTGGTGACCGAGTAAATACCCTGCATATGCCCGGGTACAACACCATTGACAGAAGCAACATTAACAATATTACCAGCACCCTTTTCGCGCATGATTTTTCCAGCTTCGGCGCACATAAAGAAGTAGCCACGAATATTAACGTCTACTGTCTTTTGAAAGGCTGCCAAATCAGTATCAAGAATATGACCAAAGTAAGGGTTGGCAGCTGCATTATTGACCAGAATATCCAGTTGCCCATGCTTTGCCTTAATCGTATCAAACAAGGAGGTGATCTGATCCATGTCACCGATATGACAGGGGATAGCTTCGGCAGAGCCGCCATTATCACGGATACTGCTACAAACTGCTTCACTGCTATCCAGCTTACGACTGGAAACAATCACATGGGCACCCTGCTCTGCCAGCAGTCTGGCAATAGCTTCACCAATGCCCCGACTGGCACCAGTCACCAATGCGACTTTCCCTTTCAGGTTGAACAGATCTTTTTTGGGTTCGTTGGTTGTCATAAGGAGTCCCTTTTATTGTTTTTATATGCGGGTGAGCAAAGCTGTTTCACCTTTTACTTCAAGGTGTGAATAATTGTTGAAACCATGAAGGCTCAGTTTACCATTGCGCCCAGATATAGCGGTGATGGATGTATTGTGAATCTGTCGATTAATACGAAACATCTCAGTATCCGGACAGTTCAACAGTTGCAGTATAATCACGGAGATCACGCCACCTGAGCTTACCAGAACAGCAGAGTCATTTTGCGCCATCTGACGGATCGACTGATGAAGTACCTCTATCGTCCGGGATTTAAAGCTATTCCAGGACTCCTGATATTCATTGTCATAATCACCAGACACCCAGCGCAACAGAGCCGCACGATAGGCATCAAAAAAAGCCTGCTTAGGATTAGCCGCCTGAAGTAAAAGCAAGATCCATTTGTGCCCGATCAGTAAAATCGGGGTTTGCCGCCAGCATCAAGTCACCAGCATCCAGCTCATCCAGCCCGGGAAAGGTGATATCCGGGCACAACGAACTGTACCCACTATTCGACATCCCTTTATGGATACCAGCCAACGTCTGCTGTTGCCGAAGCAAAGTGCCGGAGCCTGACAATTGCAATGACTTGCCCAGTGTTTGAGCCAACCACTCTCCAGTGATAACAGCCTGTCGTTCACCCAGCGGGGAAAGACGGTCATAGTCGTTCTGCCCAAATGACGCCTGACCGTGTCGAGTCAAATAAATGGTAGCCATTGTTGTTTTTATCCGTGCAATCGGGTTACCAGGAGGCTATCCAAGAATAAACTGCCCTACTGCAATAAATTGGTCTAAAAATTTCTCGCAACCCTCGCTACGGGCGCTATTCTCGGACAGCCTCCTGTTACACGATTTCAATGCAATCGATGGATTCCTTTTTCATTGATGTCCAAACTCCGTTCGTCCTGAGCGGAGTCGAAGGGCGTAAACTCC
>NZ_JAHHPM010000357.1 GCF_024606345.1 Endozoicomonas sp. YOMI1
TTTAGACCAATTTATCGCAACCGCAGTAGGGCAGCCTATTCTCGGACAGCCTCCTATGAGCCTGAGCCTCAAGCGAGGCTCAGGTAAAATTGATGCAGTTTGTCCAATGACCGGTGTAACCGGGTTAGAGAACCACTGTTATCAACGATATCATCGGCTCTGCCAACTCTCTGTTGCCGTTCCATCTGGCTATTGAGGATCAGCCGGGTCTGCTCCTCTGTCATCTGATCACGTGCCATCGTGCGGGATAGTTGAACACTCTCTGGCACATCCACGACCAGCAAGCGATCGACCAATTCATGCTGACTGGTTTCCAGCATCAGCGGCGAAACCAGTACGGCATAACTAGATTCAGCATGGGTCAGCTCAAGGATAATCTGATCCCGTATCAGAGGGTGTAGCAGACCTTCCAGCCACTTTCGCTCATCAGCATCATCAAAGATGATGGTTCTCAGCTTTCTACGGTCAAGACTGCCATCGAGCAGAATCTCCGGGCCATAGCGCCGTTCAATGTCCGCCAGAGCAGGTTTTCCCGGTTCTACCACCACCCGGGAAGCGATATCCGCATCAACAATGCGAATGCCTTTGCTGGCAAAAAAATCGGTCACTGTCGTCTTGCCGCTGGCAATACCGCCGGTTACACCAACCGTAAAAGGGCACTTTTGTTGAGCTCGTGGTTGCTGTGAGCGTGCAGTGGTCATCCGTTCAACCCCGAAAAGCTCAGATAAGCCGCAATCAGTTGATCGCCCCAGATCAGGGCAACATAGCCGGCAATGGCCAGATAAGGGCCAAAGGGAATCGGGTTGGATCGTTCCTGGCGTTTGCTGACAATCAACAGTATCGCCGCAATAGTGCCAACCAGTGATGAGAGAAGAATGATCAGGGGCAGTTTCATCCAGCCCAGCCAGGCACCCAGCGCCGCCAGCAGTTTAAAGTCACCGTAGCCCATGCCTTCCTTACCGGTCACCAGTTTGAATATCCAGTAAACAATCCATAGGGAAAGATAACCGGCAATGGCTCCCCACAGCGCCTGTTCAAGGGTTACCACCAGACCAAAGCTGTTTACTATCAGGCCTGCCCAGAGCAGTGGCAGGGTAATATCGTCAGGCAGTAGCTGGGTATCGTAGTCGATCATGGTCAGGGCCAGCAGTGACCAGCCGAACAGACAGAAGATCAGTGTCTGTAATGTAACGCCGTAGGTAAGGCCAATCATTACCGTCATTAGGGCACTGAGTATCTCAATGGCCGGGTAGCGGAATGAAATCCGGGTCCGGCAGGCTGAGCATTTACCTCTCAGGAATAGATAGCTGATCACCGGAATATTCTCCCAGGCACGGATTTTATGCTGACAGGAAGGACAGGTAGATGCCGGCACGACAAGGTTATAAGCAGGCAGAGGCTCAGGCTCCTTTTCGGGGTGCAAAATCGCTTCGCTCTGCTGCTGCCACTGCCTTTCCATCATAATCGGTAAGCGGTGAATAACAACATTGAGAAAACTACCGACAATCAATCCAAAGATGGTCAGCACAAAGGTCAGATAAGGGGTTGAGGTCTCAATAAGTTCGATAATTGGTGACATTCACACAGTTCCCTGATGGTTATCAGAATGGCTGGCCAGTCCTCCCTGACCAGTACCTGATCGTTAAATAGCCCAATAGTGGCATGCCTGTTGCCGTAATCAAAGCTCTGAAGCGAAAGGAAAATAACAGCTGAACCGTAAACCGGGATGTGACTGCAGGTTCTCAATTCAACTGTTGAGTTCTGGCTAAGTTTGCCAGCTATACCTTAATAGGGAACTTTTCAATGATCGACCAGTCAAACTAAGCAAATTTGAATATAAATTGCCATGAAAATCCTTAAAGTCACGTCCATTAGGTTCTCCCTGCCCATTGTTCGACATAATGAGAGCGGCAATTACACCGAGTGGAATGTACAAAATTTATCTGACAAATTATTGAGTGTCCAAAAATAATGAACTGCAATAATTCTTTAACTCCGTCCTTACAGCTCATACCTGCTCAACCCGCCGGTATCCCGCAAGACCAATCGGGTATAATGGTTAAAAGGGAAGCTCTTCAGATTCCTCGCAGAGATGGCAGCCACTCGATGCCTGATACCCTATCGTTAACTGATCTCAGCGTAACCAGTGTTGACGTTAACTCTGGACCCGCTGCTAAAAAAGCACGGCTTGAAATGCCCAACGTTCTCTCACAACCCGGCACAATAGCCAGGATAACACCGGATACTTTAACTTCTCGCTTTCAAATTCTGTGCAACTCCGATGATGGCGTGGAACTTGCTTATCTATTATCGGTTACTGACGAAATAACACGGAAAAATTGGTTCAGCAGCCCACTGGCGTTCAGTGAAAAAGGTGACACCCCAATGATGCATGCTGCCCGGCATGGTCATGCAGCAGTTGTTGAGACATTAATCGACTATCAGGCAAATCCCTGTGAAAACAATCTATTTCGCCCCCTTCAGAGTAACGCACTAACTATTGCTGCGCAGGTAAATCAAGCAAAGGTCATTCAAGTGATGACCAAATCCGAACAGTTTGATCCTGACAAACCCAGGGGAGATGGCATTACCGCAATGTTCCTGGCCATACAACGGGGTCACACTGAAACCACGAAAATCCTTTTGGAGCACAATGCTGACCCCAACTACAAAATCCGTTTCGCTAAAAATGAGGAGGGATTCAGAGACATCGGCAGCTTTGGAGAGAATGAACCAATACCATCAAGCCAGATTTGGATGACTCCTGTAATGTACGCAGTAAGTTTTGGTAAACCCATTATTCTGGAGCAGCTACTCTCAAACGGTGGAAATCCAAACAACATTGATCCGGTTAATCCACTTCAACAATCACCATTACTTCTGGCACGTTCTTCGCCGAACTTTGCAGCAGAGATGATCAATCTTTTATTAAAGTGCGAAGCTGATATGCACGAACGAATGGTTCCTTCTGATGCGGCTATCAGGAATATAACTCAGGAAAAAACTTATCTCCGTCCTACACTGCTTGAAGACGCATGTTTTTCCGCTGCAACGAAAGATGATGATCCTCAATTTTGTCGCAATGCTGAGATTTTTTGCAATTATTATCGAACACCTGAAGGTAAACCAGTTGAACCCTCAATTCTGAAATGGTTTTATACTGGTCAATGTTTCTTAAAAGCTGTTGCTCTGGACAGCACCTGTTGTAATGCCACCCGGAATAACTCATTGCTGAATGAGTATCTCGTACGAAATTTAAGTTCATTAATTGCATTGTTCAGTGTATTTGGTCAGGAAGAATCTTCTGAATCCCAAAATGACAAGTTTGACAGAGCAGTTAATTACGCCATAGAAATAGAATTTAAATTACATCAATACATACACAGTGTTGGTACAGCCATGCTTCAGGCAATGGTAGTAAAAGTACTGGAACAATTTAATGAGTACAACATGGATTTTAATGATGAAGCAGTAACAAAATTTCTTAGACACAATGAAATAGTTGAAAGGACCAACCCCACCTTGAAAGAAGCATCATTGAATCAAATTGTAACTTTTGTGTTTATCAGTTTCTCTTAAGGCAGACATTAAAATACAATAACTTGAGAATTGCTCATTGCTTGCATGATCACTGCAGAGGTTTTTTTTACCCGGTCCTGGTTTCAGGGCACACTTCACAACTTCTGGGGTAGTTATCACAAATGGCTTGCCATTGGCGTACATACCAGGTGGTCACCCGCTTCATTCAGCTTTGCTGTCTCACCGTATCCGGGCTGGCAAGTTGGTACGAAACATAGTGAATCACCCTGGTGTTCAGAGGATGTCATTTTAGAAGAACAAACAGGTTAACCAAAAAATAGAAAAAAGGAAGAGAACAAACAGCCAGTAATCCCCTCCCTTCCATCATGACTAAAGAACCTTTTTCACATTCCAGGAAAGGAGTGCCAGCGTTGAACACCTGTTGCCCATGAATCT
>NZ_JAHHPM010000358.1 GCF_024606345.1 Endozoicomonas sp. YOMI1
CGGAGTCGAAGGGTGCCTGGCACGATCTATCATGCTTCGGAGTTTACGCCCTTCGTCAGGCTCAGGACGAACGGAGTTTGGTGGCTCCAAAATGTGGAAATTATTCAAGGCCTATTCCTAACGTGGCCGATATCAAGTTTGAGATGAGGAGGGAAGACAATGAAAAAGGGAGATATGCGCCACGGTACTTTTACCCCGGCTTTCAAGGGAAATTACCCGCTGTGCCTGCAGGCGATTGCAGGACAGAGAATCCAGTGGCAATACATGGGAGAAAGCACCATGCCTCCGCTTGGCACCCGACTGTTTATGGCCATGAGCGACAACAAACTTCTGCAGGAGCAGAAGTACTGGGTCTTGGAAGATGCTATTGAGTTTGACAACTATAATTAGCGGGAGCCTTCACTCCCCTGTTGTCTGTCAGAGCTTATGCTTTAAACATAAGCTCACGAGACAGAAAGATTCAGACATCATCCTGCCACTGAATGACTATCTGTCCCCGGCTGACATCGTGCAAATGCCGGGCAAGATGCTCTCTTCCGGTTTCTGGCATTAAGATCATCATCTTGACCGACTGACCATAGTCACACTGCTCAAGACTCCCGTGAAACCCAACCACAGCACCGCCATCAGGAGCACCCGCAACAAAGGCTGAGCAGTGATGAGTGGCATCCGGGTATTCGATACGCTTTTCTTCGACAAAAGCCAAGGCTTCCCGGCGAGAGTGAGCCGGAGAAATACAGGCAATAAATCGGCTTTTTCTGACTTCGGTTTCAACCGTTATAACTTGGGCAGGGACAACGTAATCAGCAGACATGACGACCTGAGACAGCAATCGATCGGTAACGTAAGATTCTACCTGTAAACGTCAGTCTGTGACTTCGTCAAAGGTAAAATAACTTTTCAATGTTTCAACCAGATCGATAATATCATGACCCGCATTGACAATACTGTAACCAGAGTCAAAATATTCCGGCCCAACATCAGGCTTGCACCAGTGGCACCGTGAATCAAAATCCAGATACCGCTCTCCCATCTCATCATCGGGAAGAATAATACGCATATTATAAACAGCGCCAATCAAAACAGGGACAGAACTGATCAACATTAAGCCATTACAACTGATGTTCCCGATACTTCCCATAACCCGCATGGTGTTGCGATTATAAATTTTCAGATAATCCTGCAACTGATGACGCTTAATCGAGCGGCGTTCCTTGCCACTGGGTGTTAACGACATAAATCACGCCTTGTTTGCTTAAACATAGATAACCAGACATTATCTTATGATTACTGTTAATACAGAGCTTAAATACATCACCTGAAAATCATTTAAGCTTCATCAATAAAACTCATGGAAACAGATCATTTCAATTTAATGTTTTTTCTTCTATCTATTTTAATCTGAGCATCTTCAGCATACTCTAACAGTGAATTTCTATATTTTTCATTAGCCAGCAAAAGTTCTTTCTGAATCTGACCCAGGCACCTGGTTAATTGAGGGTCATTACCTTTTCTTAATACTGCCCTGGCTTTTCCTATGGCGTTATGTTCTTTTCTTTTCTGTTCAAGGGAATCATAATCTTTCTTGACTTGACCTTCACGTGAAGGCAGAACAACATCCCAATTCCACTTATTTGGCCTGCCAGATTGAACCAACTGGATTTTGGTCGGCGCTTTTGTCCCCTTCTGTGGATAAAACTTGTCTACTCTGTCACGGGATTTTTTATAATGACTCAAGCTTAACGCTTTCATTCCTTTTCCTAGAATATTGCACATGTTGCCAAATTTTTGGACGTTACTTTGATCTTTACCGGAATCAAATGTTATGCCAGACAGTGCAGTAGCCAGATCATGATAGAAAGTCTCCAGCGAACTACCCCTTTGACGGCAAAACGTCGACAAGGCTTCCAGATCCCCGGATTTCACTTTGTCAAACTCACTATCGAAAGCCTCTTTTACGGCTTTCACCTTTTGCCAGTCTCGGGGCTCAGAGAGCACAAGTTTACCAGCACCCTCAGAGGCATTTTTTGGTGTATTGCCATGATTGCAAAGTGTACCAAGATCGCTAAACACTTTATCTGCCTCAGTTTTTAACTGCTCGCAATAGGTCATCAGTGCCGGTGGAACATCATGCACCTCTCCCCGATCCACTGGAGTAATCCCGCTTTCCCGTATCTTACCGATACACCTGGCAATTTCATGATCCATATGCTGGCTTTCGGCAAATTGTTCAAGAGTTGCTTCTTTATCAAAATGATCAAAGCTCTGTCTGTCTATTTTCTGTAATTCCTTATAAACCTTTCCTGTCAACTGAAATTCAAGTTCCTCAACATACTTCTTATGGTCATATTCATCCGCACTTCCCGCCGGAGTGACGACCGGGCCAAGCTTGACCTTATCAAGTGCCTGTTCGGCCCCGGTACCGCGCCAATTATGAGCACTGGATAAAATCTCATCGGCATCCGCGCGTTTATTTCCTCGTTCAAAGCTTGCCTCACAGGTTTTTACAAACGTTGAGTCTTCACGAAGTGCCATCAGGGTGGCCGTCATTTCCAGAACCTGATTCTGCTCATACCACTGGGCTCTTTTGAAATCCGCCAGAGCGTTTTTCACCGATTGGGGAAATACATTGCACTCCCAGGATTTGATAAAGGTTCCCAAATCACGTTCAAGGTTAGCGTCATATTTATCTTCCTCATCCGGAGGCGAAACATGCAGTTTGGAATGGATCACTCGTAACTGTTCAGGACTCACCTTATCTTCTAACCCGGCCATCAGTTTTGCCTTCGCTTCCTGAGTGTTCTCATGGACACGCTCACAGGCATTGGCCAGTTCTTTGTGCTTCTCTTGGTGCTCGTGGCTCACGCTACCAATGGATGGCAAGGCTTTCGTATTCAGTACCAGATAAAATTTCTGCGACGTTAAAGAGCCCGAATTGCGCGAGAAACGACCAAACTCCTGAAGAAATACATTGCTGCGCCTGCTGACATCTTCAGTCATACCAAGGTGGATACCGACACTTGCCGCACTTTGAGGACAATCCGTTCCGGTACCCTGCGTCTTGTCAAGGCGAACGTCGTAATCCTCAGGGTTCTTTCGAATCAACGCCTCCATTTCCGGCGAAACCACTGCGTCCGGTTGCTGATATTTTTCCTGTTTCGGATGGTACAAACAGAGCTGTTTCTGATCGTTGTAGTACAAAAGCCCCCGAACCTTGCCACCTCGTGCTTTTTGCAGACAGTTATAATCTTCCACAACGTGGCTGAACCGGTCTTCGCCATTATGGTTACCATCAAACAGAATGATCTGTTTATCCTTACCGGAACCCTCCATCACCTGCTCGAGGACTTTAAGTCTATTCTCCCGGTTGGATGTTTCACCGGACAAGATAGGTGTGGTTTTCGTCAGCCAGTTAAAGAGTCTGGCGTGGGTTGTCATGGCGTTCGATTCACATTTTTCCGCCGCCTCTTTAACCGTTGCCGATTTCGTCAACCCAGCCATGGTAAAACCGGTACCCATGGTGGCTGACAGGCAGACTTTATGCTTACTGCCGCTCAAAAAGGCTGCCTGCATTTCGGCCACTTCGCGCTCATCTATCGGCTTCGTCCCGAGCACGCTTTGCGCACGGCTCACATCTGCGGCCTGCTCCTTAAACTCATCATTACTGCTAGGCATAACTGACCGGTCATACTCATCAAAAACCTTTAGACCGTCGTATTGCAATGCATCCAAAATGTCTTCTAATAAGCGAATCTCTTTTTTCAACGTAGCCGGGGTTTCTTTACAGTGAGTCTGGTAATCTGCCGCATCAATGGCTTTCAGCCGGTCCCTGAGCGTCATTAATAGCAGGACATCCTTTGTGGAGATACCCAGCGGACCTTCCGCGGTCACCTGCGCCTTAATATCCTTCAGCACCTGCGGCGACCACCATTTCCGAGGAGTCTCGGACTTGGGCACAAAATCTTTAAAAAGATCCAGCCTGCGGTAGGTTACGCCCGAATCAGCAAAATAACCTGTCAGTGAGTGATCCAGTTCAGCCTGGTTATTGGCTGGCGCAATGACCCGAACAGGATGCTTTTTCCGGCAGGCCTGATCGGCAACCAGGGGAATAATTGTTTTACTTTTACCGTAACCGGTGCCCAGCTGGAACACCAATGTATTACCTTTTGACGCTCTGTCGCTCCCCATTTCCTGCACAAAGTTAAATACTTTTTCAGCCATCTTTGGCTGATCACCACGCAGGACCAGCCCACCTTGCTCAAATGAAATCATGACCCGGCTTTGTTCATCCAGACCACGGCGGTAGTGAGACTCAATTCGTTCTGTCGCTTCTTTCTGCGCACCAGCCAGCAGTGCCATATCCAGATTCAATCCCTGACAGGCGCCTTTAAACTCATCATCAGGCATCTGCTGACTGTCAAAGCGCTCACTCTTGACCACTGCCAGTTTGTCTTTCAGAGCGCCCATACGCAGCCCCATGCTGAGACAGAAATCCTTCTCATTCTTCACCAGCATCAGTTGCACCAACTCATCACAGAACGAGTCACGATTCACCCTGACCCACGCTGGCAGACGACCGTTCTTAAACTGATTAATCGCAAAATCGACCAGTTCATCATCCCGGTAAAAATCCAGCCCTTTATCTTCACTATTATCTCTAATGGCCTTACCGAGCTTTCTGGTCAGGTAGTCCACGCCCTCGCTCAACCGTAACTGCCGGTCCCGATTCACTTTGACCACCTTGTCAAAATTCAACGCAACCTGCTGGATCGAGCCGTCTGACCATTCCGGTGCATCCGGTTTAATTTCACAACCGGCAAATACCGACATGTTTTGAAAAGCACCCGCTTTGAACTCCTTGAGGTTTTTCTCACCGAGCTCAATCAGCTCATTACTGCCAAATTTCTTCCGGCACTGTTCAAAATAGCCTTTACCAACGTGATCAAAACTGGTATCAGGCGAGAGGTTTTGATAGCGTTGATCTGCTGATTTCAAGCTGGCATTTTCCAGATGAGTCCCCACCTTTTCTTTCTTTTCTTTTTCATTCTGAAGCTCGGTGTATTGACTCTTCTTTACCTTCCGCCCCGCCAGGAGTTTGCTTCGATCCTTAGTGCCAATCAATTGCTGTAGATTTTTTTCACTGGATCGTGCTTTCACGTCAATGCGGGTTTGCTGATATAACGAAGCCAGCTTTTTCTGTGCATTCTCTGTTTCATTCCACTTTTCGCGAATCGACTGTACGCCCCCTCGGAGCGCGCTGGCTTTCGCCCGGGCGACCTCATCTGACTTTGTATCGAAGGAGGTCTGGTCAGGACCTTTTGCTGCCCGCAGCAAAAACTCGGCATCGACCAATTCATCGTTACTGGTAGCGTCTATAGGCCTGGGCTTTAACTCTCCTTTGCCATCAGGCTCATACAAGAAATACCGCGGCTCCTGTGCCGTAGTCTGCAGGACCAGAATGCCTGGTTTGCCATCATCTGCTCTCACTGGCAACCAATTGTCGGCAAAGGGAATATCGCTTTTCGGGTACTCGTAGAGAAAGCGGGGGTGTAATGTATAATGTCTGTTGCCCAGCATTCCATGCCAGTCGCCAGCCCGGTTTTTTTCAAAGACAATGCCTGCCGGTTTGCCGCCATCGATCGCTATACTTTCTGCCCCTTCATCCGCTTTCCGGTAGTTGGCATTGGGAACGCCGGCAAAAAACTCACTCAGAGGGCCTTTACCTCTGCCAAGCCTGGTGACCGTAAAAGATCCTTCCGTGGTCGATGCACCATCTTTTAAGGTTTCATAATCAAAGATGCTTTGTTGGTGAAATGCCTCCATAAACTCCAGTTTCTGGCCAGTTATTTCCGGAAGCTCCCTGTCAGTGTCCAGCTTATCCAGTAAACCATTACAACGTTTTTCCAGTTTCTGATATCTGGGCTCACCATTTTTTGCGGTTAATGTGCCTTTGTGCTGATTGGCTGACTCAACGGCCAATTTGGAATTGGGCTTTTTCAGATCACTCAGACAGGCTTCCAGAACAGCGAACTTACCCGGCATAGGATGCAGGTTGAATTGATCGCGAATATCCAGCAACCCTTTAGTCAATGCGGCATCTAAATCCTTTGACCGTTTCACGGCGGTATTTTTAACGCCTTCCTGCTTCACCTTCAGGCTGTTCAACAGCGCCAGCAACCTCGGCCTGATGCGGGCATCCTCTATCAGCCTGGCAGCCTGTTTTCCAATGGCTGAAGTACTTGTGTCTGACAAAACCTCAGCGTCGGTTTGCTGGTCACCAAATACCTTACCCAGCGCTGCTTCCTGTTGACGGATAGCTTCTGAGGCAAATTGTTCACCTCTGATCCCCAATTTCCCCTGATGAACACGGGCGGGGATTCTCTGTGGGTCGAGCTGCTGTAACCTCTGGGCATACTGCATATAAAGCTGCTGAAGCTGTAGATGACGCCCGTCGCCACTTGGTACTTTAGCAACCTCTGCGTTACATCTTCTAACTAACTCTTTAGATACCCGATCAATGGTTTGACCCGCCAAGTAACTGCACGCCTCTCCGTGATTGGATGCAAATACACTGGCAAGGTCTGGTAATACCTTTTCCATAAAGTCTTCAGTGTCGGGACAGTTAGCACTGGTCTTATCAAGATCTTCAAACCACTTTTCGACTGCTTTCCCCGTTATTGCCCGGTTTGATTGATCAATACTGTTTTTTTGCTGCTTCAGGCTTTCTTTGATACTGATCGCTCTATCTTCAAGCGCTTTACACTCTTCAGGGCGATTGCGATATTTATTGTTAAAATCATTAACGGTCTTATCTATTTCTTTCTCTAAGGTTCGAATTTGCCCGGTAATCGCATTTCGCAAACGGGTATTACTTGGCTCAAGCTTTTTATCCTCTTCCTCCAGCCAGATAACGTCTTTCTTTGATATCTCTAAAGCCTTCCAGTTATTAAACTGCTCCACTTTAGCAGCCATACCGTTTACCGCTTTTTGCAGGGCAACCGTGTTCTGATGAACCCCGGAAAGTCGAACAGCTTCCTGGTTAACGGGAACATGGTTTAAATACAGTTCCAATTTCCCGGGCTCCTGATCCGGTGAGGTTGGCGAAGTCACTTCCGGAAGTTCTGCTGCAGACCAGGTGACTTTCGGTGATGCTGCCAATGCCATTGGGATCGGGGTGACAGTTGGTGATGGAGGTAGCGATCCAATACCTGAGTCATGTCTTTCTAATTTACCCGGGTTGCTTATTTCTTGTGGATCTGGCTTATCACCCTCTGGCATCACTGGTGTTGGGCTGTTGCTCCCGGTCACTTCTGGCGCCGCTGGTGTGTTGTCTCCGTTCGCTCCTGTCGCTACTGCTATTAGGCTACTTTTGTCGTCAATAATCTCAGAAATCGGACTTGTTGCATGATTGGTGGTCTCGGGTATTGCATTGGTGGAGGCATCAGCAAACTGTCTGGCCGGACCGTTACTACCGGTTAACTCTTGCGTTTCTGACTTTAAAACATTGTCGTCTTCAGTCTTCTCAGGAATCGGACTGGTTCCACGACTGGTGGTCTCGGGTATCGCATTGGTT
>NZ_JAHHPM010000359.1 GCF_024606345.1 Endozoicomonas sp. YOMI1
CCGGAGTTCACGCCCTTCGACAGGCTCAGGACGAACGTAGTTTTGAAACTCAGAATTATGCAAATTATTCCGGGGCAATTCCTAAGCCCACCTTACAGGTAAACCACGATGAAATATCTGGTCACCGGAGCCGCAGGCTTTATTGGCTTCTTTACCACCAAACGTCTCTGTGAAATGGGACATGAAGTGGTTGGCATCGATAATCTCAATAACTATTACGACGTCAGCCTTAAGCATGGCCGCCTCAATGAGCTGGCCCCGCTGAAAAACTTTCGTTTTGTTGAACTCGATTTGGCTGATCGCGAAGGCATGGCCGCACTGTTCAAGCAGGAAAAGTTCGACCGGGTGATTCATCTGGCCGCTCAGGCGGGCGTCCGTTACTCCATCGAAAACCCAATGGCCTATATCGACAGTAACCTGGTAGGCCATGCCACCATTCTGGAAGGTTGCCGCAACAACGAGGTAGAGCACCTTGTCTACGCCTCTTCCAGTTCTGTTTATGGCATGAATACCAAAATGCCATTTTCAACCACGGATGCGGTTGACCATCCGGTTTCGCTCTACGCAGCGACCAAGAAATCCAATGAGTTGATGTCCCACACCTACTCCCATCTCTACGGCATACCTACCACTGGCCTGCGTTTTTTCACTGTGTACGGTCCATGGGGGCGCCCGGACATGGCTTACTTCAAGTTCACCCGGATGGTCAACCGTGGAGAAGCCATCCCCGTCTTTAATGAGGGCAAGCTGCAAAGAGACTTCACCTACATTGATGATATCGTGGAAGGTATAGTACGCATTCAGGAGGTTATTCCGACAAAGTCAGATCATTTTGACAGCACTGACCCAGGCCGAAGCTCAGCACCTTATCGGGTTTACAATATCGGTAACAACCAGCCTGTTGAACTGATGACGTTTATCACAGCACTGGAAAATGCCATTGGTAAACAAGCCAAAAAGCAATATTTACCGATGCAGCCCGGTGATGTTTATGCAACCTATGCCGATGTCAGTGACTTGATGGAGACGGTCGATTTTAAACCATCGACGTCTATTCAAGAAGGGTTACAAAAGTTTGCCCAATGGTACATGAACTGGCAGAAATAACGAAACGGCTTATTTCAGTGCAGAAGATGTAGAGACACATTCACACTCTGCATCTTCTCCCCTGTAATTTGACATCGCATCAAGCCACAGAGACAGCATCCCTATTGATATTGGCCTCTCTCAGCCGCACTGCCGCACGGTCAATCTCATTGATATCCTGATCCCTGTAGCGCTCATACTCATCCAGGGCCTGTCGGTAGCCAGCTTCAATCTGCTCAGGCGTCAGCTCACCTTCCGCCGGTAAACCCAGCAAATTCCGATCTATTCTCTCTTGTTCCTGAGCCTGATGAACCAGCCTTGCCTGCAACTCCCGCCTTTTTGCATCCTGCAAATCCCGTTGTGTGACAAATCGATATAATTGTTCCTGAGCGTGTTTGACCAGACTCACCTCCCGGTCAAAGAGCTCTTTTGGTAGTCCTGACTGCGCTTTTTCATGGCAACGGGCTTGTGCCGCCTGATAAATATTGTCCTTGGTAATTGCCTCTATATCCTGACGGATACTCAGTAGCTGGAACGCTGCATCGATATTCTCGGGGGGTGGCATGGGAAAATAATTCGACGACTCTGTATTCCCAACCAACCTGTCTCTGATAGAGCGATTGATAAAATTATCTTTATGGTAAAGACGCCCCTCATTCATTTCATGATTGGAGAGAAAGACAAAATCCAGGGCTACCTTGGCGCATCCGAGAAACCTCAGGCCAAAGGCGATGCCTGCGGCTACCGCTCCCGTAGCCAATATACTGTAGGGAGACAGAGTGATTAACGACGTGAAAAAACCAAGAAAGCTGCCATAGACCCCACCAACCACCATTCGACTGCCAAAATAGGTCAATTTATTTTCATCACATCGCTCTCCCTGAAATGGAAGGTGTCTCAGCCACCGAAAGCTCAGGAAATCCCCAAGAACAGGCAGCTTCTCTATCGGGAGTCTGTCTAACTTTACGGGCAGGCGATCCGTTGGGAACTGATCGCTTGAATAATATCGCAGTACGGCCTCCCCTATCGCTTCACAAGCCATAATAATGATGCCGGTCAGGGCAGATTTAAGAATGATCGGTAAGGCCATCATACCAACCATAAAAGTAGCGCCAGCCATGGCCCAAATGGCCAGATAACCCGCCCAGTTGAATGCGTCCATAACATGCCACAGACTCGTTTCTACGGCACAGACAACCCTGCTGAACAGCG
This sequence comes from Endozoicomonas sp. YOMI1, assembly GCF_024606345.1. Taxonomy (GTDB): domain Bacteria; phylum Pseudomonadota; class Gammaproteobacteria; order Pseudomonadales; family Endozoicomonadaceae; genus Endozoicomonas. The sequence continues at coordinate 2,299 of NZ_JAHHPM010000359.1, forward strand.
ACTTACAACGCTCAGTGAACGAGAAGGGTTCTTTTTTGATAAAGGTTCCCTCAGGCTCGACAGGTGAAATAGCGGTGCTGCCAATTGCAGGCCGAACAGAAGAGGACTCACTCGGCTCGGAAGGCCGTGGAACCACAGGCAAAGAAACGGGTGACTGAATCATAGGTGTTTTTGGGGGAACTGTTTTTACCACTAACAACGTGCGCGGAGCGGTATCATTTCCTGAATTATTGAAACCAAACTATAGATGCACTTTTTCTGTTTGTATGGTCTTTCCATTAATAAAAATTTAGGTAACATTTCCAGGTCTCTTTGTGTCGCGATAACTAACTGATTATTAAAACGAAGGCAGAGTCTGACTATGATTGTTATTCGCCCCATACATGAGCAGGATCGTGAGGCTCTCTGGCAAATCGCCAACCAGACTGGCGCCGGATTCACCTCCCTGCAACCTAACCGCCCCATGGTTGATAATAAACTGGCATGGGCACTCACCTCCTTTATGCAGGCTTCGCTGGCAACATCGCAGGAAAAAAGTACTTCTGCAGCAGAACCAAAAAATAATCTCTATCTGTTTGTGATGGAAGATACCGAAACCGGTCAGGTTATGGGTACTGCGGGTATCGAGTCCGCCGTAGGACTTGAGGCTCCCTGGTATAACTATAAGGTGAGCAAACAGGTTCATGCCTCACAACAACTGGATGTCTACACCATGGTGGACACCCTGATGCTCTGCAGTGACCATACCGGCTTTTCAGAACTTTGTACGCTCTTTTTGCTGCCGGATTATCGTCACTCCAAAAACGGCACCTTTCTTTCCAAGAGTCGTATGTTGTTTATGGCGGCCTTTCCAGAACTGTTTGCTGAAGGCCTCTTTGCAGAAATGCGTGGCTACTGTGATGATCAGGAAGTTTCCCCTTTCTGGGAAGCCCTGGGTCGGCACTTCTTTGCTGTGGACTTTACGGAAGCTGATCGCCAATCCACCGTCGATAAAGCGTTTATTGCCGAGCTGATGCCTCGCCATCCAATCTACACCAATTTGCTGCCTTATGAAGCCAGGGATGTCATTGGTATTACCCATGAAAGCACAACACCTGCCCGACATCTGCTGGAATCTGAAGGGTTTCATTACACCGGCTATGTGGATATTTTTGATGCGGGTCCGCTACTGGAAGCCAGAGTCAAAGATGTACGCTCAGTAAGGGATTCACGACAGTACAAAGTTAAAATTGTTGAAAACAACACAACGGACCAGCGCCGCTGGCTGATGGCCAATAGTGAGTTGAACGATTTTTGCTGCATCATGGGCAATCTCTCCTATGAAGGACTGGAATTCGTCAAAATCACCCAAAAACAGGCTTCAGCGCTTAACATTGAAGAAGGCCAATTACTGCGGGTAGTGCCATTATCCAGCTAGTACATCATTTCGATGAGTTTGATGTGTAAAATCTCCGTTCACCCTGAGCGTCCTTCGACTCCGCTCAGGAAGCACGAACGAAGGGTGATTGGCACAGTATTCAGGGTATGGAGTTTACGCCCTTCGACTCCGCTCAGGACGAACGGAGTTTG
>NZ_JAHHPM010000360.1 GCF_024606345.1 Endozoicomonas sp. YOMI1
CTATCCCACGGGTTGTTCACCGGGTTATCCACGGAATTGGTGGACGATTAAAGTTCTTGGTCAAATGGTCGGTAGCTGGTGATGCTATATCTACAAATACCCGTTGGAACCATTCATCACCCACCGACAGGAGAAAATAATCGTGTCGCTGCCATATACCAACCGGACAGGGAAAACGTATTTCCTTTATCAGGGTGTCACCCGTACCGGCAAGCCCCGCTACTATTTTTCGGGTCAAAAGAAGGCTGAGGCAGAGCAAATCAGTACGATTCCTGAGGGGTTTGAAATCTATGAACGGCCTGAAAATGGTCAGGTCTTCCTGCGCAAGGCGATACCCGGGTTAATCACGGAGTCGGAGCAGCAGTACATAGTTTCTGCACTGGCAGCCCTGAAAGAGTCTTTCCGTTACCTTATGGATTGCCACCAGCAGTATGCGACCGTGTTTGAATCCTCTGCAGGAGATACGGCAAGAGAGATGAAGGAAGCCGGATGGCTCGGGAACCTGAAGCCAGATTACATGGAAAAGATGGTCCGGAATAGCCGCTTTATGCCGGTTCTGCGTTTTGAATTGGTTGATGATACCAAGCGACAGTTTCATGCACAGCGCTTCTGTTTCCTGGGCAGCATTGAGGACTGGATATCCCTGAAAGGCTCGGGCGATTTGAGCGCACTGGCCAGCCAATACATCCCTTTGCTGGGTACTGATGCTTTTTATGAAGTGCCTGGTGATCAGGCCAATAAGGAATTGTCCTGAAATAAGTAGCTGGCCATATGGAATCGAATATTTCTGGCTTCTTGGGCTGGTACTATGCGAGGCACAACGGAGGGAGCATAGCCGTAGCTATGTGACCGGAGTTGTAACGAAGCAGAGTGCCGGCACAAGGAGTCAGAAATATTCGATTTCATATGGTTAGCTACTTAACTTCCCTGTTTTCAGTCCCGGGCTTCGTTCGGACTGAGCTTGTCGAAGTCCGCTGGCACCCCCCTTCGACAAGCTCAGGGTGAACGGAAATAGGGAAATAATTCAGGGACAATTCCTAAACCCACATTCTTACCGCACTTCTTGTATTGCTCGCCACTGTCACAGTGGCAGAGTTCGCTGTAATGGAGTTTAAGCTTCGAGTGTTGCCGTTTCAGTTTGATTTATTCTTCTGTCAAGGATGGAGCCCGGAACGCTTTCGTCATGTCCCGCCATTCTGCGAATAAACCTGTTCCTGCCAGACTGCCTGAATAGCGTTCATCTTTGGGCAGGTTTATGCTGGCGATTTGTAAGTAGTGCTTGTCCGAAAACCCATCAGCCCTTGAAAACAGCAGTCTGTGGCCTTACT
>NZ_JAHHPM010000361.1 GCF_024606345.1 Endozoicomonas sp. YOMI1
CAGATCAGCGCCCAATTTCCGGATCACATGGCAGGGGTTGATCGTGATGGCATTGATGCCATCCTGAAAACCATGCCTGCCCTGAAACACCCACAGGACCTGTTAGTTAATTTCTGGCCGTTAGCCCGTTATATGGCTCCAGCACTGGCCGACTGCCTGCCTGCAACTTTTGACGAACCCCCTGCCCACCGCTGTTTAGGGAAAATGGCCGCCATTATCCACTCAATATTCCCTGAAGGGGGTATGAAGGCTGATCTTTTGCCGGTACTGAACGACAACATCCATCCCTATCACGGCCATCGCCTGCGTCTGCTTTACGATGCCCTGCTGGCCTTTGCCAGAGACAGCCATGACCGGGGTATCCCGGTGCATCAGCAAGCCATGGTCTTGAACCATCAACTGTCAGCCATTACCCAATGCCATCCGTCTGAGCCAACCCTGCAGCTAGAGCAGCATCTGCAACAGCAGCTTCAGCACTGCTTCCCCGAACAGCTGCTGACCACCTCATTGCAAACATTGGCCACAGATTGGCTTCAGGCCAGCCATGGTCATAAACAGCAACAAGCCAGGCGGCTTGAACAGCTGATAGCCATGCTCAATAAGCATAAAATTATTGAGCTGACCGGTCCGGCGGGTACCGGTAAATCCTGTCTGGCCGTAGCCACCGGGCAAGCGATTCAGAAACAGCAGTACTCACCAAAGCATTGGCTTGTTGCCGCCATTTGCGCAAAGCTTGGCCAACAGACTGTGAAAACTCTGACTCTGGGACCGAACACCACATGGGAATACCTTTACGGTTCGGTGACCCTGAAAAAAAACAGGTTTGGTGATCTGGCCTCTTATTCGGTGCCCGGCCAGCTAACGGATTGGGCCAAAAGTTCCCAACCGGGCCTGCTGGTGATTAATGAAGCCAACCTGGTGCATCATGGGCTATTGTCGCCACTGACCGGTCTGCTGCAATCGCCTCCCCGGCTCTGCGTCGATGGCCAGACACTCTGTTTAACTGAGAAACACAGGGTTTTGCTGACCGGTAATCCAGACAATTATCTAGGGCGTAATCTTGATCCTGAATTGAAAAGCCGGCTTCTGCGCCTCTATTACCGGCCACTTCCGCAGTCCATCCTGAAACAAGCCATCATTGAGCCACT
>NZ_JAHHPM010000362.1 GCF_024606345.1 Endozoicomonas sp. YOMI1
ATAGTAACTGCCCACTTAGCCAGAAAATACGATTCCATTTGGCCAACTACTTACTGCACATTAAACACAGCAAAACTGTTTCGCCTACATTCGGCTGCACCGCTACCACCCACGCCACGGAAAGCGGACATGCCACCAATAGCGTCTTTCATCAGCTTACAAAAGCTGCCATTAAGGGTGGTTAAGTCAAAGACACCTTACCACTCATTGGACTTCAGGAGTCCAGAAAAGAATACGACAGCAAATGCCAGTGCTATGTAGGCTCCAATGGAGACCTTCTCATTTCAATCGTCTACCGGCTTTGCTGATAAAGATGACTGTGTTTTGTTGTGCTGTGTTGAATATTGAAGAAATTAAAAGGGAATGTGGTGTTTTTCTGTGATGATGTGGTTTTTTTCGTGGGTAGGTGATTTCCCTTTTTTCTTACGTGTTTCTGGTATAGGCTGCGCTTTGTTGTGCTCATTTAAAAAGTAAATTGTCATGGGCTATAAGTAGTTGGTTAACTACTTACCTGCATTCAATGGGGCGGGCTTACCATGACAACTTATGAAGGCAAAGTGGGTCGGAATAACATCGAAAGGCAAATAGCCATGTCAGAAAAGCCAACAGAGAACCCGTCGTCCCTGCGTCGAAATGTAAATATGCTGGGTACCTTGCTGGGTGACGTCATCCGGGACCACAAGGGAGAAGACTTCTTCAATAAAATCGAGTCTATTCGTCAATTGTCCAAAGCGGCCCGCAGTGATGCAGTGGGCGATGACGGTATGAATGAACAGCAGGCGCTCTTAGACCTTCTGCACAGCCTGCCTGATGATGAACTGGTACCTGTCGTACGGTCTTTTAGCCATTTCCTGAACCTCACCAATATTGCCGAGCAGTTTCACCTGGTCTCCAGAGACTGTGAAAGCAGCTACTGTGTTCCCGATCACTTTCGTGAATTGCTCAATGCTCTGAAACAGAAAGGTTTCAGTGATCAGCAGATTGCTGAGAAAGCATCTGAGCTGGATGTCGAGGTGGTACTTACTGCGCACCCAACAGAAGTAACCCGCCGTACATTAATTCAAAAGTATGAGCAGGTATTCCAGTGCCTGAATGATCTGGAAAACCAGTCTCTCAGTGATAACGAAAAACAGCGCATTGAACAGCGCATTCGCCAGCTGATCACCCAGGCATGGCATACCTATGAATTTCGCAGTAAGCGACCAACACCGGTTGATGAAGCAAAAGGTGGCTTTGCCACCATTGAGCACTCCCTGTGGCATGCGGTGCCACAGTTTGTCCGTCAGATGGATGAGCGCCTGCAAGCGGTCACCGGTCAGCGGCTGGCGATTGATGCGGTACCCGTGCACTTTTCTTCCTGGATGGGGGGCGACCGGGACGGTAACCCATTTGTAACGTCTGCAGTGACACGTGAAGTGTTACTGCTCAGTCGCTGGATGGCTGCAGACCTGTTTTTAAGAGATCTGAAACCATTGATCAGTGAGCTTTCCATGAACGATTGCAGTGATGAACTGCGGGCGCTTGTGGGTGACTCACGGGAACCTTACTGGTCTGTGTTAAAAGAGTTGCGGGAAAAACTGAAGGATACACGTCAGTGGTGTGAGCGAGGTCTGGCCAGACCCGGGGATGCATATGTCACACCGACGGAGGGTGTCATTCTTGATAATGACGACCTGATCAAGCCGTTAAGGTTGTGTTACGAGTCTCTCCACGCCTGTGGCCTGGGTGTTATTGCCGATGGCCCTTTGCTGGATACCCTGAGAAGGGCGTACTGCTTTGGTCTGACGCTGATTAAACTGGATATCCGTCAGGAGTCTGGCCGTCATACCCAGGTACTCAGTGAGCTGACCAAAGCCCTGGGCCTGGGGGATTATCAGCACTGGGAAGAACTGGAAAGACAGAGCTTCCTGCTGAAAGAGCTGCAAAACCCAAGACCCCTTTTGCCGAATACCAAAGGGCCACTTAAGTGGTCGCCATCACCGGACGTGCAGGAGGTTTTAAACACCTGTCGTGTGGTGGCCGCCGAGGGCTCCAGGGCATTGAACTGCTACGTGATTTCCATGGCTAAGCAGCCATCGGATGTACTGGCGGTGGCTCTGCTGCTGAAAGAGTGTGGCGTGGATTTCGACATGCCCATCGCCCCACTGTTTGAAACACTGGACGATCTTGACAACGCGGCTAAGTGTATTCGTCATCTGCTTTCATTGCCCTGGTATCGCGGTTATTGCCATGGTGGCCAGATGGTCATGATTGGTTATTCTGATTCTGCCAAGGATGCGGGCTGGATGGCTGCTGGCTGGGCACAGTATCGTGCCATGGAAGAGGTAACGGCGGTGTGCGCTGAGGCCGATGTCAGGTTGACCTTGTTCCATGGCCGCGGTGGAACCATTGGCCGTGGGGGTGGCCCGGCTCATGCGGCGATTCTTTCCCAGCCTCCGGGTTCGGTCAATAACCGCCTGCGGGTGACTGAGCAGGGTGAAATGATCCGCTTTAAGTTTGGCTTCCCACAAGTGGCGGTACAGAGTTTGATGCTTTATGCCAGCGCCACACTGGAAGCAACCCTGTTGCCTCCGCCAGTGCCAAAACAGGAGTGGCGTGAGGTAATGGATCAGTTGTCAGCGGATTCCGTTAAGGTTTACCGGGGCATTGTCCGTGAAGAGTCTGACTTTGTGCCTTACTTCCGGGCAGTAACGCCGGAAATGGAGTTGGGTAAATTGCCGCTTGGCTCCCGTCCTGCCAAGAGGAAACCCAACGGTGGTGTGGAAAGTCTGCGTGCTATTCCCTGGATTTTTGCCTGGACACAGATTCGCCTTATGCTGCCAACCTGGCTGGGCTGTGGCGAAGCGCTGGAGAATGCGGTCAATAATGGCAACCGGGATGTGCTGGAAGAAATGATGACCGACTGGCCGTTCTTTAAGGCACGTCTGGAAATGCTGGAGATGGTCTTTATGAAGACCGATGCTCAACTGGCCAGGTATTATGAAGATCAGCTGGTACCCGATCATCTCCGCTACCTGGGCGAAAAGCTCAGACGAATGTTGTCGTCTGCCATTGAAGTGCTGCTGGATCTCAAGGAGGGGGATGAGCTGATGTCATCACACCCGCAGAACAAAGAAGCCATCGGTCTGCGTAACCCTTACACTGATCCACTGAACTTCCTTCAGGCAGAGCTGCTGCAACGGGTTCGCTCCCATGAAAAGATGGCGGGAGAGGATGCTGAAGTGGGCGAGCAGCTTGAACAGGCACTGATGATCACCATCGCCGGTATTGCTGCAGGTATGCGCAATACTGGCTAAGTCAGAAAACTCCCTGCGCAGGGAAACGTCAATGCTGAATGCGCAGGGAGAGATCAATGCTGATAATGTTCTGGCGTTTGCCGAAATCGCCTCTATTTCATGGCGCTGCAGTTTATAGGCCCATGCCAGCTTAACTCCATCCACCGGTCCCAACATGGTCACTACCCGTGATTCGCTCCTGAATACCCGCATTTCACCATGTTCAGATTAAGGGGTTGTTGCATTGAGGACTCAACAGCGTCTGCGTGAGAAAGAGGTAAAAGGCAAGGCCAGCCGAGTCAAATTTATTTATTTTGTGGAACTATCTGAGTAAATGGCTGTCCATGTTATCAAGCCAATAATTGAGGTTATTATGATGATTCACGGAACTGGTACTCCTCCTTATTCTACCAATACCAATGCTTCTGGCAGCAATTCTCCGGCCAATGCACCACCACCGTATAGCCTGTTTCCTGATCAGCCCCAGCAACCCAGAGTGACAGAAGGGGATGCAGCTGATTTGGTGCTACGTTATCTTGCTAATGACTTGGGTTACGATCAACGAAACCGAACTTCAGTTTTAGAACGTGTGATTAGAATTCATAACGCTATGGCAGAAAACGCTGCAGATCAGCTAGTGCTTGCCGGGCAGGATGATTTCGCCGCCAAGTTTCCTAAATTGAATCAGTGGATTGATAAGAAACTGTCCTTTCTAAACCACAATCAGCTTATGGAGTTTGCGTTTGCCAGCGGCCACTTCAACGAGTATTCTCAGGCGCATGAGTATAACCGGGGGAATCTGAAAAGCACCATAACTGATTTTTTCCAACGCTATTTTTCTCAGGAAGGGTTGGATTCTGGAGTGACAAAGCTTGACCTGTTACAAAGTACCAACATTCTCTACCAAAACTCAGAACAGCTTGATAAATTCACTGAGGTTTATTCTGACGTGTCGTGTCTGGAAGTAATAAAAGCGATGGAAGAGTCAGCGGACTCAAGTAATTTTAACTTTCCAGCAGCATTACCAATAGCCAGAAATATTGGCATCAGCTGGAGAATATTTACGATATCACTTGGTCACCCCTTCAATTCCTATTACGCGGATCAAACTTACAATAATTGCGGGAGAAATATTTTAAAAACAATGCTCACTATACTGCATGATTTTGCCCTTCGTGGGCGTCCGACAGAGGATTTGATTGATAAACTAACGCCAACCTTTATAGGCCGGACGGATCTTTCTGAAGGACTGGCAAAGGCCCTACAGAGATCATAACGCTCACATCCGGTGCACTCCCGGTTTGATACCTGTAATGACTTTCTGATCAGGGCTGTGAACCACCAGTTCCTATGCCTGTTAGAAATCTACAAAAAAAAACGGAGTGCCGGCAGAGTTCTGGTCAGCAAGGCACTTCACATTATGCTCAGTAAACCACGATCTATTCTTTAGCTTTTTCGTTGGTTGAATCATTTGTGAAGAATAAATGTTTAAACTTTGGACTTTCAACATACTCCGTGTCTCGCCAATGCTATTTCTCAAGACAAAGATGCCAGTGTAGAAGCTTTTTTAATTTGACTATTCTTACACTGTTTTCAAACAGGCTCTAAAAGCCTTTTCCCTTTTTTTCAGCCTGTCCCTCCCGAACATTTAGCGAAGTCTGCTTCCTGAGCATGATCTGGAGCCAATGTGTCGCAATTCAGTATCCTGAATCAACCCAGACCTTTCACAGATTTACTGTGGCGAAAATGAGCTAATCTGTGAGGGTTGAAGTTTATTGTGAGGTGAATGCTTATGCCGTTTGTTTCTGTGAAAACGGTCAAGGGGCTGTTTAATGAAATCCAGAAGCAGGAAGTGATGGATGGAATCTCTGAGCTGCTGGTGGAAGTTGCTGCAGGTGGTGAGGATCGTTTTCATCAGGCGGTCTGGGTGGTCATTGAGGAGCAGGAACCGGGAAACTGGAGCCTTGGGGCTAATAGTCCGGAGCTGGAGGCATCAAGACAGAAGCGGGGAACTGGTAAGTCCTGATTTCGTTAAAACCATTGCTGTCGATGACAGAGTGTGGTCGACAGCCGGTTCGGGGGATATTCATTGTGCAGGTTCGCCAGGTTTCCACTCTTGTTTCTGCTTGGTTTATTGCTGCCATTGCCTTGTTGAGAAAAAAACTGAGATTCGGTTTGGTTGTCTATTTATTCGCCTTCATTCTTTCCATCTACTGGTTTTACTATCAGGCTACAACGAGGCAGAGTGTCTGAACAATAAGCCAGAAACCATAATTTCATATGGTCGTGTAGTTATTAGTTCCCTTGGTAATTACCCTGCTATAAGATGCGAAAAATAAAAGACAATAAGCATGTGATGGAGTGATTGTGCCGGAAGTAGTGATCAGTGGTACCGGGTTATATACCCCGCCGGGGGCCATCAGTAATGATGAGCTGGTCAATGCATTCAATGCCTGGGTCGACCGGGAGAATGAAAAGAACAAAGAGGCCATAGCAGCCGGCGAATTGGAACCGCTGGCCCGAAGTAGTAGTGACTTTATTGAAAAAGCCTCCGGAATCGTTAACCGCTACGTGGTTAACCGAGAGGGTGTTCTTGATCCGCAGAGCATGGTTCCACGAATTCCGGAGCGTTCTAATGAAGATATCTCTGTCCAGTGCGAAATGGCACTCCATGCTGCCAGAGGTGCACTTGCCCAGGCCCGGGTAGGGCCATCCGGCGTGGATATGATTATTGTCGCCTGTTCCAATATGCAGCGCCCTTACCCGGCCATTGCCGTTGAGATTCAGCAGTTTCTCAGTGGTGGTTATGGTTATGACATGAACGTCGCCTGTTCTTCGGCTACCTTTGGTATCCAGGCTGGCGTCGATGCTATTCGCAGCGGGTCGGCAAAACGGGTATTGATGGTGAACCCGGAAATTTGTTCAGGTCATTTGAACTTCCGCGACCGGGACAGTCACTTTATTTTTGGTGATGCCTGTACAGCCGTATTGCTTGAGCGTGAAGACATTGCCAGGCGTAAAGATGGCTACCGGGTGCTCGGCTGTCACCTGTGGACTCAGTTTTCCAATAATATTCGCAACAACTTTGGCTTTTTGAATCGTGCGGATGAAACGGGTGTCGGCAAGCCAGACAAACTGTTTGTCCAGAATGGTCGGAAGGTCTTTAAAGAAGTCTGCCCTCAGGTGGTGAAGCATATTTCTGACCACCTTGAATCTCTTGCGCTTACCCCCAGTGATTTGAGCCGTTTATGGCTGCATCAGGCAAACTTGAATATGAACCAATTGGTGGCGCGCAAGCTGCTGGGGCGTGAGCCGGAGCCCCGGGAAGCGCCGGTGATTCTCAACGAGTATGCTAATACCAGCTCAGCCGGTTCAATCATTGCCTTTCATAAACACTCGCTGGATCTGAAAGCGGGGGATAAAGGTGTCATTTGCTCTTTCGGAGCAGGTTACTCCATCGGGAGTGTGGTGGTTGAAAAGCAGTAATAGCCATAATGGCGTTAAAACATTCTCTATTGTCACCGGGCTTCCGGCTGTATATGCTTGTTCGCTTTTTATTGAATACGTCAATAAATTTGTCAAACATTCCAAGCCAGACGATGTCTCTATAATACGATCTCTTTCAGCAGAGAACGGATGGCTGGCAACAGGAGTTTTTCATGCGCGTTATTCTGCTGGGTGCACCGGGCGCTGGTAAAGGAACTCAGGCCCAATTTATCATGGAAGAGTACAGTATCCCTCAGATATCTACCGGGGATATGCTGCGGGCTGCCATCAAAAACGGCACTGAACTGGGCAACAAGGTCAAGGCCGTGATGGATTCCGGGGCACTGGTTTCTGATGACATCATCATTGCCCTGGTCAAAGAGCGTATCGCTGAGAGTGATTGCGCCAACGGTTTCCTGTTTGACGGCTTCCCACGCACCATTCCCCAGGCAGAAGCCCTGCGTGATGCCGGTGTTGCCATTGACCACGTTGTTGAAATTGCTGTTGATGATGAAGAAATCGTCAGGCGCATGAGTGGTCGTCGCGTACACCCGGAAAGTGGTCGTACTTACCATGTGGTATTCAATCCGCCTAAAGAAGAGGGTAAGGATGATGTGACGGGTGAAGCCCTGGTGCAGCGTGCAGACGATGAAGAAGAGACTGTTCGCAAGCGTCTGGGCGTCTACCATGATCAGACTGCGCCACTGGTTGAGTTCTATCAGCAAATGGGTGGCGATAGCCGTTACAGTCGCATTGAAGGTGTTGGCTCTGTTGATGAGATCAGGCAGCAGGTTCTGGACGCGCTGAAGCCCGTTATTGCCTGAGATTGATGCCTGAGCATTGATTGCCAAGCAAAACAAAAAGTCGGGGGTGTGAAAAAACGCCGCCGACTTTTTTGTAATTACTGAAAATACGGTTGTAATGAACCGCCGGTCTTTTCAAAATAGCGCCCATATACCGAGCCATGTTGCTGACGCTCACCATAACAGTAAAGACTCCCCATGAAACTGCTTGCTCTTGATACCGCAACGGAAGCCTGTTCTGTTGCCCTTAACCTTGATGGCGAAGTGATCGAACGCTTTGAGCTGACCCCCCGCCGACACAGCCGTGATCTGCTGCCAATGGTTGAAGCCATTCTGGCTCAGGCCGGTTTAAGCCTTAAGCAGCTGGATGCCCTGGCCTTTGGCCGGGGGCCCGGAGCATTTACCGGCCTCAGGGTGGCTACCGCCATGGTTCAGGGGTTGGCGTTTGCGGTTGATCTTCCGGTGGTCCCGGTCTCGACGCTGGCTGCTTTGGCTCAGCAGGGACTCAGGGAGCACAAGGCATCAAAAGTGTTGAGCGCCATTGATGCCAGAATGGATGAGGTCTACTGGGGCGCGTTTTCCGAGTCTGATGGATTAATGGTGCCGGTTGCAGCGGAAATAGTGACCCTGCCAGAACATGTTGTGGTACCCGTTATGGAAGGCCACTGGTTTGGGATGGGCACTGGCTGGACGTTCAGAAATCGACTGTCTGCCACCGTGGTTGCTTGTCAGATTGAAGCCTGGCCCAAGGCCCATGATATAGCCCTACTGGCTGCTGCCGACTTTAAACGGGGTAAAGGGCTGTCTGCGGAGCAGGCCATGCCGGTTTATCTTCGGGATAAGGTGGCTCTGAAAAAATCAGAACGTTAGGAACGCGGAGGGATCGTTATGGACACTCTACAGACCATTATCCTGGCGCTGATCCAGGGCATTACCGAATTTCTTCCCATCTCCAGCTCGGGGCATTTGATTCTGCCAGCCCAGCTGCTTGGCTGGACAGACCAGGGGCTGGCATTTGACGTTGCTGTGCACATTGGTACGCTGGCTGCCGTCATTGCCTATTTCTGGAAAGACCTCTTTGCCATTGCCCGGGACTGGCTGGGCTCTCTGGTGGGCAAGGGCGCTACAGTTAACAGTCGTCTTGGCTGGTATCTGATTTTTGCCACATTGCCCGCCGTGGTATTTGGTCTGGCCCTGAAAAAAATGGGGCTGGATGAGGCAATGCGCACCGTTGCGGTTATTGCCGGTACCACCCTGATTTTTGGTGCCATGCTGGGGTGGGCAGACTTGAAAGGCAAGCGCATTCAACCCCTGGAGCAGATGTCTTTCAGGCAGGCGATGCTGATCGGCTTGGCCCAGGCGCTGGCGCTGATACCGGGCACATCCCGTTCTGGTATTACCATGACTGCGGCGTTAATGATGGGCTTTACCCGTGATGCGGCTGCCCGGTTCTCGTTCCTGCTGTCAATTCCCGTGATTCTCGGCGCTGGTAGCCTGTTGATGCTGGATCTGGCGGAAAGCAGTGTGCCAGTGGACTGGCAGACACTATCGCTGGGAACCCTGGTATCGGCTGTCAGTGCCTGGCTCTGTGTGCATTTCTTTCTGGCATTTATCAATCGTATCGGGCTTATGCCATTTGTCATCTATCGGATGATTCTGGGTGTGGTATTGCTGGGGTTTGTCTTTTGCTAGAGAGGAATGATGATCGGCTGAGAACCAGCCGATCATTCAGGCTGGCGGCTTCAGGCACCTTTGATTTTATCGTAAGTTTTGTAGAGAACTGCTTCTTCCTTGCTAATTCGCTTGCTCAATGCCTTGATGATGTTGTTGCAGTCCTGCTGAAAGTTTTCGTTGGTATTATCGCCATTTTCATACAGGGTGAAAAAAACCATCACGTCGGTAGAAATCTTATCCATATCAAGCGCATAGTCAGTCAGGGTAGACTTCAGGCTGTCATCGTTCTCAGCGGCTTCTCTCAATACAGGATACAGGTACTTATCTTCTTTGTTTAAATGGGCCAGCAGCATTTTTTTGGCGGAAAGTATCAAATCCCGGCCTTGAGGGTTATCAACCCCCACTTCACGTGCTTGTAAAAGCAGGTCACTGATTTGCAGGTGCTCGCTTTTGAATTCCTGAATCAACTGAGACATTTGTGTTCACTCCCTGAACTTAACGGTTTCTAATAGTTTAGGACGATATTCCTCTATATGTCTCAAATCATTAATTATTAACCGTTTTGATTAGCTGGCTCACCTTCTGGCTCTGCTTCGACCATCATGCATTCCCGGGCGGCATCCTGATACGCTGACAATGGCACCAATGCCATAGAATCTGTTGCTGGCAGGTCAGTGTTTAGTCCGACAGCCTCCTAGGAGGCTGTCCGAGAATAGACTGCCCTACTGCGGTGGCAGCAAAT
>NZ_JAHHPM010000363.1 GCF_024606345.1 Endozoicomonas sp. YOMI1
GCTGGCCATTCAACGTCAGGCCATTCAGGCAACATTCCGCTTTGAAGCGCGCCAGGGGCAGTTTACTCTCCGGGATATCCGGGAAATCCTGAACCACCGCATCCGGTGTGACCTGATGGCCATTCAACATCAGGCCCCTCAGGCAGCATGTGGCTTTGAAGCGCGCCAGCTCCAGTGTTGCCCAGGCCGCCTGATAATCCTGAACCACCGCATCCGGCGTGACCCGCTGGCCATTCAACGCCAGGCCTCTCAGGCAGCATAGTTCCTTAAAGCGCGCCAGCTCCAGTGTTGCCCTGACTGCCTGATAACCCTTAACCACCTCTTCCTGCATGACCTGCTGGCCATTCAACGGCAGGCTCCTCAGGCAACATTCCGCTTTGAAGCGCGCTATCTCCAGTGTTGCCCTGATTGCCTGATAATCCTTAACCACTGCATCCGGTGTGACCTGCTGGCCATTCAACAGCAGGCTCCGCAAGCAACAATATTCCTTGAAGCGGGCCAGATCCAGTGTTGCCCTGACTGCCTGATAATCCTTAACTACCTCATCCGGTATGACCCGCTGACCATTCAACGGCAGGTCCCTCAGGCAACATTGTTCCTTGAAGTGCGCTATCCCCAGTTTGCCCTCTGGACTATCCGGGAAACCCTTGACCACCTCATCCGGTGTGACCTGCTGGCCATTCAACGACAGGCTCCTTAGGCAACATGCCTCTAAGAAGCGCGCCATCTCCAGTGTTGCCCTGGCTGCCTGATAATCCTTAACCACCGCATCCGGTGTGACCTGCTGGCCACTCAACACCAGGCCCATCAGGCAACATTCCGCTTTGAAGCGCGCTATCGCCAATTGACATTTATTATTTCGATCTGGCTTCCGGTTGAATTGTTGAATGACCTGATCCGGGGTAACTTTTTTATTGCCATGTAAAATGTTTTGCAGGCAAAGTCTTTGCAGGAAGAAACCAGCTCTGAGAGAGGTTGTATCGCTTCCATAGGCGGCAAGCACATCAGCCGCGGTGATTTGACGTCCTTGTAATGGTTTTTTTTTCCAAAAGGCATCCTCAATACATTTGGCATCATCAAGGGTGTTGGCTGAACCTCTATGAGACTGATGGTGTGAGACACTTTTGCCGTTAAATGTATTTCTGAAACGGTTAGGAACCCCGCTTGACCGGGCTTGTTGGCCAACCCAGCCAGCAGACTTAGGGCGGGAGTAGTTTGATGCTGTTGATTTCAGAATAAAACCCTTCAAACATGGACTGGTAACACCGCCTTTTGACCTCAAAATGATTATTAGGTTCCATTTATGTTCTCATTCTCAGGGTTTCACAGGCACATTCATTTTAAATTTATATGAACTGTTGGTTATCCACAGCGTAATGGGCATTAAAATCTCGCCAATCCAGTCAACAACGGAATCCTTCATCGGCACCGCTGGATCAAGGCCACGGGTCACTGCGTTCTGAACCAGTATCTGCTTGCGCTCTTTTAGCAGGTTGATCTGTTTTTCTTTGACCTGGATGGCTTGGTCGATTTGGGTGGTTTTGTTGTCGAGATAGTTCGCAATCCCCCTGTGCCAACATAGTTGTCGCCTCTCCTGAATTTAGAAACCTAAACAGGGGGCGGCCAGCGAGTGATCAATGGCCCGCTATTCAGAAGAGTTCAAAGAGTCCATCACTCAGAAGATGATGCCACCAAATAATGTGCCTGTTTCTCAGCTGGTACGTGATACTGGTATCTCTGATGTGACTCTGTACACTTGGCGAAAGAAAGCTTTATTTCAAGGAATACCTGTGCTTCAGGCCTATTGTCTACGGTGGCTGATAGAGCTTATTCGAGATCAAGTCCTGTTCAGGGTGGCATCGTTTTAACACCAAATCTGCCACGCTGGTGTTTAGCCTGATTCTGATGTCCTTCCTGATACATCATTTCAATGAGTTTGAGGTGTGTAATCTCCGTTCACCCTGAGCGTCCTTCGACTCCGCTCAGGATGCACGGACGAAGGGTGATTGGCACAGTCTTTATTCAGGGTATG
>NZ_JAHHPM010000364.1 GCF_024606345.1 Endozoicomonas sp. YOMI1
CCTACGTTGTGCCTTGCATAGTAACTGTCCACTTAGCCAGAAATATACGATTCCAATTGGCCAACTACTTACGACAATAAATTATTCTCAGGGAACGCTTGTTAAACTGATATTTCAATGATGATAAACCAATTCAATAACATTTCTTTTTTGAGATTTATATGAAATTTAACCGCCCCGTATGAACAATAAGTAGTTGGCCAAATGTAATTTCATTTGGTTAACTGCTCATATACGACAAAGTATATTCAAATAGTCGAAAAATTAAACTAGACTGGCTGAATGCCTATTAAACATCTGTCTCTTTTTTCCCCACCAGTTTCTTTTCATTGATAAATAATTCCTGAAAAATCAAACTGTAAAAGGTATAGACATTCTTATCCATTAGTTCTATAACGTAAATGTACGTACACTTTTTCTTTATTGATAATGTGTCGTTCAAAAGGATAGCAAGAATTCTGAAAATCATAATTAAGCAGTACGCCTTACAAGACTCACAACGATCAGGCGAGGGGGAAAACAGATGTCCATATTTGCTCAATACCAGCAGAGATACGAGTCCGTCCAGCAGGAAGAGATGAGTCTCACGGAATATCTGGAACTCTGCAAAAAAGATCCCCGGGCTTATGCCAATGCAGCTGAACGTATGCTGAAAGCGATTGGTGAGCCTGAGGTGATTGACACTTCCCGGGATCCACGCTCAAGCAGGATCTTTTCCAATAAACTGATTAAACAGTACCCGGCGTTCAAAGAGTTCTATGGCATGGAAGAAGCCATTGAGCAGATCGTCTCTTATTTCAAACACGCCGCACAGGGCCTGGAAGAGAAGAAACAGATTCTCTACTTACTGGGGCCAGTGGGTGGCGGCAAGTCATCCCTTGCGGAAAAATTAAAGCAGTTGATGGAGAGAGTACCGTTCTATGCCATCAAGGGCTCTCCGGTTTTTGAATCGCCCCTGGGCTTATTCAACCCGGATGAAGATGCCGACATTCTCAAGGAAGAGTACGGGATACCAAGCCGGTATCTTAAGTACATTATGTCACCCTGGGCGGTTAAACGGCTGAATGAGTATGGTGGTGATATCTCAAAATTCAGGGTGGTTAAACTCTACCCAAGTCGTTTGAACCAGGTTGGTATCGCCAAAACCGAGCCAGGGGATGAGAACAATCAGGATATTTCCAGCCTGGTAGGTAAAGTAGATATTCGTCAGCTGGAAGAATATTCCCAGGACGATCCCGATGCCTACAGCTTCTCCGGCGCGCTGTGCCGGGCGAACCAGGGCATCATGGAATTCGTTGAGATGTTCAAGGCACCCATCAAGGTATTGCACCCTCTGCTGACCGCAACCCAGGAAGGTAACTACAACAGTACCGAAGGCCTTGGTGCAATCCCTTATGAAGGGATTCTGCTGGCGCACTCTAACGAGTCTGAGTGGCAGTCTTTCCGGAACAACAAAACCAATGAAGCCTTTATTGACCGGGTTAATATCGTTAAGGTGCCCTACTGCGTAAGAGTCAGTGAAGAGATCCACATCTATGAGAAGCTGCTTGAACACAGCTCCCTCAAGGATGCTCCCTGTGCACCGGATACCCTGAAGATGCTGGCACAGTTCACCACACTGTCCCGTATCAAAGAGCCAGAGAACTCATCTATCTACTCGAAAATGAAGGTGTACGACGGTGAAAACCTGAAAGATACCGATCCTAATGCCAAGCCCTTGCAGGAATACAAGGACATGGCCGGGGTTGATGAAGGTATGAACGGTCTTTCCACCCGATTTGCCTTCAAGATTCTGTCCAAGGTTTTCAATTTTGATCCTTCAGAGGTCGCTGCAAACCCGGTACACCTTCTGTACGTTCTGGAACAGCAGATTGAACAGCACCAGTTCCCGGAAGAGATACACGATCGCTATCTGTCGTTTATCAAAGAGTACCTGACGCCCAAGTATATCGAGTTCCTGGGCAAGGAAATTCAGACTGCCTACCTGGAGTCTTACTCTGAGTACGGCCAGAATATCTTTGATCGCTACATCACCTACGCTGATTTCTGGATTCAGGATCAGGAGTACCGCGATCCGGATACCGGCCATATTCTCGACCGTGCTGCACTCAGCGAAGAGCTGGAGAAAATTGAGAAACCTGCGGGCATTGCCAATCCCAAGGACTTCCGGAATGAAGTGGTGAACTTTGTGCTCAGGGCCCGGGCCAATAATGATGGCAAGAACCCCAGCTGGCTGAGCTATGAGAAGATGCGCACTGTGATTGAGAAGAAGATGTTCTCCAATACAGAAGACCTGCTGCCGGTCATCTCATTCAATGCCAAGGGATCCCAGGAAGACCAGCGCAAGCATGCCGATTTTGTTTCACGAATGGTTGCCCATGGCTATACCGAGAAACAGGTTCGCCTGTTATCCGAGTGGTATATCCGGGTTCGCAAGTCTCAATAAAAACGACCCCCGTCTGCCATTACTGGCAGGCGGGCATAACTCTCATGCCCTGTATTACCCAGGGCAAATTTCTATAAGCAAACATTAGCGACTATCGGGAGAGCGTCTTTATGAGCATGATAATCGACCGACGCCTCAACGGAAAAAAGAAAAGTACTGTCAACCGACAGCGTTTTCTGAGGCGTTACCGCAGCCTGGTCAAAGAGGCTGTGCAGGGTGCTGTTGATCAACGCTCAATCACCGACGTTGAAAGCGGCAGCAATATTACCATCCCGAAAAAAGATCTGAATGAACCGTTTTTTCATCATGGCCAGGGTGGCCATCACGGTCACGTTCATCCGGGCAATAAAGAGTTTAACCAGGGCGATCGTATTCAGCGACCACCGGGTGGTGGCGGTCAGGGCACAGGGGATGGCAAGGCCAGTGACAGCGGTGAAGGCGCTGATGACTTTGCCTTCCAGATCAATCGTGATGAATTTCTTGAGTATCTGTTTGATGATCTGGAACTGCCGAATCTGGTCAGGAAAGAGCTGAAAGACAGCACAGACTATAAATTAAAGCGTGCGGGTTTTACCACGGCCGGCTCCCCTGACCGCCTGAACGTGGTCCGATCACTGCGTGCTGCCCATGCACGGCGGATAGCACTCTCTGGCAAAGAACGGAAAGTGATCAGAACGCTGAAGCGAGAGCTGCGGGAAATGGAAGTCAACCCGGATGAAGTTGACCAGCTTCAGGCCCGTCGGCTCCGTGAAGAGATCAATGTACTTAATAAGAAATTGAAGCGACTGCCATTTATTGATGATTTTGACCTGCGTTTCAATAACATGACCAAAGTGCCACAGCCTTCCAGCAAGGCCGTGATGTTCTGTGTGATGGATGTTTCCGGCTCCATGACCCGGGAAATAAAGGACATGGCCAAGCGCTTCTTCCTACTGCTCTACCTGTTCCTGGAGAGAAACTATGAAGCGGTAGATGTCGTCTTTATCCGGCACCACAGCGAAGCCCGTGAGTGTGATGAGCATGACTTCTTTTACGCCAGGGAAACCGGGGGAACGGTGGTATCCACAGCCCTGCGCCTGTCTGATGAAATCATCACTGACCGTTACTCCCCCAACGAGTGGAATATCTACATCGCCCAGGCTTCCGATGGTGATAACTGGGAAGCCGACTCCAGAAAATGTCACGATATTATTCTGGAAAAGTTGCTGCCGGTTTGTCAGTACTACTCCTATGTAGAAATCACCGATCGCCATCACCAGAACCTCTGGTATGAGTACAAGACAATAGAGCAGGCACACCCGGGACATTTTGCCATGCAGCAGATCCGCAGTTATGCGGACATTTACCCAACCTTCCGCCGCTTATTTGAGAAAAAGGAGGGAAGTCATGCTGGAAGCTGAAGCACCTGTAAGAACACCGAAAAAAAGAAAAGAACCGCTCTCTACCGGTTCTGACTGGTCATTCGAGTTACTGGAGATCTATGACCGTGAATTTGCCCGGCTGGCCGACAAGTTCAGGCTGGTCACCTATCCCAACCAGATAGAGGTGATCAGCTCTGAGCAGATGCTCGACGCCTATTCCTCTGTTGGTATGCCATTGATGTATAGCCACTGGAGTTATGGCAAGACATTCCTCAGCAACCAGCAGAACTACCAGCAGGGAAGAATGGGGCTGGCCTATGAGATAGTGATCAACTCCAACCCCTGCATAGCGTATCTTATGGAAGAAAACACCATGCCGATGCAGGCGCTGGTGATTGCCCATGCCTGCTATGGTCATAACTCTTTCTTTAAGGGTAACTATCTGTTCCGGCAATGGACCGATGCCAGTGCCATTATTGATTACCTGCTGTTCGCCAAAAGCTATATTGCCAAATGCGAAGAGAAGTATGGCATCAGCGCCGTCGAGGAGATTCTGGATGCTTGCCACGCCCTGATGAATCAGGGTGTCAATCGCTATGTTCGAGCAACGCCGATGTCTGCGGAGCAGGAAAAGGCCCGCTCACAGGAGCGGGAGGAGTATATTCAGCGCAACCTGAATGACCTCTGGCGGACCATCCCTGTGCGCGAGAGTGAACAGGAGAAAAAAACCGTTCGCTTCCCTAAGGATCCGGAAGAGAACCTGCTGTACTTCATCGAAAAGAATGCACCGCTATTAGAAACCTGGCAGCGGGAAATCATCCGCATTGTGCGTAAGGTTGCCCAATACTTCTACCCGCAAAGACAGACTCAGGTGATGAATGAAGGCTGGGCAACGTTCTGGCACTACCACCTGATGCATGAAATGTACGACGAAGGACTGATTACCGAAGGCTTTATCATGGAGTTCCTGCACTCTCACTCCAGTGTCGTATTCCAGCCGGATTTTGATGACCCACGGTACAGTGGTATCAACCCCTACACCCTGGGCTTCAATATCTTCCGGGATATACGCCGTATCTGTGAGAACCCGACGGACGAAGACCGGGAGTGGTTCCCGGACCTGGCAGGCACTGACTGGCTGGATGCGGTTCACTTCGC
Source organism: Endozoicomonas sp. YOMI1 (assembly GCF_024606345.1). Classification (GTDB taxonomy): domain Bacteria; phylum Pseudomonadota; class Gammaproteobacteria; order Pseudomonadales; family Endozoicomonadaceae; genus Endozoicomonas. The sequence goes on from NZ_JAHHPM010000364.1 coordinate 4,966, forward strand.
CATGCAGAACTTCAAGGATGAAGGCTTCATTCTTCAGTACCTGTCGCCTAAGGTAATGCGGGATATGCGGCTGTTCAGCATCGATGACAATGAAATCAACCCTTATCTTGAGGTGGATGCGATCCATGATGACTCGGGCTATCGTCAGCTGAGGGAAAACCTGGCCGCGCAATATAACCTGGGAAACCGGGAGCCCAATATCCAGGTCTACAACGTGGATGTCCGTGGTGACCGTTCACTGACCCTTCGTCATTACATGCATAAAGGAAGGCCCCTTGATAAGGACAGCACCAGTGAAATCATCAAACACCTTCACCGCCTGTGGGGCTTTGATGTAAAAATGGAATCTGTGGACGAAGAAAATATCGTTCAATATGAACATACGCTGCCTAAAGAAAAGCAATCCTCAGAGGCTGTTTGAAAATAACGCCCCTCTGGGCGCCCCCCTAGGAGGCTGTCCGAGAATAGCGCCCATAGCGAGGATTGCGAGGATTGCGAGAAATTGAGGATAAAAATTCCGCTTTGTAAGATAAATAGTGGTTCTATTTGCGTAACAAAGCGGAATTTTCAAGCCCCAACGGTTCCAACTGCCTTTCACCACCCCGATTGATATTTTTCTGAAATCTGTTGTCAAAGGATTGATCAGATATTCAGG
>NZ_JAHHPM010000041.1 GCF_024606345.1 Endozoicomonas sp. YOMI1
TTTGAAAGTGGAATCCTTCACTTCCTCAGCTTGTGCTACGGCACACACTCGTCATCCCGCCTTGCCCAGCGGTCCAAAATGACTTGCTCACTATCATATTTAGAAGGCGGAATTGGTATAACTCAAAGAATCAATAAATCAGAACTTGTAGTTCAACTGAGCACCCAGAATATGGGAGCTGCTGCTGTAATCACCAGAGATAACACCATAACCAGGTTGAGCAGGCAGGTTTGGACCATCATACTTCTGTTTATTGATAGTACCATCCTGCAGCTTGACGTAAGCAAAAGCCAAATCCACATTTATATTTTCAGCCAGCTCCCAGTTGGCACCAAAGGTAAACCAGTTGCGGTTAGCATCTGGTGAGCGCACTGTACGGGTCTCATTTGTAACTGGTGAGTGGTCGAACATATAACCGCCGCGCAACAACCACTGGTCATTCAACTGATAAGAGGTTCCAAACGACAAAGCCCAAGTATTATTCCAGTTCATCGGAACATAGTTAAGCGTCCGGCCTGCCGGATCCTTAACATCAAATTCTTCAAATCGGGTCCAACGGGTCCACGTGGCATCTGCCATGATTGACCACTGCTCATCCAACCTGTACGTCACGCTGAACATCAACTTTTCAGGCATAACAATATCAAGCGTGGCGTCTTTAGTTCCATCAAGTACACCACCTGGGGAGCCCACAACAGTAAAATCGCCCTTCAGGTGAAAGTCGTAAGTCGAGTGATAAGCAATACCCAGTGTAGTCTGTTCGTTAACATTCCATAGGGTACCGATATTCCAGGCGAGAGTATTGTCATCACCTTCAATCGTTCCCTCTGCTCCCATCGGTCTGCTGGTTAACTTGCCTTTTACATGAGCGCCAGTTAAGCCAAAACCAACCGACAAGTCATCATGGATTTTATAAGATACAGTGCCTTGCAAAGCCATAACTTGAACACTAGTCTCATCGCCAAACCAGGAACCTGCCCAATTATCCTCATAATCCAGTTCAATGCCATAAGGAACATAACCACCTAAACCAACACTCCACTTCTCATCGATTGGCATGACAAAGTAACCAAAAGGAACAAAGGAAGTCCTCTGAAAATCTTCAGTGGATGACGGAGCATTTGGCCTAAAAGAATGTTTGCCATTTTCAAACTTGCCACCTTCCAAAATCACATCCGCACCAACAGATACCTGACGACCTTCTACAAGGCTGATGGCTGCCGGGTTGGATGCAGAGATAGACGCATCAATAGCATTGGAAGCACGGCCAGCGAAGCCAGTACCCAGATAGCTGGCGGATTGCTCGTTGATACCATAACCGGCCGCCTGAACGAAAGAAACCTGAGATGCCAATGCGATAGCAGAGGCGAGAATGACCTTACGGCTGAGCTGAAACTGCATAATACTCTCGAGCTTGGAAACTCTGATGAGCTATCATCAGAGCGAATTAGGGACTTGTACAAAAATTGCTCGCGATCATACAGAGGCTTTTTAGATAATTCTGTTATATTTTTGTTTCAGGATGAAAAAAGTAAGTAACCACAAACACACCGTAAATCTTTCAGAGAACAGCCCTCTATCACCTTAGGATTTGTTACGGAATAACTTCATCATTTTACTCAGTCTGGGAAAAGATCGCCGCCCGCTTCCTGCCACCCGCTGCCCGCAAAAGCACAAGCGGTTCCGGCTTTTCGGGTAGCGGGCGGCGGGTAGCGTCTGTAGAAATGTCGAAGTTATTTCAGGACAGTTCCTTACAACCTGATCTCACCGGGCCATCCTGACCGGTAACAATTTCTTCCTGCTGCCGATACCAATAACAATATAATTGGCCAGCCTACTTGATTATGTTTAATCTACCCAGAAACCCACTTTGTCACAGAGTACCAGGAGTCGAGGGTCCAGGCCCTATCCAGACCAATTATGAGCAAACGCCAAAAGAGGCGGAGGCACCGGTTGGTACCCATAGAGGCCGGGAAATTAAAAGTGCCGATACCACGAGCTATTTAGCCGAGCAGGAAAGCGTGGTAACGGGCGCAGACAGTTCATCGCCGATAAAAGCAGAAGCTACCTCGGTACCCGCTCATCACACGACGGGTCTAAAAGAGAATAAACTGGATAGCCAAGATGCAAAACTTTTACAGGAACGGGCTGATTTGCTGAAACAGGCCGATGAGCTTCTTGGCACCATTAACGAGAAGAAAGTAGTCGGTATTTCGCTGGAAGCGCTGGAAAAAGCTCGAGCTAATGGCCCTGAACAGGTGCTGGTAATGCTTAAGAGTATGGAGTTCCCGGTTGGCCTTAATGTTAAAATCACCCTTAAGTCTCAGCCCGACAAACCACTGAGCCTGATACCTCCGGGTGATGAGCTGGTAAGCCAGCAGAATCTTGGCAAGTTAATGGACAAAACCATAGAGACCCTCAAACGTCACGATAAGCAGTATGCAAATACAGAAGTAAGGGTCAGTGAAGCCGAAAAAATAAGACAGTTCCTCGTTGCCAAAGACAACGAGGTTGCGGGTAGAGACACCCTGGGCCAGGGAGAAGGTGCACAGGCTTTTGACAAGCTCAGGAACAGAAGGTGTGCAATCACCGTTCATCATCGAATCCCTGTTGAGCAAAGCTATGTCGAGGCCAGGCACCATGATGCAAGCCCGGTAGCCCAGTCTGCAGCAGAGGAAAGTTCTGCTATCACTGCCAGAGAAGATTCTTCTATTAAGAATGGTGATGGTTACACTGACGAGCAAGACTTAACCACAACAACCTCTTCCGGTTTGCAAAAGCAGGCTGTCCCCATAGCCACCGCCCCACCCATGGATAGGCCCACTCAGCCAGCAACTCCGGTTTATCCTGTACCACTCCCGTTAGTGAATAGTTCACAAACCATCGTTCCCCGTCAGCCTGAAGAGGCAGAACCGGCTTTGCCACAGAGTGAACAGCAGGCTACTGACTCAGTCGAGAAAACCACGCAAGAGCAGCCAAATCAATCTCTGCCAATGGATGAGCTTCAGTCTACCGGGTCAGAAGCATCCATCAGTGCTCAGAAAACGCAGGCCAGCCTTTCTGGCGCTGAGAATACTGGCAATGTTGCTACTGCAGAAACAGCCCCTGTCCCAGCAGAGCAATCCGATGTTCAGCCGGCAATGACTCTGCAACAGGCAGAATCGTCAACCACCCCTACCCCGAAAACGGAACAGACGGCCAAATCGCAAGTCCGACAGCCAGAAAGACAAGATAACTTGCATGCAGCACTGATCAGAGAGATAGAAAATAGACAATGGAAACTAAAACCAACAAAGTCAAACCAGCCAACTGAAGGCAATAGCACACAAACCAGTGGCAGACTTTCCCCCAATCACGATACGGCAAACACACCAGAAGCCTCCAGGCCCATGAGTAACCCCGAACTTATGGAGGAATTGACAAAAAAACTGGCCGACATAAGACCGAAAACACCGGAAGAAGTTGACACGATGGATAGCAATGTTGCCAGGCAATGGGCTCAGGCAGCGAAGAGAGTTAAAAATGACCGCCTTCCCTTTGTCGATGAACTGATGGAAAAAGTAGCGGCAAAAAACAGAGCAATGGAAGAAACGGCTCAGCCCTACCAGCCGGCACTATCATCCGCCGGTTATAAGCCTACTGAAACCACGGTTTCTTTTCCCCCATTCCCGGCGTCGGATGAGTTACCGGAAACCGCCTCCACGGAATCCGGGCAGATAAGTCCCACTCAAACTGATAGAAAAGCAACCGATGACATTGCTGTAGCAAAGGACGAAACGAAAAACACATCATCCAGTAACAAGGCGTTTAGCGATGCCAAATTTAAAGAAGAGTTGACAAAAGCCGTGGCAAAGATGTTGAAAAGAAGTTCAAATACCATGGATGCTGACGACATCACAGACTCGTCCGTATCTGAAGACCTGTTCCCGAAGGATTTAACCGCTGACCTGAACAACATAATGAATGCTGCCCTCTCTCCAGAAGAACCGGGAGAAACCGCTCAGCCAACCCTGAACAAAGATGCCACAACGCCATTGCCTCCCCCTACACCACCGACGCCTCCACCAATATCCCAGGAAATTTTGCTGTCAGCCAGGACCAGGAAGGCTCCTGCATCAACCAGCACTGCTCAGGCCAATAGCCCGGACAACGCAAAAAAAACGGAATCAGGTAACGGGACTACAAGCAAGCCATCAAATCAGGGCTTCTTTGGCGGTGATGCATTCAAAGAAGATCTGAATAAAGCCATTGAAGCCATGGATAAAAAGCGTCAGACCGACAACATGGATATTGATCAAAAAATCGCAGAGGCAAAAACAAAGGCAAAAAAAGTGAAGGAGCCCAATGATGTGTTCGGTGCTCTGAAAAAGGCATTGTTTCCAATTGCGCGGGCCAACAATCCTGGTCAAGACGAGCCGCCCGATAAAGACGAAAATGACGAGTTTACATAAGTACCACATATTCCGGTGAGTTCGACCTATCCTGGCTGACCGGTAATGTCGCCTTTAGGCGATGCCTCGTTCCCACGGTCCGTGGGAATGCATGCCCCAAACTCGCCGTCAATGCCCCCATAAGACCCCAGGGTCTCCGGCAAAAACCGGTTGTTTCACATCCTGCAGGCTCCGGTATGTATTCCCACGCAGAGCGTGGGAACAAGGGTTTGTTGTATGGGCATTAGCGCTTTTCTGCACTAGGAGGCTGTCCGAGAATCATGTTGATATCGTGACTGATCATTTCTCCCACCTATTTATTCAAAATCAGCGCTCGATAAGCGCCACAGCCTGTTATAGATATTCATCAGCAGGGATACACTCAAACTGATGGTGAGATAAACGGCTATGGTCATGGCAATCACTTCCACCGCCTGCCCGGTCTGGTTGAGGGTAGTGCCGACAAAGACACTGACCAGGTCCGGATAACCAATCGCTGTCGCCAGTGAAGAGTTTTTTGCCAGATTCATATACTGGTGCTTTCCGGGTTATGTATTAATTGTGTTAAACTGCCGTCCACTTCGATAACCATGCAGTGATAATTCTTCTAATGTCTCAAAGAATCAGCGAACACTACAAGGCCATTATTGAGTCCGTCGGTGAAGATATTCATCGGGAAGGCCTCAGAGATACGCCGCTTCGCGCTGCCAAAGCAATGCAGTACCTTACCAGAGGCTATAACCAGACACTGGAAGAGATCGTTAATGGTGCGGTGTTTGAATCCGACATCAGCGAAATGGTCGTCATCAAAGACATTGAACTTTACTCAATGTGTGAGCATCACCTGCTTCCCTTTATTGGCAAGTGTCACATTGGCTATGTACCCAATGGTAAGGTGCTCGGCTTATCCAAATTTGCCCGCATTGTGGATATGTTCGCCCGACGCCTGCAGATTCAGGAAAACATGACCAGACAGATTGCCGATGCCATTATGGAAGTCACCGATGCCAAAGGGGTTGCCGTGGTGATTGAGGCGCAACATATGTGCATGATGATGCGCGGCGTGGAAAAACAAAACTCATCCATGACCTCTTCGGTAATGCGCGGTCTGATGAAAGACAATCAGCCAACCCGTGAAGAGTTTCTGCGTTTTATTCGCTGATAACCTTGATCATGGGCAACAAAAAAGCCAGCATTCGCTGGCTTTTTTGTTGCCTGGTAATAGTCCCTAAATAACTTCTGTATTTCTTAGGTTCCAAACTTCCTTCGTCCTGAGCCTGTCGAAGGGCGTGCACTGCGAACTCACGCATTGTGCCTGCCACCCTTCCACTCTGCTCAGGATGAACGGAGATCAAGTTCTAAACCAGGAAGTCAGTTAAGGACTGTTCCTTAGACTTAACACCAATCCAGAATCACTTTTCCCGACTGTCCTGACCCCATGATTTCAAAACCTTTGGCAAAGTCGTCAACCGGGAACCGGTGCGTAATGATTGGAGAAATATCCAGACCAGACTGCAACATACTGACCATCTTGTACCAGGTCTCGAACATCTCACGACCATAAATACCTTTGATCACCAGACCTTTGAAGATGACCTGGTTCCAGTCAATCACCGTATCACTGGCTGGAATCCCCAGTAGTGAAATTTTGCCACCATAGTTCATATTTTCCAGCATCTGCTTAAATGCGCGACCATTGCCGGACATTTCAAGACCCACATCAAAGCCTTCAACCATGCCCAGATCAGCCATCACTTCCTGCAAATCGGTATTGGCAACATTAACGGCGCGGGTCGCCCCCATTTTACGGGCCAGATCCAAACGGTATTCGTTGACATCGGTAATCACAACATTGCGGGTACCGACATGTCTGCAGATTGCTGCCGCCATAATGCCGATGGGGCCTGCACCGGTAATTAGTACATCTTCTCCGACCAGGTCAAATGAAAGTGCGGTGTGAACCGCATTACCAAACGGGTCAAAAATTGAGGCCAGGTCATCACTGATATCATCAGGAATCGGGAAGGCATTAACCGCCGGAATCACCAGGTATTCGGCAAAAGCACCGTCACGATTGACGCCAACACCTACAGTAAAGTTGCAGAGATGGCGGCGGCCAGCACGGCAGTTACGGCAGTGGCCACAGGTAATATGGCCTTCACCGGAAACCCGCTGACCGACCTCAAAGCCACGCACACCTTCACCCATGTCAACGATTTCGCCGACAAATTCATGGCCAACGTGCATACCCACCGGAATAGTTTTCTGCGACCACTCATCCCAGTGATAGATATGCATGTCAGTGCCGCAAATGGCCGTTTTGCGGATTTTGATCAGTACATCGTTGTAACCCACCTCTGGCTTGGGATGGTCTTCCATCCAGATTCCGGGTTCTGCTTTGCTTTTGGCTAATGTCTTCACAGTTTCAATTTTCTCAATAGGCTTACTATTCCAGAATAGCAAGCCAGCTTTCAGGTAAATCAGCAGGAATATCAGCGGATAACGCCCAACTCCCGACCAATCCTGGCGAAAGCGGCAATGGCTCTGTCCAGGTGCTCCCGGCTGTGGGCAGCGGACATCTGGGTACGAATTCTCGCCTGCCCTTTTGGCACGACCGGGAAGGAGAAACCGACCACGTAAATGCCTTCTTCCAGCATACGATCGGCAAACTGACCAGCCAGTGAAGCATCACCCAGCATCACCGGCACGATCGGATGATCGGCACCGGCCAGGGTAAAGCCCAGTCTGGTCATTTCAGCGCGGAAATAGTCTGCATTATCACGCACCTTCCGGCGCAGTTCCGCACCTTCAGCCAGCATCTCAAACACTTTGATTGAGGCGGCAGCAATGCATGGCGCCAGCGTGTTGGAGAAGAGGTATGGACGCGAACGATTACGCAACCAGTCAATGACTTCGTTTTTACCCGAGGTGTAACCACCGGAAGCACCACCCAGCGCTTTACCCAGGGTACCGGTCAGAATATCCACACGTCCCATGACTCCACAGAACTCAGGAGTACCAACCCCTTTCTCACCAATAAAACCGGTGGCATGACAGTCATCCACCATCACCAGCGCACCGTATTTATCCGCCAGATCGCAGATACCTTTCAGGTTGGCGATAACCCCATCCATGGAGAATACGCCATCGGTAGCAATCAGTTTGGTTTTGGCACCGGCAGCCTCTGCCGCCTGCAATTGTGCTTCCAGATCGGCCATATCGTTATTGGCATAGCGGAAACGTTTGGCTTTGGACAGGCGCACACCATCAATGATACTGGCATGGTTCAGCGCATCACTGATAATGGCGTCATCCGGCCCCAGGATGGTTTCAAACAGGCCTCCATTGGCATCAAAACAGGAAGGATAGAGAATTGTATCTTCCATGCCCAGGAACTGGGAAATGTGCGCTTCCAAATCTTTATGAACAGTCTGGGTACCGCAGATAAAGCGCACGGAAGCCATGCCAAAGCCATACTGATCAAGCCCCTGTTTACCCGCTTCAATAAGCTCCGGTGCATTGGCCAGGCCCAGGTAGTTATTGGCACAGAAGTTAAGCACTTCTGCACCGCTCTCACCATTAGAGAGCACTTTGATTTCAGCCTGTTGCCGGGAGCTGATCACCCGTTCACTTTTATAAAGCCCTTCCTGCTTGAGCTCATCCAGCTGCCTGAGCAGCCCTTGATAAAAATCGGCCTTCATTTCGACTCCTGTTCTCGGTAATTTCCAGCATCCTAACTTTGCCCAACCATCAGACACACAGCCTCCAATACCCCCTATACCCCAATAACACGAGCATCATTGGGGTTAAATCAAAGGTTATGAGACCAATGGGTATAGCTTACTGCCATCAACCCGATCATTGTAGATGATTGAACTAATAGTGGATCAGCAAGGCGCCCTATTGAACAGGCATTTGTACGTATTATCACCACCATTCAACAAAATAATTAACAGATTACTCAGTAGAAACTATTGTAAGCTATAAGGATTGAGAACTTTATGATCTTACAAAATATCTGACCTGCGTTTAGTTGAGTAATAAATACTGTCAAATGTAATATCAGAACGAAACTCTTCCAGTTCTGCTTTATGTACCTGCAGAGCTACTTAACTTTGCCTATCAGCTTTTGCTCCCGATACTCTTCAATTCCTTCTTCAATTTGGAATTTCAAATCCCTGAATTCTTCAGCATAAGAATGTCTATGAGTTCTATCACTGGATATTGCCCTCCAGTTCTTAGCTCGACTCATTCGCTGTTCATTTTTTCTAAGGTGCTCACCAAATGCGCCATTTACACATTTAAACTTTGCTTTCAGTGACCTCATATCTGACAATTTAGCTTTATCCACTCTTACAGAATAGCTCTGATCACCTGATCCAGATGACTCCACATCATCTGATTTTCTGGATTGCCATTCTACTTTTGAAAGGCTAACCATAAGTGGCTTAGGGTTGCGATGCGATGAAGTTTTGGCACCATCACTGTCATATTTTTTATATTTTCTTCCTTCATGTGAATAATGATCATGATTTTTTCTTCCCTGAAAAAGAACTGAGTTCTCTTGCTTTGTATCCTCTCGGTCTGAAGAGCCCACTAACCTTCTGTTCCCCTTAACGTCCTGATCCATCAAGCCATCTTTTCTTCTCTGCTCTATTATATTTTTTTCTCTGGGCATTGCTTCCCTCACATCTCCGGGTTTGTCCATAATCACTCTTGGCTGCTTTTTTTGGTGATGAGAAAAATCAATGGATCTGGTCACAGCTACCCCTGCTCCACTAAATGAGATTACAGCTGCCATGGCTACTATTTTTGTTGCTGCCCTCCCTTCATTGACAACCCTGTTATGATTCGCTGCTCCTTTTAGAGCTGTATGAGCAGTATCATGTCGATGTACTGAGATGGAATGCCAATCAGATAGACTTTTTACATCGTCATCATGCTTGGTATTTGAACTGAAGTGATTAACACTGCTCCAATGAAGAATACCTCTTGTCGTCGAATGCAAACCCTGCCTTGCCGAACTCTGTGGATTGGCGTCCAAGTGACTCTGAGTGGAATTTGAAGATGGTTGTAAAGGAGAAATTGTCATGAATTATACCTAAACTAAACAGTTAAATCCGTTCTTAGTTACTAATAGGAAAAATAAACTATAGACCAGAAGCTAGAAGCTAGGTGAAGAATTGAGAGATAGATTCATCAAGGAAAAAGCAACGCTCCTAAATAATAGTAGGGAGTGTTGCCTGGGTAGCCTCTCAAAAAACACGAAAATAAGTCTGTACACTTTACTCAAGCCAAAACTCAAGTCAAAAAAACGCTCTCAACGATCATACTAACCACCTTATCTGCGGAACTGTGATTATCAATAAGTTCATCAGCAATAATCACAATCATTTCAGCCTTTACCAGAGCATCCACCTTGGCAGACCACTGTTCATCATCACTGCTAATCACCAATGGATAAAACCCAAAATAAAACAGCTGTCGTTCAATAACTTTGGCATGCTGTCTGGCAACTTTGAACACACCGCCTCTCTGACCCAGACGCTCTTGACGGTGGACTCTGGATAGCGAATCCTGCTCATGATTACGCTCACTGACTCCCCGTACCATACCGGCAGCAACCGTAGCATTACTGAGCCGGTCAATGACAATAAAGGCACCGGACTGGCGGTTACGCTGGTAGCTGTCCACAGGAACGGCCCTGGTCAGCCTGAGCTGGCACAGGCCAATTTCATTGAGTGCCAGCTGCTCTGCCGGGTGATGGGCCAAGGAGTTCACATCAATCCGGTGATCAACCCCGGCAAAGCTGCCCGGAACCTTACCGGCAGAAAACTTGATCTGATACTGCCTGCCGGGGCTCATGGGCTGTTCCGCCATCCAGACCAGATCCACATCCAGGTCAGTAGCCACTTGAACACGGCTGTCCCTGTGCACCAGCATATCACCACGGCTGATATCAATTTCATCCGCCAGAGTCAGAGTAACCGCCTGCCCCCCATGGGCTTCAGGCAGATCCCCATCCCAGGTCACAATGCGTTCAATGCTGCTTACCTGACCCGAGGGTAATACCCTGACCTGATCGCCGGGCTTGATCTTGCCGAAGGCCAGCGTTCCTGAAAAGCCACGAAAATCCAGGTTGGGACGATTGACATATTGAACCGGGAAGCGGAAGTCATCCAGGTTACGATCCCGGGCAATCTCGACATTTTCCAGCACGTCCATCAGCGTACTGTCACGATACCAGGACATCCGCTCGCTGCGGTGCACCACATTGTCGCCTTCCAGTGCCGACATCGGTACAAACTGAATATCTCCCAGTTTCAGCGGTTCTGAAAAGTCGAGGTACTGATTACGAATCTCTTCAAACCGTGCTTTGCTGAAATCCACCAGATCCATCTTATTGATGGCCACGACAATATGTTTTATGCCCAGCAAGCTGGCAATGTAGGTATGCCGACGGGTCTGGGTCAGCACGCCCTGACGGGCATCAATCAAAATAATCGCCAGATCACAGGTGGAAGCGCCGGTTGCCATATTTCTGGTGTACTGCTCATGGCCGGGCGTATCGGCAATGATGTACTTACGTTTTTCGGTGGAAAAATAGCGGTAGGCAACATCAATGGTAATGCCCTGCTCACGCTCTGCCTGCAGACCATCCACCAGCAGCGCCAGATCCAGTTTTTCACCCTGGGTACCTACACGTTTACTGTCGTTTTCTACAGCAGCCAGCTGATCTTCATAAATCACGCTGGTATCGTGCAAAAGACGGCCAATCAGGGTGCTTTTACCATCATCAACACTGCCACAGGTGAGAAAACGCAGCATCTCTTTTTGTTCATGACGGTTCAGGTACTCTTCGATATCGCTGGCAATAAGTTCAGATTGGTGTGACATCAGAAATACCCTTCCTGCTTTTTCTTTTCCATGGAGCCTGCACTGTCATGGTCGATCACCCGGCCCTGTCGCTCAGAGGTTCTGGTCAGGAGCATCTCCTGAATCACTTCTGTCAGTGTATCCGCTTCAGATTCTACGGCACCGGTCAGCGGGTAACATCCCAGGGTTCTGAAGCGTACTTTGCGCATCCGGGGTTGTTCACCCGGTTGCAGCGGCATCCGCTCATCATCCACCATAATCAGGCTGCCATCACGCTCCAACACCGGGCGTTCTTTAGCAAGATACAGTGGCACAATAGGGATCTGTTCCCGGTGAATGTACTGCCAGATATCAAGTTCCGTCCAGTTTGACAGCGGGAACACGCGAATACTCTCGCCCTTCTCAACCTGGCTGTTATAGATATTCCAAAGCTCTGGTCTCTGGTTTTTCGGATCCCAGCGATGATTTTTGTCGCGAAAAGAGTAAACCCGCTCTTTCGCCCGGGATTTTTCTTCATCCCGACGGGCGCCACCAAACGCAGCATCAAAGCCGTATTTGTCCAATGCCTGCTTGAGTGCCTGGGTTTTCATCACATCGGTATGTTTCGCGCTGCCATGGGTAAATGGCCCGACGCCCTGCTCCAGACCTTCCGGATTGGTATGCACCAGCAGCTCAAGACCGAGTTTTTTCGCCAGCTGATCCCGGAACTCAATCATTTCCCGGAATTTCCAGGTAGTATCTATGTGCAATAAAGGAAAGGGAGGTTTACCCGGGTAAAAAGCTTTCATGGCCAGATGCAGCATCACGGCAGAATCTTTGCCAATAGAGTAAAGCATGACAGGGTTTTCAAACTCAGCAGCCACTTCCCGGATGATATGGATGCTTTCCGCTTCCAGCTGTTTTAAATGATTCTCTCTTGCATAAAAACGTTGATCCGACATGCATTTCGACCCAAAGCGAAGTTATTGTTGTGCTCTAAGTGAAATACTATCAGTGAAAATAGAATAATAAATTCAATAAATATATTGTTTTTATATATAAATATATCGCTTACTGATTCCCTCTGAATCGAGATGCGGCTTAGCCTGTCGCCATAGGAACTGTCGTTTAATAACTTCGACATTTCAGTAAGCGCTGCCCGCTTCCCGCCACCCGCTGCCC
>NZ_JAHHPM010000365.1 GCF_024606345.1 Endozoicomonas sp. YOMI1
ATAGTAACTGCCCACTTAGCCAGAAAAATACGATTCCATTTGGCCAACTACTTAGCATGTCATTATGCTTAGTTGAAATAAATATTGAATGGGATCTGACGGGGAGGAACTTTTATAAGAAAGAATAGTCCTAATCATTAATTCCTTAACTTAACAATTCAATGGCTGATCCATATTTTAACTCACAATCCTTGTATTCGGTATTTCAGAAAGCGTATGAGTCTGTTATGTCGAACAGCGGATTGGCTTTTAAAGGCTCGCCGCAGCAAAGTGGTTTGGTATTCGGTCTGCGAGTTGATCAAACGGCACCAAGTAATTATGTAAACCCCTTGATTTCATATGGTGAAAGCTTCCATAACCCATTAAACGACTCCTGTTTTAAAAAAATGCCAGTCAGTGTTATTTATTCTCAAGAATATGAACAAAGCGAGCCGTTAGTCTTATCACATAAACCCAATCCATTGCCTAATAATCAAAATTTTGTTTGTCCATTCTCGGCACCAACGGTGCCAATATCTATTATTAACCCTCAACTAAATGAACAGCTTCAACAAAATACATTTCCTGCAGGAAATAAGTTGGGTGTTAACGCTTCTGCTTCCGGCTTCGGTGAATCTTTGACTATTTCTCATGATAAGGTTTACGCACGGTCCGAGAAACAGAAGGCTTACCGGAAGGCTTACGCACAGTCCGAGAAAGGGAAGGCTTCCCAGAAGGCTTACCGTGAGTCTGAGAAAGGGAAGGCTTCCCGGAAGGCTTACCGTGAGTCTGAGAAAGGGAAGGCTTCCCAGAGGGCTTGCCAGAAAACTTACGAACAGTCCAGGAAAGGGAAAGCTTCCCGGAAGGCTTACCGTGAGTCTGAGAAAGGGAAGGCTTCCCGGAAGGCTTACCAGAAGGCTTACCGTGAGTCTGAGAAAGGGGAGGCTTCCAAACCAGCCAGGGAAAAGTCAGAGAAAGGGACGACTTACGCACAGTCCGGCAAGTGGCAGACTGACCGGAAAGCTTACTATAAAGCTTTCAAGAATACCGGTGATAAAGAACAAGCAAAAATCGCTGGTAAGCAAGCTGTCGCCTTGATAAGAGAATCTAATAAAGCAAAAAATAATGAGCTTGAATCAACCTCGACTGGTATAACACCGGCCGCTTTTCAAATTGCTTGAGCTGTCAGCAATCGAAGGATAAGAAGGTTTTGGTCACTTTCGAGAGAGTAATCAGGTTCTTGACCGTCAGCCGGGAAAAACAATACCCGATCACAATCGTCTTCCACATCCGTGAGGAGCTAGCTTTCGAGGAGTTTTTACATCGTTATTTTTTTTATAATAATAGCAAATCCTTATGCCTTGTTGTCATAAATATTGAGTAGGTTGTGTCAGGGAGGAACTTTTATAAGAAAGAATAGTCCTAATCTTTAATTCCATAACTCAACAATTCAATGTCAGACTCATATTCTGACTTACACTCTTTTTATTCGGCATTTCAGAAAGCGTATGAGTCTGTTATGTCGAACAATGGATTAGCTTATAAAGACTGGTCACTGAAAAGTGGTTTAGTATTCGGACTGCGAGTTGATCAAACAACACCAAGTAATTATGTAAACCCCTTGATTTTATATAATGAAAGCTTTCATAACCCATTCAGCGATTCCCGTTTTAAAACTGCTGGAAGTAATTTTTCAGGTTCAGGGAAATCAACCCCGCAAAGCTCATCAGTTGTTGATATTCATCACAATTCCGTTGAGAATTCCAATCCATTACCTAATAATCACAATCTTGTTGGTCCTTTTTCTGCGCCAGCAGTGCCAGTTTCTATTACTAACCCTCAACTAAATAGTAAACAGCGTCAACGAAATACATCTCCAGCAGGAAATGCGTTGTATTTTAAAGCTTCTGCTTCCGGCGCTGGCGAGTCTCTGGCCATCAATCGTGATAAGGCTTTGGCACAGTCCGACAAATTGAAGGCTGCCAAACTGGCTTGGTCACGGTCCGAGAAAAGGAAAGCTTCCCAGAGGGCTTACCGTTCGTCCGAGAAAGGGAAGGCTACCCGGAGGGCTTATGCACAGTCTGAAAGAGGGAAGGCTGTCCGGAAGGCTTACCGTTCGTCCGAGAAAGGGAAGGCTGCCAAACGAGCCTGGGAAAAGACCCGGAAAATGAAGGCTCGCCAGCAATCTGAGAAAGGGGATGCTGACTGTAACAGCCTCCTGGGAGGCTGTCTCCTGAATAGCTCTTGTTATTAAGGCTTTTATCGTGAGCTTTTATTACTTTATATTT
>NZ_JAHHPM010000042.1 GCF_024606345.1 Endozoicomonas sp. YOMI1
ATGTGTCTGCAGCCCTTGGGAATCAAGGGGCAATATGGTTTCAGCAAACAGTTACAGTGATAGCGCCGAAAATTGGGTTAACTTTTTGTTATTAAATCGCTTCATGCAGGGAAAAATGAGGGCCGGAGAGCACATATTTGCTTGCTTATAATTGTACTAAAGTACCTATTTTTTCAGGGCCAATCGTGTTTCTTACGGTAGCCGAGAGACACTCGAAAAGACTGAAAACCAGTCATTAAAATCACGGTGTACACCTGTCATTGGTATACAGTTGGTATACAAATTATCCCGCTTGAAATTCCAGCGTCACTCATTGCCAAATTGGCCCTCATCAGAGAACCATTTTTTTGATCAATACACGACAAGTGCGTTTGATTGAAGAATGTCAGTAAAGGCACTCAAAGCGTTAGAGAGGCCCCGTTATCTCTCAACCAGTCTTTGCGTTCATGGTAGTCAGGCAGCACCTTATCGACTTCATCCCAAAAAGCGGTGGTATGGTTGCGGTGATGGTTGTGGCACAATTCATGGACTACGATGTAGTCAATCACCTTTGGTGGGGCCATCATGCACTTCCAGTGAAAACTTAAATCACCATTGCGCTTACAGGCCGCCCATTTATAACCAATATCCTTGACCGTAATGCTGCCAAAATCCACACCTACTTTTGGGGCAAAGTATTGTGTGCGAGCTTGAAGGCGCTCAAGTCCCTTTTGGCTATAAAGCTGTTCAAAAGCCTGTTTGGCGGCTGTGGCGCTGGGTGATCGAACCAAGGCTTTATTTAAAAGAAATCGGCCATTTTTCAGGCTTAAAGGCTTAACCGGATCATCAACCAGTGTTAGCTGATAGTGACGGCCAAGGTATAAAAAAGACTCACCATTCACCCACTCCCGGCACACATGAGTACTGTTCAAGCTATTCCATTCTGCCAGGGTGCGGTAGATCCACATGCGTTTGCTGTAAACGGTATCGTCCACCTGCTCGGCACTCATGTGCAGGGGAGGGCGGACGTGAATCGTTCCATCCCGCTCTACCACAATGTCGGTGGTTTTGCGGGAGGCACCGGGTAACAAGTAATACTCGATATCTTTTATGTTGCGTTTTTTCAACCGTATGACCTTATTGGCTGCGGCCAGCATTGAGCAGGCTCTGATGGCGGTTCTTTGCCAGCTTCATGACTTCTACGGCCACACGTTCCCGGTTGTTTTTTAATTCGGTAATTCCTGATTTGGTGATTTCCATTTTTATTGTGCTGCGCGTACGTTTTTGTTTGTCGGGGTTTTGCCAGAAGTCGATACTGCCAATAGTGTCCTGCAAAATATCAACAATTTTTTCCATTAGCGTTTTAATGGCTTGTTTGGCTTCCTCCGGCACCCGGCCTTCAGTAAAGCCTATCTGCACAATATGTTCAAAAAAAGTAGTAGCTTCACGGCTCATTCCGTCTTCGCCCTGACTCCGCCCTTCTATGGCTTTGGTACGAAGTTCTGACAGTTTTTCAACCAGCACATCCCATTCGTCCTTATGCTTTTCAATCAGGTTATCTACCTTTTCAGACAGGCTTTGGTAAAATGCCGGGTCTTCGTTATGGTGGACAGTGCAGTGCTTACGAATGGCGTGCTCCATCTCACTTGCCTTGGCTTCCTGATTGCCCCCGGCATGCTTATTCAGCTTTTCAATGAAGTCATCACAGAGCAGTTCAACAGGCTCCACTTTTGGGTTAATGCCAAGGCTGATCAAATGCTCATTGATTAACGCTTTCACCTTTTCACCGGCATTACCGAGATTCAGGCTGCTGTCTTTATAACGCTCTTTGCACAGTTGCAGAATGTAGCCAAAACGTTTGGCAGGCACTCTAAACGGTTGGGCGGGGCTGTCAGGCAGAATGATATCCAGGCTGTTTAAAAACGCTTTAAGGTACACCTCAAAATCTGCCCGGCGTTTTTCGTCTTTCAATGCAGTAACGGCTTGGTGAACGACGATGGCATCGTCATCCACAGAAGGCAGTGTTCCCTGAACAAAGGCTTTAATCTGATCAACACCCAAGGCGGTAAAATGCTGCAGCAATCGTTGATAGCGCTCTTCAAGTACCGGCAACTCTGAATTGATATTTTTCAGACCTTCCTGCAATTCCTCTTGCACTTCATCACTACCGGCATAGATATCCAGCGCTTCCGTCAGGTGATTGGCCAGACCGATATAATCGACAATATAGCCACGGCTCTTGCCCTTCTTCACCCGGTTGGTACGGGCAATGGCCTGAAGCAATGTATGCTCTCGTAGCCTTTTATCGATATACATCACTTGCTCAATCGGGGCATCGAAGCCTGTCAGTAGCATGTCGCAGACAATCAGAAAGGCGATACCGGTATTGTCTTTATCAAAGTCGTAGTCAGGGCTATGGGGAAACACAAAGGATTTGCAAAAATTCTCAACGGCATTATTTCGGTTAGCCTGCTTTCTGGCTTCAGTAATGTAAGCCGCCTCGTTGGTGCCATCGCTGGAAATGATGGCAGCGGTTTTTAGAAAGCGCAGCTTGCTGATTAATTCAGGGTCAGGCGTGGTTTTCGATTCTTCGTCCTTAATACGCTCCGCCAGTGCTTGTTGAATGGCTTTCTGGTAGCGAACACAGGCCAGTTTTGAATGGCAGACCACCTGTGCCTTAAACCCATTCGGCAGAATATTATCGATATAGTGGCCGACAAGGTCTTTGCCAATGGCGTTAATGCGGTTTTCCGCTTCCAGAATATCGCCACTGGTTCCGTATTTCTTTTTGATGGCCAGCAGTTCTTCTTCGCTGCGTTCTTTAAACAAGTCCTCAAACGCCTCATCAAAGGCATGCTTTTCATTCAGGACACTGTCAGCGGTTTTGCCTTCATATAAAATTTGCAGGGTGGCACCGTCATCAACAGCATCCAGCAGTCTGTATTTGTCGATATACTCCCCAAAACGCTTAATGGTTTTTTTATCGCCATGGCGTTGAGAAATTAACGGCGTGCCCGTGAAGGCAATGCGTGTGGCATTAGGGAAAGCCTCAAACACATTGTCACCCAGGTCAGACCCTTGTGTTCTGTGGGCTTCATCAATCATTAGCAGGATTCTGCCGGATTGATTCACCACGCCAAACGTATCAGCGGCAGGCATGGCCCGATAAGTGCCCAGTGCTTCAGCTACCTTGTTAGAAAGAACTTGCTTACGCTCCTGAAACTTATGCACCATCACCATATTAATATCAGATGCATCACTGGCCAGTTGGCGGCGAAGGCTTTGGGTACTTTCGATGACATTAACCCGGCCACCAATCAGTGTGGCGGTTTCGCTTAGCTGTTGTTCAAGGTCTTGCCGATCATTGACCAGCACCATTTTGAAGTCATTCAAGTCAGAACTGGCGCGCAGCATCCGGGCCACAAATACCATCGTTAAGGATTTTCCAGAGCCTTGGGTGTGCCAGACGACCCCGCTGCGCTCAAGGGTGTTTTTCCCGGTTCGCAATCGGTCCAGTATTTTATTGGCTGCCCGGAATTGCTGGTATCGACAAACCACTTTAATGCGTGGCCCGGCATCGGTATCCATAAACACGGAACAGGTTCTTAGCATCATTAACAGGTTGCCTTGGTTAAGCATCCCCTGAATTAACTGCTCCTGCTGGCTTTTGCCTTTCAAAGTGGCATTTTTATCAGGGTAAGCGGTTTTCCATGCATAGAAATGCTCTTCGCCGGAACTGATGGTGCCATAGTCGGCCTCAATACCACAGGTGCGAATCAACAGCAGGTTGCTGTGAAACAGCCGTGGCTCACCCTCTTTTAAACCCGCCTTTACCGTTTCTTCCCGTTTGTGCATATACCGTTGCAGTTGGGCAAACGCTTCCTGCATGGGGTTGGCACAGGTTTCAGAGCCTTTTTTGCACTCCACCACGGCTAGCGGTAGGCCGTTCACAAACAGCACAATATCAGGAATGATAAATTGCTTTACACAGCCCGGCGTATCGACACGGAACTGGTTGATGGCATGAAACTGATTATTGCCCGGATTGTTAAAATCGATCAGCTGCACCACCGGATCTTCCTCTCCGGTGAGTTCATTCACATCCACTTGTGTTTTGAATAATAATTTTTGCACCGACTCATTGGCTTCCAGCAGTGAATGATTGGGTTGACGCAGAACCTGCTGGCGCAACTCCTCCAGTTGAGCGTCAGTCAGCCAGCATTGCCCCTCTTCGGTTTGGTTGATGGCTTTAACGGCGCTGCGAAACACATCCGGCAGAATCCATTGGCGAAAGTGCTCTCTAAGAGAG
The DNA here is from genome assembly GCF_024606345.1 of Endozoicomonas sp. YOMI1. Classification (GTDB taxonomy): domain Bacteria; phylum Pseudomonadota; class Gammaproteobacteria; order Pseudomonadales; family Endozoicomonadaceae; genus Endozoicomonas. Next base: position 4,289 of record NZ_JAHHPM010000042.1, read on the forward strand.
GCTGCCGGATTTTGGGGAATGGCTTCTCCCTGATCGATGGCTGTCCAGCCGAGCCCTTCCAGCTGTTTCAGGAAGGGTTGTTCAACTTCAGTGTATTCACTCATTCAGGGTGTACCCGTCAATTCAGGGAGAGAGGTTCAGGTCAGGGTGTTTGCAGTAATAGCCTATCGTCACTACACTGTGTACATATACAAATAATATACACATTGGTGAATCATGCGCACGAACATAGTAATCGATGATGACTTAATGGCACAGGCATTGAAGGCTACTGGATTGGAAACCAAAAAAGAAGTGGTGGAGCAAGGCCTGAAACTGCTGGTAAAACGTGCTCAGCAACAATCCATCAGAAGCCTGCGGGGCAAAATTCAGTGGGAAGGGGATTTGGATGAAATGAGGCGTCAACGGTGATATTGGCCGATACCAGTGTCTGGATTGACTACCTCAATGGCAAGATCACCCCGGCATCGGATTTACTGGATACCTGTCTTATTGAAGGTACTCTGGCCATGGGAGACCTTATTTTTCTGGAAATTCTGCAAGGTATTCGGGATGACAAACAGTTCCGACAAGTGAAAAGCAAGCTGTCATTATTGGATGAATATACGCTGTTTAGCCCGTCCATGGTCATGACGTGCGCTAATAACTTTCGGGCATTACGCAAGAAAGGGATCACGGTTAGAAAAACAAACGATGTCATCATTGCCTCATACTGTATTGAGCAAAAAATGCCATTGCTTTATACCGACAGGGATTTTAAACCCTTTTCCGATCACCTTGGGTTGATAGCGGCACTGGCGTGAAAGGGATATGTCTGCTTGTGGAGCCTGTTTTAAAAAAAATAGACTCCACAATGGTGTTTATTAAACCGATGGGTTTCTCAGATCAACCCGCGCTAATTGTTTCAGGGCAATATCAATGGTTCGGCCATCGAACAGTTTGGTTTTCCGCAGCGCCCAACGTTCACCGGCAGGCCATTGGCCCATGGCATTGAGGATGGCATCCGGTTCAGGGACTATGCCTTCTTTAAACACCAGCCAGTCCACCGTAGATAGCAGTTCCATACCAAAAGGCGATTCAAAGCCATCAATCAATTCAGTCGTTTTTTCCAGCGCAGGTAGCCAAACTTTAGCCTCGGATTTCAAGTATGCGGTCACAGCCTGACGTTTGCTTTCATCAAAGGTAATCACATCAAAGGGGCGGGAGTCATTGATGCGTCGGTCACAGTGCAGATAGCTGCCATCCAGATGGTTTAACAAATGCCTGAGTTCATCCGCATAAGGGCCATAGTTTCTTGCATTGAAATGCAGGCCCAGAGGGTTCTCCAATCCCATGTGATCAATAACCCTGTTCAGTATCCAAGCCAGCTTTTGAGCTTCAATCAGGCTGCACTCCATACCCAGAACCCAGTAGCGTCGAATCAGTTCGGCAACTAAGGCCCTGGCAGGGGTGAGCGATTTTACGCCTTGGGGTTTAGCCACGTTCTGATAGCGCTCGGTGGGTTCGTAGATAATGATCTCTACGTCCGTTAAATCCGCAAGCGCTAGCTGAATCTGCCGTTTGACATCTGCCCAGTTCAGGCCACCATTACCTGCCCCGAGGGGGGGGATGGCGATAGAATGAATTTGCCGCTCAATAATAACGCGTTTCAGATCCTGCAAACCGTCAATAATCCACTTCATTTGTGAAGGGTGTCGCCAGTTCTGTTTAGTAGGGAAGTTAATAATCCATCGCGGCCCCATCAATTCACCGGTTTCGGTAGTGAACATTTTACCCGTTCGAACCTCGCCGGTTTTACAGGCTTTTTTGTAAGCCGCCAGATTAGGCTTGAATCGCTCACTGAACATCAAGGCAATGCCTTTGCCCATCACGCCCACGGTGTTGACGGTGTTAACCAGCGCTTCCGCTTGTGAGTCCAGCAGATTGCCGGTGGTATAAGTAATCATGGATGGTAGCACCCCGGACGAGTGTACACGGGCAGTGTCAGCCCTCGTTGTTGTATTTGTTGTGTAACTTCCATTGTGATGTCATCAGAATAACAGATCATGCCGATCAGGGCAGAGACAGGACAATGCTGGTGGACCAGAGCCTCGGCCTGATATCGCTCAAAGCGTGCCGGGTCATCCGGCACACGTCGAAAATCCAGAGATTGCAGCAATGGCCAGTCAATGTTCGGGAGATCGGCCAGATCATGGTAAAAAGGTGCCCACTGGCAATAGGCATGGCTATCTGTAAAAACAAACGGTAAACCCTGCCTTTGCAACTGATGCAGACTGGACACCAGAATAACTATCTCCTCCCGCTGGCGTTGTTTAACGCCACGCCCGGTGACGATATTCATCATCATGACTGAGCGAGGAGTGAAATAAAACGGTACATAGTCATTCAGCACTCCACCCGGTGCGATAGGCACTACGTAGCGGGTGCGTTTGTCCGTTAGTTCCGGGTTGCCAATAGGGACCCATTCTGGTGAATGAAGTTTACTGTTGCCGCTGTGCAGGCCATTATCCAGAATTCAGGGCAGGTTATGTCGGTGGACAATGCGCCAGATCAGGGCTTTTTCCGGGTTCAGTTTGTCAAAGCCTTTAACCATGGGGCGCTTCAGGCTCCTTAACAGAAACAGGGACTCTGCCGGTGAGGAGGTCTTGCATTAGACCGAGTTTTTGATTCTTCAACTTCATCACTTGTTGGTATAACCCTCTGATTTTCTGATCAGAAATATCAATTCTTAAAACGATACGATGTTGTTCTTCCGGATCAGGAAATGGAAAAACAAGCTTATTCATCACTTCATTATTTAAGCTTGGCATTGTACTCCCGACTGCCAAACCAGCAATTTGTCTTTGAACAATATCGTGCCGGTAGGCACTGGCGACAAAATAATGATTGAGTTCAGATTTTTTCAAACGAAGTAGGAAGCAACCAGTTCCACACAACCAGCTTGTTTCTTGCTCTGTAATAGCCGCTGCTCTACTTAGCTCGCCTCGACGCGCAATAATGATGTCACCGGGTTGTACCCGATGCTTTGCAAGGGTTGAGGCTCTGGCTTCTGTGATACGAGCAATTTCATATGTATCAATCAAACCATCATTAATATCCTGAGGCATGATCACAGGAATACCTTCGTCCTGATATTCATGGGCATGCAATTGGCTTCCAAAGGGACCAGTTTGTAAGTAGCCCCCCGATGCGGCTAAAGCTTCTTTAAGATTAAGAGATTTCCAGTCTTTGGGAATCCACCCTATCGCTGTTTCCTGATAAAGCTCCGGTGCCTGCTCACGGGATGGGCGAAGCTGCCCATTGGGTAATACACCACGGGTAAACAGGTCGTGCATCAGCCCGGCCTTGATCTGTTGGTATTTGGTGATCAGTGCCTCGGTTCTCTCAATCGCCGTGTCGATGGTGGACAGGATGGTGGCGATTTTGTGTTGTTTCTTTTTGTGTGGATATTTGATGATGAGATTATGGAGCGACTTTTTGTTAAGGGTTGCACCTTTAATCGCTACGTCTGTAATAGCACTATTTGCAAGATTCGGGAGAGTATAAAAGAGGAAAGCCTCATCAAGTTCCTCGCTACAGGTAAAGCTGGCAATAGCTTCATTGGTATATAGCTCTGTGCCAGCAAAAGCAACTTTTCCCAAGCTCAGCTTGAAGCTCATTAGCACAGAACCTGCCCGAACCAACTTAACATTGGAACTCAAGACCCCCGCCTGAGTTATTTGTTCTTTCGTACCGATAATGATGCGTTTATTCAGGTCAGCGATTGATACCCATGGAAACCCATTATCAGTATTAGAAGCCCAATAACGCGAGTTGTCTCTTGATGGTGTACCACCAATAGCAATAGCTGTTAATTGGCCTAGCTTAGATGATGACCAGTTATCACTCATACCCAAGCTCCACCAAAAACTGCTGTAACTCTGCCGCAGCCTGATCCCGCTCTGTTTCTATCTGTTTAGCCGTAGTCGCATACTTTTGCCACAGATTCTCAACTGCTGCAGTACAGGCTCGCAAATCTGCCCGAAGGTACGCTGCATAAATTTTAAATAACAACTCACCCAATCGCCGGGTAATCTCTACTCGGGCTTCATCTTTACTGATTTTTTCCCGAGCCTCATCCACCAGCGTCTGCTTCTGGTTTTCAGTGGACCGGATGGTGGCTTTCAGTTCACGAACTTCATCTTCCAGTGCTTTATGGCCGGCCAGCTGGTTGTCGATACGGGTGGCCTGTTGTTTATAGCTGGCACCGTTTTCCATGGCCTCTTTGATGATGGTGGTAAAATCCGAGGCATGTTTAAAGTGCGCAGCTAAATCGAGAATGCGCTGACCATTGGCAAAAATAGCCTCTTTCTGGCCCAGCCCTTCCGTCAGGTAGTAGCTTCTGGGTTCGTTGTTGGGGCCTTTTGTAGTGACGAACCTGGCGACTTTTAATTCGGTAAAGAGGTCTTTCGCGGTGTCTTTCAGCCTTTTTAATTCTGCTTTCCAGGCCGCATTTGCCGCTTTAAGGTCAGCCTTCAGGGTTTTCACCTGATCAGCTGGCAGTACGCCGGTATCGTCGCTCTCTTCAGAAGAGGGTTCAAAGTCCTCTTCACTGGCCGCAGCAAAGAGGGCCTGCAGTTCTGCCAGACGTGAACGCTGTTGCTCCAGTTCTTCCAGCACTTCCGGAAACTGACTTTGCAGAATATCGTCGTCCGGAATCAGTTCGGGCCCCCAGCCACTGGCAGCAATGGATTTGAAATCGGATTTCAGCAGGTTGTAATAGTTGGCAAACGCTCCCCGCACCTGATAGCTCGATAGCAGGTTCTGTTCGGTAAACGTCTGTTCAATGCTGTTCAGCAAATTGCTGCGCATCTCGTAAACATTTCGGGGCTTACCTTCTTTATTCGCCGCATCGGGTGCCAGTGCTTCGACAATGGGCAGGTGCTCATGCCACCAAGTCTTGAGGGTGTCCATAAACTGGCTTTGACGATCCATAACGCCCTGATGATGGCTGATATGGTCCGCAATGGCGCGATTGCCCTCAATCACCGGGCTGAAGTCTTCATAGATGCCATCCTGCCGTGGAATAAAGGTGTCTTCCCGCAGGCCTTTGTAATTTTGCCAGAAGTGGTCGAGGTTGTTGACTTCCACGGAAGGCACGCCACCTTGTAGGTGGGCGCGAACATCATGGGGTTCGGCAGGCGGAGCATTATCCACATAACGGCGGATATTGCAGTTGTAATCTTCGGCTGCGATCTCTTCAATGGGAACTTTACGACAGTAAGCCGGTATATCTTTACCGCCACGGTAAGCGTGGACCACTTTGTCAATATCTTCCGGGCGTAGATGGTTCTGTGCTTTGCCTTCCCGGTATTCCCGGTCGGCATTAATAAAGAGCACGTGCTTACGGTCTGCAACCCCTTCTTTGTTGAGCACCAGGATGCAGGCGGGAATGCCTGTGCCATAAAACAGGTTGGAAGGTAGGCCAATTACCGCTTCCAGCACACCGCGCTCAATAAAATGCTGGCGACACTCTTTCTCTTCGCCACCCCGGAACAGGACACCGTGGGGCATTACCGTGGCCGCTTTGCCATTGGGCTTTAAGACCGACAACATGTGTTGCACAAACATCAGATCGGCCTTTTTGCCTTTTTGTGGCATCCAGACACTGAAACGCCCCTGATGTTTCATGTTGTCATTACGGGAATAGTTTTGGCTGAACGGCGGATTGGCCAGCACCCGGTCAAAGCGTACCAGCTTACCGTCCATTTCGTGTTTTGGTTCAATCAGGGTATCGGCGTTATAGATATTGGCGAAGGAGATACCGTGGAGCAGCATGTTCATTTTGCAGATGGACCAGGTGGTGCCCATTTTCTCCTGACCATTCAGGGAGAGGTTGTCCGGATTGCCGCCACACTCCTGCACATAATCCCGTGCCTGAATCAACATACCACCGGAGCCGATGGTCGGATCATAAACGCTCATATTCTCTTGGGGGTTGCAGACTTCGACACAAATCCGGACCACTTCGGCGGGCGTATAAAATTCACCGGCTTTTTTACCGGCGGAGTCCGCAAAGTATTTAATCAGGTATTCGTAAGCGGCACCCAGCAAGTCAGGAAATTCAAAGTTATCATCACCCAAGGGTATCTTTTCAAAATTCTGGATAAAGTCAGCCAGAGTGTCGTCACTCAGGGTTTGCTGGCCGATTTTACGGTTGAAGTTGATATGCCCGCCTTTCAACACGTCCTGTAAGGCATCAGGGTTATCGTCTTCCAACTCTTCCAGCGCTTTGTTCAGGGCAGAGCCTACGTTGGTTTTCAGGTGCTGAATGTTTTTCCAGCGCGCGCGCTCGGGCACATAGAAGTATTTGCCGGGGTAGTTATCCGGGTCATCCAGTTCGGTTTCTATATCTTCATCGCTGAGCCCGTCGTTACGAAACTGCTGGCGTAGTTCTTCCCGGCGCTGGTCAAACAGGTCGCTGGCCCGCTTCAGAAACAGCATGCCAAAGATGTATTCCTTGTATTCGCTGGCATCCATATTGCCGCGCAAATCATCACAGGCCGTCAGGAGCAGACTCTCGAGCCGTGACAGGGTCAGCTTGGTGGTCATTCGGTTTTCCTTGAAATCGGGCACGCTACTGCGCGGAGGTGGGTCGCTATCTTTTATTGACAGCGAGCAGGAAAAAGGAGCCTCGGCAGCGTAAGTGTAGAATTTTTACTGCCCAGTAGATTACCGAAAATGGTTGAGCTTGTATCGCTTCAGGGCGGGTTTAAGCAGATTTTTATTGCAGAGTGCGTGTTACCGTTGCTGGAGAGATAACAACCGAAAAAACCGAAAATAAAGATAATTCGGTTTTTGCGGGTGCTTTTCTATGCTGGAGTCATTCACAAGATAACGTTTTAATATGGGTGGTTCAGGGGCATTGTATTCTGCCTCGCGTAGCATTTCTTTTGCTTTTGAATTGTTGTTTTTCGTCTCTTTTAATACATCACCGTAGAATTGCTTCTCCTGAAGTTTTTCTAGCTTTAAATCTGCCTGATGATCCTTCATCTCATCTTGATAGCGGTCAAAACATTTCTTTTCAAAGCCCTTTATGGGCTTTAAGGCGTCAGTAATGCATGGTGTCTTTTTCATAGAGGGGTTGCCAATGATGGCACCCCATAAATTGGGGATCACGGACCATTCATCATAACGCTTCGGGTGAATAACAACCTTACTGCCTAATAAAGAGCTGAGCGCTACCATGGCTGATACAGCAGGAAAGTCTACAGGAGCACCGTCTTTTCGAAAGGCAATGTCTTGAATCCATTTCTCAATTGAATGAGGCAAAATATTTGATGGGAATTCAGGCACCGGTAATAGCCCTTTTTCAATAGGCTCTGGTTTCTTCCATTTAATCTCGGGGCTGCTATTTGCTGGGTTCAATTGGCCAGCAATATCATTATTAATAGACATAATATTCACGGACTTGTTGTTTTATTTGTTAAAAGTGTCAGTGGTACATTTTTTTGTTAATGCGTGCTAAATCATTAAAGTCAGTGCCCTTGGAGTCGGGTGGGAATGTTGGGCAGAACAGAGTGGCTCCGGAAGCTTTGGCGGCCAGTTTACCTTGTGTGAGTCCGGGATTGCCTTTTCTGACACTTCCCGCCCTATCGGGCGAGGGTTCTTGATCGCTCAAGAACGTTTCTGTTTCACGGTCCGTAGCTCAGGGAACAGGCTTGGTTATCGCATAAAAGTTCCACAGTGGGAGCTTTTACGATGGCGAATCAACCCATGCTCCCCAAGTCTCACACGAACTCC
>NZ_JAHHPM010000366.1 GCF_024606345.1 Endozoicomonas sp. YOMI1
CGTAACAGCATGGAGAGCCGTGTGCAGTGAAAGTTGCACGCACGGTTCGGAGGGGTGGAAACGGCAACCTGTTTACAGGAGCACGTTCCCTACCCACTACAGTATTAGGGCAAAGAAGTACTGAACATTTTCCTGTTTTATCGGTCATATTCATTATCAAGGTGAATGACTGAGACATGAACGGTGTAAATACCTGAGGTATTAGATGAATAATTCTTATAGAGAGCTTTGCAGTTTTATTGCTCCCAAACTGCAAGCCATGGTTTTCGAGCCAGACTCAAACCCAGAAAATAACAATGCTGGCGGTGCCAGGGCGTTACCTAATGTAATGCCAGACATTGATCCCCATGTGCTTCATTTAACCAGGAGTTTATGTGTCCACCTGGAATGCCGTGAGGTGGTCAATCTGAAGCAGATACAGGCTTACCTTACTCAAGGGGCTGATCTGAATACACAGGTTACCATCGGCAATTTGAGAGACTGTAATCCATTGCACTCTGCGGCCATATCAGGCAACGGAGCGGCGGTGGCAGCCATCATTGCCTCGGGGCAGCTGAAAGATATCAATAGTGTCGATGGGCATGGTTTTACGCCACTGGCATTGCTTTGTGGCGCCCGGGTTAAAAAAGCTAACTTCAACTGTCGTTTTACCAGTGTATTGGAGGAACGCAATGCAAGGCGTGTGGGTCTGGAGGCCTTGCTTGGGGCAAACGCCGATCAGCACATAACGGATCATAACAGCTACAAGCCTGTTCACCATGCCGCCAGGCACAACTTTCCCGGATTGATCAAACGCCTGGTGGAGCATTACCTGGCCACTGACATTGGCGGTGCCGCCCGTCCTGGCGATCTCATCAACTGCCCGGATCGACTGGGCAATACGCCACTGCACATTGCCGCCAGATACAATCAACTGGGTTCGACAAAAGCCTTACTGGAACTGGAAGCGAATGCAAGCGCACTCAATACTGCTGAGCAGACACCATTGCACCGGCTTTGTATGTCTCAATATAACAATAATGCCTGTGGCGGCCACATAGTCTGTTTGTTGCTGCAGCATGGCGTAGATGCTGACCTTAAAGACAAAAAAGGATTTACCTGGAGTAAATATGCGGGCACAAATGGCATGGACCAACTTCTCAGGTATGTGAGAAACCATAGCAATTTGGCACTGGCCGACCATGAGAATAAAGCAACCGCAGTCTCTGCAGCCAGAAGCAATGTGAACACTGGCAGGAAATCAGGCATACCTCTGAGCCAGGCTAAACAAGTTTTCAAGTGCCTCAAATCCGAGCCGTCGACCCTGCTGCAATCCTGTAAGGTGGTTATTCGAGATATTCTGGAGCAGGAGCATAATCAACCTCATGTTACCGATTGCATGAAAAAAGCTGTGGCTAAGTTAGACCTTCCCCACGAGTTGAAATCAGAATTGCTGGATGGGTATAGTTTTTTTGAGTGAGCCCCCAGGAACTTGCTCTGGGCAAACCCATGCTGATACCAATCTTGCCTGACTACCATAATGAGCATGGTCAGCTTAGCACCCCAGTTAAATTCACAGGAAACCATGTGCTAGACTGACCGCGAAGTATTTATGGATGAGACTTTATCGGGGGAACGCTTATGTACAAATTACTTTCAGCTTTATTCCTTATTCTTTTTACTGCCGGAGTTCTGGCCAGAAGCTTCGATCTGTCGGTGTACCAGGATGGCTACTATCTGCGCTACGAATTCCCACGCTACGGCAAAGATGCCTGGTTTGAAGTAACCCTGGGTCAACGTCGGGGTTTGGCAGGTGTTATTGATCAGGTAAAAAATAAAGCCAGCAAATAACTACTGGCCTTATTTTCACTGCTATAGGTAGTACATCATTTCAATGAGTTTGCTGTGTACAATCTCCGTTCACCGTGTCCTTCAACTCCGCTCAGGATGCACGGGCGAAGGTTGATTGGCACAGTCTTTATTCAGGGTATGGAGTTTACGTCCTTCGACTCCGCTCAGGACGAACGGAGTTTGGGCGTCAATGATAGAAAGAACCCATCAATTGCATTGAAAGGCCCCGATAGCCTGATTACTTTTTACCGGAGCCAGTAATCGAACTCACCAGATTCGACACTGACTTTTTAAAATCTTCAATGGCCGAAATACCCAGCTTTTTTACATCCACCAGGTGTGGCTCTGCCTTGTCCAGGTACTCATCAAGATGATCCACTTCTTCATGCTGCATGTCCTGCCGCTCAGCCTCCAGCTCTTGTTCAAGACGTTTCAGGGTTGCCTTGACCTCTTTGATTTGAGCTTTTAACTCCTTCCTGTGTGCCTTGTATTCCTTGAGTGTTGTCATCATGTCCTCCTCAGGCAGTTATCGCGATCAGGATAGAAGGTAGAATGAAAAAGACACCCACCACATAGGCCAGCACCATCCATTTATTCCGGCTGGCCAACTGGGCAAAACGACGGGCAAGCCTGGGTGGTATATTGCGAAGGAATGGAAGATTGTAAATCGAAAGTACGGCTGACACGTTAAACAACAGATGGACAAGTGCTATCTGCAGGGCAAAGAATCCCATAGCTCCCTGGACTGCTGTCGCCGCCAGCAAAGCCGTGACCGTAGTGCCGATATTGGCTCCCAGGGTAAATGGATACACCTCCTTGAGCTTGAAAATACCATTCCCGGCAAGTGGTACGATCAGACTGGTACAGGTTGAGGATGATTGAACGGCAATGGTCATCATCATGCCTGAGAAAACCCCTGTAGCAGGCCCCTGCCCAATCGCTTTGTGCAGAATCTGCTTGGCTTTACCCACCATCAGATGCTTGAGCAGTTTGCCAAGGTAGATAATGGAAATAAAAATAAAGGCCATCCCTGTCAACGCCAGGCAGATACCCGCCCACAGGTCCGGCAGAGAGCCATAGAGCCCCTTGAACAGGTCTACAGAAGGCCCTGTAAGCACTTTGACAAAGTTCAAACCTTTGATGCTGACAGAGTCGCCTCCAACCAGCATGCCGGCCAGAAAATCAGACGACTTTGACAGGAACCCCGTCATGATCTCCAGCGGGAGAAAAATAATAACCGCCATCAGATTGAAAAAGTCATGAACGGTAGCCGCAGAAAACGCACGACGAAACTCTTTTTTCTTACCGATGTGCCCCATACTGACCAGCGTATTGGTCACAGTGGTACCAATATTGGCCCCCATAATCATCGGAATGGCGGTGGCAACCGGAAGACCTCCGGCAACAAGGCCAACAATCACCGAGGTCACGGTACTGGATGACTGAACAACCGCAGTTGCCAGTGCACCTGCCACCAGCCCCATCACCGGGTTGGTGGCAAAAGCAAATAACTGACGGGCACCATCAGCACCACCAGAAGCCCACTTAAAGCCGGAACCTATCATCCCGACAGCGACCAGCAATAGGTAGATCATCAGCGCAACAAATAGCCACTGGCCAACCTGACCTTTCGGTTGCGTCGACTCGGCTGTATAACTGGGTTGCATTTGAACATCCTGCAAGGTGAATAAACTCGACTATCCAGAAACAACAATACTGGATATCACGGCATCAAACTGGATCACCGAAAAAACGATCGTTCCATTGAAGCGGGACAAGCATAAAGAAACTGTAAAGGAGTCTCAAGCCTGTCCCAAAGAGAATTGAAATTAAGATGGCGGTCATTCCAACACTCAGGTGTTGAATGATCAGACCAGCTCCCTGACCAGTAGCATCATCCCCTGATTTCCCGTTACCGAGACTTTGCTACCTTTTGCGACAGACCTGTCCGATTCGACCTTCCAGAGTGTATCGCCAATCGCAAGTTTACTCTGCCCTGCTGGCAAGTCATGCTCAAGTACAATGGTCCGGCCTATTAACTGTGATGCCCGATTATTTAATTCGGGGCTGTCACTCTTGTTGTTCACTTTACGGAACAGCTTCCAGTATGCCAGTGAGAACAGCAAACTGCCGATACCAAAAATCACCAACTGAATGGGCCAGCTCATGTCAGGCGATAGCCAGAGCCAGAGAGAGACAACCGCAGCAGCGGCGGCACTGCCCAGAAGGAAACCACCAGCTCCAAGCGCCTCTGCACCCAGAAGCGCAAAGAGCAGAATCAACCAGTGCCAGGGTTCCAGTGTAATAGCAATATCCATCAGGCTTCCTTCTTGCTTCCCTTCTTAAGAGTGGCTTCTCCCACCAGCTCTTTAATTCCGGCAATGGAGCCAATCAGGCTACCAGCCTCCAGAGGCATCATGATCACTTTATTATTCTCCGCAGACGCAACGTCCTTCAGTGCTTCTACGTATTTCTGGGCAACAAAATAGTTAATCGCCCGATGATCACCTTCTGCAATAGCCTTGGACACCATAGTCGTTGCCACCGCCTCGGCTTCTGCCAGTCGTTCCCGGGCTTCCGCTTCCCGTCTGGCGGCTTCGAGCTCACCTTCCGCCTTGAGGATCTGTGCCTGCTTTTCACCCTCGGCCACTTTAATGGCAGCTTCACGGGCGCCTTCCGCTTCAAGGATCTGGGCACGTTTATCCCGCTCAGCCTTCATCTGCCTTGCCATGGCTTCCACCAGGTCCGCAGGCGGAGCAATATCACGCAACTCAATACGGGTCACCTTCAAGCCCCAGGGATCGGTGGCTTCATCCACTTTTATCAGCAGGCGCTCATTAATTCGATCCCGGTTGGAAAGCATTTCATCCAGTTCCATGGACCCTAATACCGCCCGGATATTGGTCATCACCAGATTTTTCATGGCACGATCCAGATCGTTAACCTCATAGGAGGCTTTGACGGCATCCTGGACCAGGTAGAAACAGACCGCATCCGTGGTAACCTGGGCATTATCGGCACTGATCACCTCCTGGGGCGGGATGTCCAGAACCTGCTCCATCATATTCATTTTCTTACCAACCGTATCAATCACCGGCACAATCACATGCAGCCCGGGGGTTAACGTACTTGTGTACTTGCCAAATCGCTCAACAGTGTAGTTATAACCCTGGGGAACAATTCGTACACCAGTTGATATAAGAACAGCAATAAGGACAACAAAAGCAATTGCTGTGATTTCCATACCCATAGAAGGCTCCTGTTTACAGACTTTATTTATTCTCACGCAAAGTCCGACTTATGACATCTCATAAGGCATGACTGCACCCTGGTCAGAGTTCTCAAACAAATTGCAAATAGCCGGTGACAACCAAGCCTAAAGAAGAGTTTATCATTAATATCTTTTGCCTGATTGATGATTTATACCAAAATAAAAACCTGGTTTTCGGGTACGACAGACATCGTGTGTAAAAATAACCTTCCGGTGGATCATGTAGCCTTATATTTTTGACCTATGAGTTAAAAGTCGCCGTTTGCATATTGTATGTGTTGTTGCGAAGCCTCCTTTGTCGTTCCATTTTGCGTTCTAAGTAAGCGGGATCCTTGCGAAGCTTCCTTCGACGCTCCCTTTTTAGATTCCTTTCGCGCTCGGCAAAATCGGGATCATTCTGGTAGCGCTCCCTTCGGAGCACCCTTATGCGCTCCCTTTCGCGCTCTGCGAAATCGGGATCATTCTGGTAGCGCTCCCTTGCGCGCTGCCTTTTGCGCTTGGCGTAAACGGGATCTTTGCGAAGCATCCTTAGGCGCTCCCTTTCGCGTTCTGCGTAATCGGGATCATTCTGGTAGCGCTCCCTTCGGCGTTCCCTTTGGCGTTCCTTTTTGCGCTCGGCGAAATCGGGGGCATTCTGGTAGTGCTCCCTTGCGCGCTCCCTTTCGCGCGCCATTTTGCACTTCCTTAAGGACTTCATTTGCGGGTTGTTATCAACAACGGATGAGCTTTGCGGGGTTGATTGACCTGTATCTGTAGCAGGCTGGATCGAAAAACGCTCATTTTCAGGTATATATGTGGGGGCATGATCATTATTTAACGGTTCTATTCTGACTGGTAAGTAAAATAATTGATCTTCTTTAGTAATATTATCAACGCTTGCTATCGACCTTTTTTCCACCCGGGTATCATCAAATGGATTATGAAAAGGCACCGTAGGCTGCTGAAGGTACTTTTTAGTAGTTTCATCAGTACGCATAGCACATAGAATAACAGCAGCTTCTACAACGTCACGGGAGAAGGCCTGACCTGATGCGTCAGATTCAGAAAAAGGAGTATACTGCAAACAGGATGAATGATCAGAAGCTGCATTTAATTGAGCAGAAATAGTGGGTCTATCCATTGAATTATCGAATTATTGAATTTCATCTTAAGACCATTCTTTCTTATAAAAGTTCATCCCTTACATACTCTCCATCTAATATTTATTTGGTAGTGGGACAAATGCCTGTTTGGGCATGAATATCAACCCCGAATTCCAACTTGTTGATCAAAAGGCCAATGACCATATCGTGCATTTTTTACAGTTTTGAAAAGCAAATGGTTTTTCTGACTGGCCGATTGATCCATGCCCTCATGACTAGGAGGCTGCCCGAGAATAGACTGCCCTACTGCGGTGGCAGCAAATTGGTCTAAAAATCCGCTTT
>NZ_JAHHPM010000367.1 GCF_024606345.1 Endozoicomonas sp. YOMI1
AACGTGCCGAGTGTTTCCAGAAAAGTCGATGACTGGACAACCTATGAAACCACCAGAAACGTAGCAAAACAAATTGATGATGATACAACCGGTGGGTGGCGTGGCGTCACAGAGAGCATAGATTACCAGACAGGTGCCTTTACCATTCTGGCCTTGGAGAATTACAACTATCCAGAGTGGCGGATTAAAAGAGTTACTTATGGTGGTAGTTATATCCGGGATATAGAAGCCACCAACACCACCAAGACCCAAGCTTTTAATGGCAACACCATTACCGCCATTGCACAGGCGAGCAACCTGAGTCATGCGCCTTATAACGAGAACATTACCTCTCCAGAGTTGACTATTGATCTGTTGCCCTTGATGGACAATACCGTTTTGCTCCCCGGCAGCGTGGTCTTTGAATGGAATGGTGAAACCTATTTTGACCGGGATGGCTCCCTCTATAAAAACCTGAGCACTGAAATCAATGCCGGTGTTCAGGTCGGCAGGGTTGATTATAGCGGCGGGTTGGCGACACTGGCCAGCTATCCCGATGGCTCTGTTAATACAGCCACTATTCAGGCAGCGGCGACCATTGGCGTGGGTTTCAAGATCAATGCGGTGGCCTTCCGTACTCCCGGCGCTCTGATCCGTCAGGGCAGCTTGCAGCTAACGGCGGTGAGGGTGGATAACGGGGATATTATTACGGCAACGGCAGATTTCAATGGTGAGTTTGCTATCGCAGAAGTGGTCGGAAACATCGACGTGACTAATGGCTGGTGCGAGCTTCAGTTTACTGATGGAACTGATCCAATCTACGTCATCCCGCAAAGCGTCCGTTACAACTGCGTAGTGGAAACCAGCCTGCCGCTCGATGCTGAACTGATCGGCCTCAATCCGGTGCGCTTGCCTCCCGATGGCAAAGTACCTATCTATCGAGCCGGGGATATTGTGGTTATAAGTCATACGGCAACCACCGATCCCGGTACTCCAACGGCAGGTCAGGTGATTAACCTGGCTCGTGACCATCAAGCAGAAATAGTAATGGAAGATAGCACCGGGGCTCTGCTGGCCAGCGATCAATACACCGTCGATAGAGAGGCAGGAACCGTTACCTTTGCCGACCCGTTGAGCCTGATTGATGCTGACAGTAACCCGCTATCGGCACCCTATACCATCAAGGATCGGGTGGAGCACATGAGCGTATTGAGCGATGTTCAGATCAATGGCGACCTGTCCATTATCTCCCCGGTGCCTTGGGATTTGCCTGCAGGCGAAACCTCGGTCAGCAGTGCGGTGGTCTATGGCGATCTTCAGGCGAGAGTAAAAAACTTTTTCAGCCAGAAGGTATGGAGCAGCGGCGATCCAAATTGGACGGATAACCGGGTTGGAGACCAGACAACTGCCCAATACAACACCATCAACTACCCGGTGGAAGTGACCAACAAGGGTGCCATCTATGGCAAGTGGGCGATCATTTTTACCAGCAGTACTGCCTTCCAGATCGTAGAAGAAAAACTCGGCATCATTGAAACCGGCAACATCACAACAGACACCGCACCTATAAATCCAGAGGTGGGAGTTCCTTATTTCACCTTGAAAGCCGATGGATGGGGCAGCGGTTGGGCAACGGGCAATGCTATCCGGTTCAATACTGATGGATGCCTTGCGCCGGTTTGGATTTGCAGGACGGTCCTTTCAGGACAGGGTACGGAAACTAACGACGACTTTACTCTACAGATCCGGGGGGATGCAGACTAATGGCCGTTACATTTTATTCATCGGAAGACGCCAGTGCACCACAGCTTGAAGTCACCCGTAATGTCTGCGGGAATTACCAGAACTCTATTGATAAGGTCATGGATGCGATCTTGGTGACTGGTTACGGCAGCAAGCCGGGTTGTGGCTGGACAAAAGAGATCAGCTCTGACGTTCCTGACAGCAATCGTACCGTTTATAAAAACAACTCAGCTCATCAGGACGATATGTTTCTTCTGGTTGAAAGCGGTAAACAAAACTCGCTGACGATTCGAATGCAGATAGCGGATATTGTTACTGACCTTGAAACCTATAGTGGTTACAGTCAGGTAGTGTCCGGTTGTCAAACCCATGGAGGGCAGCAGTATTGGATGGCTGTGGGTGATGAGCGGACGATTATTTTTCTGTTTTATAGCTGGTACGTCAGGAATAACTCTTCCGGCGGCTATTACTTGCCTCACTGTATTTATGCCGGTGATTTTGAGATCGATGAAGGCAGCAATCATAAAGGCTGGGGATTGCTCGGCAGCTATAAGTAGTTAACCAAATGAAATCATATTTTCTGACTAAGTGATCAGTCACTCT
>NZ_JAHHPM010000043.1 GCF_024606345.1 Endozoicomonas sp. YOMI1
CAGGTATTCCTTACCAGTCTGGTAAGCTGGTTTGCTGGGTTCACTGAATAGTTACTCGCACCCACGCTACCGCCCATCCCTACATTTTCAGGAATAGTCCAGTAACCCCTTTTGCACGACAATTGTATAGTTGCATAGGCATAAAATAGTACCACCGAACAGTTTACAGTGGTATTTGTTTACCAACTCGCTATTAGTTCCCATATTGAACACTTTACTATGCATGCGACGGTCACTGGGTACAAGACACCCGAATCACACCTAAACTGCAAAGATTTTAAAATTCTTTTACTGCTTTCGAACGAAATTATTCTCATTGAATTCAACAGGATACCGATATGCTGAGCACTATACTGAAAGAAACACAATTAGTACCCAGAGTTTTTACTGTATACATAACCATATTTATGATGCACCATAGGACTACAAGGATGCCAAACATCCTTAACACCATAAACTCATAACAACGGAAGTGGTAAATGGACCAAACGACATTCCGAACCGACCTGGCTGCTGCCAATATGCTTGCCTATCTCTATCGCTGCCAATTCTCTTTCCCTGAAAGCGAAGAAGCATTGACTCTGGCCCTTTTCACTCTGCAATCCAAAGCACCGAAAGAAGCGAAACCTTCTGATTCGAACCACTAACCTCCAACCCAAAGCCTTACGGTTTCTGGCCACAGGGTTCGCTGTCCCTGTGCACAGGATCTCACCACTGGATACTATCGATACCGTTTCACCGCATCGACTGCTAACCGGTTAATCCGCTGGTTCAGTATATTTATCCTTTGTCGCTTATTGTCCGGACTCATCAGTCGGTCTTCCATGACCTTTCTCACCTCCTTCCTTAACTTGTTGATCTCACGGCTGGTCTTCTGAAGCCCTGCTTTGTTGCGTAGTTTTATTGCCGGTGACTGCTCAAGCTTTCTGGCCCGTTGGGTGTCACCAGACTCCTGATACCGTTTGATACTGGCGGCAATCTCTTCCACATCCCTGTTCATTTCATACAGCTCACTGGTGTAACGGTTGCTGCTGTTCACACCATCATGGATAAATGACCCAAGCACCGGATAATCACGCTTGTTGCGGTTTGGTCGTCGAGCAGCGTCGGTCACTTCCCGGGTCATGGCATCGGTGGCCATCAAGATATAACCACCCAGGGTACCGAAATACCCCTTGAGCAAATGCTCCAGTTTTTTCGGTGATCGCATCCAGTCCGGAGCGGCTTCCGGCAGGTACTGCACCAGCTCTTTTAATGTATCGCTGGTGTAGGGATCGAACTGGGCTTCCTGCTTCAGATTCTGCAGCCGCATGGGAATAATGGGCTGGTCCCGGAACCGGTCGCGGTTCTCGGCCACTTCCCAAATGGGCTTTATCGCCTGGGGGATGGGTGTGGACTCCAGCGAAAAAGTACTCATTATCAGCGAATAGAGCATATCCTTCGTCCACTTCATATCTTCATTACCATCCAGGCTCTGGGTAATGATCTCCGGCAGGGTGGCAAAGATAGCGCCCACTTCAAACGGTTTGGGTATCCGGTAGTGCCCATCATTCCCTTCTCCGATCCAGAAGTGGTGGTACATTAACTTGTCATGGTCGGACAGTTCTTTGTACCGGTCATCGTCTTCGTAGTGGCGCATCAATGCCCAGGCAGCCAGTCCATACATCAGGCCCCGGCTGATGACCGGCCATGAAAACGACTGTCGGTTCCAGTTATCTCCCGGCTTTATGCCCCGCCACAATCGGTTCATTCCCTGCAACAGGCTGTTAAAAAATGGCAGGGTCTGCACCAGAAACTGCACGATGGGCCACTGGCCGCTGCGGGTAAAGTTTAATACGTCTATGGACTGATAAGCCGCCTCCGCCGGTGAACCGCCCTGCTTGATCACCTGCTCATAGACATGCAAACGGTTGGAGTTCTCAAAGCGGGAACCAAACTGATGCCAAAGGTCGATCAGTTGCTTTGTACGACTGAGGACTTTTTTCTGTTCATCCGGCGACAGCTTTTTCCGGATATTATTGGAATTAACCGAGTAATAACCGCTGCCACTGCCGCCCCCCATCATCATGGCCCAGCGGGTCTCATCGTTCTTCAGGGATTTTCTGAAGCCTCGTACGGCACCGGCCAGTGGATTCAGGGTTAATGGTTTGCCATTGACCTCTGGAGCAATATGCACCGCCGTAGAGATGGTGTCCTTCAACAGATTGCGGAGCATAAAATCCGGTACCGATGTCACCGCACCAGTCAGTACCTTGCGTGGAATCCCCAGCAGTTTCATCAGGATGCTGTGGGTCGGGGCTCCCAGATCCTGAATGGAGGCCAGCAATAACGGGTCGTCCTTCACCAGATAGGTTTGCTGTTTACCCTCCACCGAAACGCTGACAGCACCCTCCCCCAGAACCGCGTATTTCGACAGCAGGGCTTTCCATCGTCTCATCTGAGCTGCTGTAAGATTAGTGTCCTGATCCATCTCCCGCAGTTTATTGAGAACATCGTCGTGGGTTATACGAATCGCAGCATCAACCTGTTCCAGGGTACCCACCGCCACACCGTCTTTCACAATCCGCTGCATGGCGATATTTTTGTACGCCGCATCAATCATCGAACGGGTATTGCGGTACATCGCTTCCAGCGGGCTGATCTTCTCCACGCCCCCCGTCAGTTTTTGGATACCAGACTTCTGCCCGGACAGACCCCGTTTGGCGCGAGGGCCATTTTGCTCTTTATCTTCCAGATCATGTACCCGGTTAAACGGCAGATAGTCGTCGGTGTCCCACAGTTTGCGCAGTTCTCTATCTACCAGCCCGGCATCCGTGAGAAAGTCCAGCAGATCGTTATTGTGAGCCTGATAATCTTTCTTCACCTGTTCAAACCGCTGCTGCAGTTGTGGTTGAGTATTCACCCAGTTCTGAATGGTGTTTATTTTCTTATCGTCGTACAGGTTCTCCCGGTTTTACTGGCTCAGAGCCTTGCCGAGTTTCAGGTCTTCATTGACCTGCTTCATGGCTCGGTTCCAGGCACTTCGCCCTCCCTGCCAGTTATCCGGTGCTGTGGCATCCAGAGCTTCCTTCATGGCCTGTCCCTGTGCCAGTAAATGATTACCCTTGGCTCTGGCAGCCTTATCTTCATCCATGATTCGTCGGGCACGAACACTGCCTGCCCAGGTTTCCCAGAGTTCCAGTTCATTACGCTGGGCAACCGGCTTCAGCAGATCCAACAGACCTTTGCTTTCGGGCTTTATAATGACACTGCCGTCTTTCAGCATTGGCGTGCCTTTATGCAGCATCACCTCCATGGTGGCATCGAGGTTACGGGTCAAAAATGCTGCCTTACTGGCCGAGAGCGAAGCATCCAGCAACTTGCCGTTATTCAGTAGTTTCTCGTTATGTTCCAGGGCGGCATAGGGATTAAACACTCCCTGATTAATTTCTCGCTGAATGCGCTCCCAGTCCCACCACGCTTTAAACCGTTCCATCGGACTTTCGGGCTGGGTTGCACCGTGAATCTGCCTGATGACATCGGCAACCTCATCAGGCAGATCTTTCAGAGCATAACGGAAAGAGTCCGGTTGTTGTGCCTTGTCACTTCGCGCTGATTTTTTGCGAGCCCCTTTTTTAAGAGCAAACAGGGGCTGGCCATCTTTCAGTACCGAGTCTTTCATCTTGTCAGTCACAGTGACTGACCAGACGGTATCGGGCCTGGTATCGAAAGGATATTGTGAGCCATTGAAGTGAATATCCACAGGCTCCAGACTGGCACCCCACTTTTTGGTGTACTTCTTCATGTAGTTGGCCAGGCGCTTGTCGTAGAACTCCTTCATGCCCCTTGCGCCACTGTCACCGATCACATCATCCAAGTTTTCCATCGTGAACGATTCTTGATGCTGGTCATAGACCTGATCTTTTAAATATTCCTGAGCCCGTTCTTTACTCCTGAAAAGCAACGTATCGCCATACTGGTCGCGCATAACCTCGCCGTTCACATCAATAATTTCATACTTATCAAAGTGAACCATGCGGCGCAGTTTATAACTGGCTTCTCGTTCCTTCAGCCACCGCTGAATCTCACCGGAACGTTCCCTGATTTTTGCACCCACCTGGTTACCCACATAGGCTTCCAGCTCGGCTTCTACAACCCGGTGATTGCGCCGGTTATCATTCCTGTCTGTCACAGTCAGGTTGAAGTAAGACACCTGACCTGTTTTATCAAAACCCGGTTCTACCTTCAGTTCCTGCACCACCTGCCCGAGGCTTGGATACCGCTCCACCTGTTGTGCCGCGTTGCTCCAGGCAATCCGGTCAAAGCCTTCTTCAGCGGCGTGGCGAATCATCCGTTTCATTACCAGATTGGGCCAGTTTTCCTTCAGGGGAGCATCGGGCTTCATGCGATAGGTATTCATAGCAGAGTTATGGCTGTAGAGTGATTCCAGTTCGGTTTCTATCTGCCTTAGTCGATCCAGCAACGCCTCCTTGCGCTTGGTAAGTTCCTTGAGTTCAGCCCTTGCCTGGTCAATCTGTGGTTGCAGTTTTTCCTTGAGTTTTTCGTCGCCCCAGTCGTTCCAGCCTTCTTCGTTGGCCATTTGCTCATTCAGCAGGTTCAGCCGGTCTTTGGTCATATAGATTTCAGTGACTACGGTCTGCTCTTCATTGGTCTTTTCGCGTTTTTCTTTTCTCAGAGCATCGATTTTTTTGATCCATTCCTCATTGGCTTTAATGGTCTCGGGTGTCTGGTAGCCTCGTTCCCGTCCCTGCTGGTGCCAGTCGCTCTGGACTTCATCAATAAACAGAATCCGTTCATTACGACCATGGACGTTTTCATTAAAAGTCTGGAAGCGCACATGGGCCAGCGCATTTTCTGCCTCACCCCAGTGGCTATCGGTGTAGGCATCCTGTTCCCAGCGGGCAAAGGAGTGGTGTTCGCTGACCGCTGCGGCAATGGCCGATGCTGCAGAGGCGTGGCCGGTGGTGATAATGGTTCTGTTACCATCAGCATCGACACGGTAGAGGGTGTAATGTCTGAACTCCGTTCCCCACTCTGAATCATTCACCTTCAAGTCGTTGGGCAACACGCCCTGGCTCAGATAGCCCGCTTCTTCTTCGGTGATGGGGTTCCGGTTCTTATGGTTCGGATGATCGGCAGGGAACACAGTCTTGTTGTTATCAAGGAACAGGATCAGCTCGGAATAATCTTCGCCACCCTGCATGGCGTATTGCCGGTACTGGACATCGGACTCATCCCGCAATTCTGCTTCCATATCACTGCGATAGTCAGACTCGTAGTCGTTCTCCCAGGCTTCCAGTGCAGCGTCTTCCCTAACGGAATAGCTGACGTGATCCCGTACCAGCTCTTTGTCGTCCATATTATCGACGCTGTTATTAGCTCGCCATTGGGCTTCTTCGTGCAGGGCAGACTCGTTCAGATCGCCATCGTCGTCCATCAGGGCTTCCACTTCATGGTCGTTAAGGTCTTCGTCCTCAAACCGCTTCTTCAGTTCCTGATACTGGAAGTCGTATTCATCCTCCCGCAAAGCCTCCCGTGCATCTTCCAGGGCATCGCCCAGTTCTTCCAGATAGTAACCGTGTTCATAATCGTCAATGCGCCCAAGGATAAAATCCTGCTGCTTTGATTCCAGCCGGTCTTCGAACTCCTGTTCATCAAAGCTGTCCACGTTCAGGTCTTCATCTATCCGCACCTCATTCTGCCGGATAAACTCCAGCACCTCGGCGCGGGTCAGCTTCTCCCCTTTCTTATCCGCCAGCCACAGGTCCAACCCCATCCACTGGATTTCCTCATCCTGCACGTTGTTGCCTTTCTTAATGGCATTGAGCCAGTTCTGGGCAGGCAGCTTGTCCGACTTCACTGCGGCGGCACTGCGTTCCCCGGCAGAGTAAAAAGTGGGCGCACGGCCAGCATCGTTATAGCGATTGCCTTTCGGGCCGTTGGGGTTAAAGCTGCCATTGCGCTTCAGGTGACCACGGGCCGCACTGAGCAACTCCACCGCATCGGCATCGGTCCACTTGATACTGGGGAACAACCGGCGCAAGGCGTTGCGGATCATGCTGACCACTTTGGTCAACAGGCCGTTCTTCGGATCTTTCTCCGCTAGGTGTGTCAGGTATTCCTCAGCAACGATCCGGTTGCCTTCCGCTTCGCTCTTGCCTTCCATCTGCCGGGCGTAGCGTTTGGCCAGTGCCTGCTTCAGCCGGTCGCTCATATCCCGGTGGATTTCATCGAGCACGGTATCAAGTCGCTTGCCCAGCAAACCACGGACGCCTTTATGGCCCACCAGTTCATGGAGCACGGTACGGGTTGCCTCGCCCACATTGTCTAGGTTGGCAGCGATCAGGTAGGTGTCGCCCGTGTCCGGGTCAAACATTCCCCGCACCCTGCCTTGTGCCTTGTCGCTGATGACCTTCCGGTAAAGGTGTGAGGGCAGTTCGGTTTCAGACTGCAATACATGGATGGCCTGATTGAGTTTCTGCTCCAGCGGCTTCAGCTTCAGCCGCAGAGGGCCGGACTGGATGCCTTTGGCGTTGGTGTCTTTGCGCAGGGCGTAGAAGGAGCCTCCCTCGTTCAGGTTGGGGAAGCCTTGTTCAGCGGCTGACTGGTAGTCACCATCCTTGCCGGTAAAGTGATCCAGCACATTAATCCGGTCGCCCCGGTTGAAAAAGTTGATCAGGTTCCGGGTGCCTTTCATGGCCAGTGGCGAACCACTGCTTTTCAGGATGACCGACGAACTGTTGGTGCTGTCCAGTGCCGTCATAATCCGGGCAGCCGCCGGGTTGTCCGTGGGGTGTCGCAGGGTCTTCAGATCGCTGTCAGACAATGACAGGACGCCGGTGACATTATATTTGGCGTCCAGCAATACCACGGCATTGCGACTGATCGTATCCAGAAAGGGTCGCACCGTTTCCGGTGAGCTGAAGTTGATGTGAGGCCGGTTAAAGCGCAGTTTCCGTTCGGTAATCGGGAATGCTTTATTGCGAGCCATGCGCTTAGGTGCCACCGTTCCCGTCTGCACCGTGCCATCGGCATCCATAATCCTGGCGTGGCCGGTGATACCCACCACAGCATGACCCATATTCACTACGCCACTGCCGTCCAGCACATCGTTCAGGCTGTGGGTAATATGCACATCGGAGGTACTGGGGGTTGGATCACCGGATGGATGGTTATGGGCAAACCAGACGCTTTTGGCATCCGGTGTGGCAACCACTGCACCGGCCAGTGTCCAAGGTGACACGGAGGCGGAGGCTTTCTGCCCCTTGCTGTGCTTGATGACATTGATCACCTTGTCGTTGCCATCGAGCACAATGGCGTACATTTCCTCCTGCGCCAGCTTGCGGATCGGGGCGATGAAGTGGGCAAGGTCGTCGTGGGTGTGGATGGTGTCGGTGCCTGCCCTTATGGTGCCGGTTTCAACGTGCTTAACCAGAACACGTTGGTTCTCGATGATTTGCTGTTTGCGTTCTTCTCCGGACAGATCAGGGGAGGCGAACAGGTCTTTCTGACCGGCGTCTTTCAGATCAGATTTTTTGCCACGGCGCTTGCGTTCTTCTACTCCGCTTTGTTTTTCGTTTTCTCCGGCTCGGCCCCGTTCGCGCTCCTGCGCTCTGCGGGACTTCCCCCGTCCCTGTGGGTCGTACTCGCCCCCTGGTTCATCAATTTGTCGAAGTCGGATTGTGCCTTCAGTATCTTGTCCCTTGCTGCCTGCATCTGCTTCTTCTGCTCTGGAGTCAACAGATGCCCGTAGCGCAGATCGGATTTTGCCCAGGTTTCCAAGCAACTCTGCCGCGCTCTCTTTGCCTCCGAATTTGTCAGGGTCATTCTCTATTTCCTCTTTCAGTTGTTTCAGGTTTTTTTCATGGGGGTCTGCTGTGGCAGCCTTCATTACCTTGCTGGTGACATTGCCATGGAAGCAACCCATTCCTCCGTATTTGTCGCAAGAGGTACAGTTAAAGTTTTTCTTTGGCTCGGTAGGGTGCTTAATCTTTTTCCATCCGCCATCAATAGGGCAGACCCTTTTCATTGCGTCCAGCCCTAGCATACGGCGCAGGGTGGCCTTATCGCCCAACACTTTTTGCCCGTGTTTAATGGGCAGTATTACCAGTATCCGGTCAAGGTTAGACCGTACAAAGTCGATACCGTTCTTCTGGCCGTCAAATACCACCGCCAGTTCCAGATCAAGATGTTGTGCTGCCAGTTCAAAATTGCTGTTATCCACCGACAGGGCTCGCCAGTTCACCTCTGGCACCTGCTTAAGAAAGTCCGGGTTCTTGCTGAATATCTGGTGGCGAATACCTTCCTTGTTCATCTCTTTGATAAAGGGCAGCCATGCCATGGAGCCATCGCCCATATCAAACATTCGCAGGGCTTTATTCTGATAATATTCAGCAGTGGCCTTGTAATTGTTTGAGGCAATATTGGCAGCTCTTACCGGGTCTTTCTCTACGGCCTAATTCACCAGCTCCGACTTGATCAGCGGGTTACTGAATCGGTAATTACCCTTGGTGGCGTAGCAGAATGAGGCGCAGTCACGGCTAGGCAGGCAATCCACAAAACTGCCGTTAATGCTGTTTTCTGGCTTCCCGGCATGACCTAACAGGTCTTCCCTATGGAGATAGTGCCATAGTCCAACTTTACCCCCCTCTTTTAAATCCTTGAGCATTGAGGCATTGCTTTTTTCTGACAACAGCGACCGGTAATCCACCTCCCGCCCGGCCACCAGATCATCAATGGTCTGCCGGATCAGCATGGACTGCACGGTCTTCCTTGCCCAGGGAGTATCGGCCAGCTTCTTCAGCCGTGCGACAATACCAGCCTTATCCTCCCGGCCATCCAGATACCGCTTGACGGCTGCCCGTTCCGCACCGCCCAGACTCTTGATCCCAGGCACCGAGTAGTGAGGCGCATTGCGGCTGTTGTACTTGCCTTTGCCTTCCTCAATCCCGGCAAAATCATCATCCGTCCATTCATCGCTGTCCAGGGTGCCATCGTCAACGGCATCGAGCAGGTCGTCTACTTCATCCCTTTGGGCTTCTCTGGCAGACTCAGTTGCTCGCCCTGCGGGTTCTCCCGGTTCACCTTTTCCGTTGCTGCCTTCAGCATCTTGAACAGGTCCGGTTTGCCGGGGCGCTGCCGGGTCCTTGATCGGTGTGCTCTTGTCGCCATAGTCTCTCTCCAGTTGTCGGTTGGTCTGGTCGATCAGATCATTCAGCGTAGCATCTTCGCTGCCAAACATATCCCCACCGGCCTGCCCCTGCTTCTGGAGGTACTGCTCAATCTGGCTGGCCAGTTCAGAGAGTGCCTGCCCCACCTGCTTTGACTTGTTCAGGTTGGCATCGAGCCAGCGGGCGAACAGTTCAGTTTCCGGGCTGAAGCTGTCCAGCAGGGAACGCTGGTCCAGTATTTCATCTACGAACTGGCCACGGTTGCGACTGTCTTGCAGAATTCTGCTGGCTTCCACCAGGGATTCGATCACGCCATAGTTGCCGAGCTCGGGATCAATACCCTTGGCCTTGGCAAAGTGCGGTGCCGCCATGGCCAGCGACTTGATCAGGTTCTTCAGGTCCGGCTTGTCATCCTCGGCAAACAGGCCGTTCAACCGTTCATCATCGTAGGCTTTCATAAACAGAGCCGACTCTACCCGGTCGCGCATCTGCTTATTCCAGTTACCCTCTCTGGTCTTCAGCTCTGCGGCTTCATCTCCGAGCCGGTCAGCGAACCGGGCAAGGAACGTATCATTGCTGCGGTGCAGCAGGTCGCCGGTACCATCGGTATCAAAGCTGCTCAGGTCTTCCTGGGTAATGCGGCTGGCGTCCAGCTTGGCTTTCTCCGCCGGGGACATCGTAGCGGTTTCGGACTTGTTGGCCTCCTTGGTGAAAGATACCCGCTGGTCAGTGTCCAGCTCGCCCTGACGCTGACGCACCAGTACCGGTTCTTTGAACCCGTCAATGTCCTTCGGCTTCAGGCCAAAGGCATCAGCGTTATCCTTCAGGTACTGGCGGTAGGCTTCAGCCCGGTCCCCATAAAGGCGGTATGCCTTGCGGATTGCAGATACCCGGCCATTGCCGCTTTCCACCACCCGGTCACTGCCGATGATCGGCGCGCCACTGCTGGCCAGCGGGTTAGCGCTAAGTTTCTTTGGGTTCAGCTTGCTGGCAATGCCCCGGATCTGGGTTTCACTGGCCTGCCTTGCCCGGTCCCTGGGTTGCAGTTCTGCCGGGTAGTCCGGGTTGACCTTGCCGGTGTCGTTGTGGCTGGTGATCAGGTCGGACTGTTCATAGAGGGCATACTGTGTGCTGACTTCCCGTTCATCGGCCATCACCGTTTCGTCGGCCTTGCCCAGTACCGGCTTTTTTCCAGATGGGGTTCCTGACTTTTGCTGCGGGGTCAACTGCATCCCTTCCTGCCGCTGGCGAGCCTCGATGGCCTGCACTTCCCGTTCAAAACGGATACCTTCCCCGCTTTCTACCATGGCCTTCAGGTTGGCCAGTGCCTCTTGCATGGAGGTCGGCGTAAAGCCCCGGCCACCTTTACGGGCTTTCATTTCCAGATTGCGCTGGTTCTCGATCAGTCTGCGGACGCGGCGCTTCTTGCCTGTATCCCCTTTGCGCCAGTTGAACGAACGAAATAGACGGTTCAGGCTGTTCATCCGTTCGGTGTAGCTGGTCAGGTCCTGATCGGGGTCGCCGTTATACTCCGGGGAGCCAGGGTGCTGGCTGGGTGCCTTGTTGATCTGGTCAGCACGGCGCTGTTGGCTGTCCTGCTGTACGGCTTCAGCATCGGCAGACACGGTGCCATGGCGGTTGCCGGTAAAGTCGGCTTGCGGATAATGGGGCAGGGCTTGTTGTCGGGGTTCGACTGGCTGAGACTTTTCTCTGGTAACGGTTCGGTTCTTCCAGCGGTTCTTCTCTGGTACCGGCTGCTGCTCCTGTTCAGGCATACCCACAGTGCGGGTATCCATTGGCTGCCTGGAGGGTACTGCCCCTCCTGCCCAACGGTTCGCCCCTGCCACTGGCTCGGCTGCTCCATGTTGTTAGCGGGGTCGGCAGTCTCTACGTAGCGCTGGCCAAACCGTACAGCCTCTGCCGGGTTACCGGGTCGGTTACGCTGCCAGGCTGGCTGATCATACCAGTCGCGCTCCCGGCGCTTGGTGGCACTTCCCCCGTCCTGAGGGTCGTAACCACTGAAATCCTGCGGCCCGGCATTCGGGTTGTCGGACACACCGCCACCACCGGGAGGATCGTTCGGGTTATGGTCATCCCACCCTGTAGGAACATCCATCTTCGGATCAGGCGGGTGGTACTGCCCAGTCAGTGGGTCCGTATAGCCCTGGTGATGCTCTGCCCAGCCTTCCGGCGCGGCCTGTGCTTCGGCCTGCGGCATCTGCTCGCCATGATGCTGCAATCAGCTCTCCAGATTGGCAATGGCCAGCGAGTTCTGCCGCAGTTGTTCCGCCAGCATGGTCTGGTCGGCGTTGGGTTCCTGCATCTGGTCTTGCAGGGTCTGGTTCTGACTCATCAGGTCGTTCAGTTTTTCCTGATTGGCACTGACCTTCTCCGGGTTCCGTACCCGGCCAAGGCCACCCACCAGACCACCCACCGGACCACCGATCACCATACCGGTCACGGCCTGCCCCAGGGCATTATCGGTCAGGCCAACATTCTGTCCGGCCTGCTGCTGGCCATAGTTCTCGGCCATCTGCTGGCCGTAGCCTTCACCGAACTCTTGGGTTCCTTCAGTCAGCAAACCTTTCAGGGCATTAGCGCCACGGGTGCCAGCGTTTTTCAGAATAATGTTTTCCAGGGCAGGGCCACCGATGCCCATGGACAGCGCACCCACACCCACACCCGGCAGGAAGGCAGCTTGTGCCGCTTCTTCGGCCAGCAGTGCCTTGGCCTGCTCAAAGGGTAGGCGGGTATCGCCCCCCCTGCCTGCTCATAGGTCTGCTGGTAGAGTTCCTGGAACCGGGGATTGTCTTTCAGGTCCTCATAGCCAAGATTCAGGATGGCATTTTTTGCACCTTCCGCCGCAGCGCCACCGATCATGGCACCGCCGGTCAGTCCATACCCGGTATGATTGCCTACCTTGTCAATGGTATTGGCCACCCCCTGTACTCCACGGGCTTCGGCCAGCGTTCCCACACTGGCCGCCCTGCCCGCACCGGCGGCCATTGCCTTGTTGCCGACACCGGCCAGCGCCTTGCCCCCCAGACTCAAGCCCCGGCCTACGGCTCCACCGGGGATCATGGAAGGGATCAGCGAGCCCAACCCGGAGACAATACCCAGACCGGCAACGGCCCACGTACTCTGGTCACTGAAACCAAAACGGCCATCGGGTTGCGTGCCAATATTGAAGCCCTGCAATGCCTGACCGGCAGAGGGAGACATATCGTCAATTTGCTGCTCGGCCTTTTTGCGCAGCCAGTTGGCGGGGGCATTTTGGCCATTACCGCCAAACACCCGGTCAACACCGGACACCAGATCGGCAGAACCCTGATAAGCACCGTGTAAAAAGGCATCCCCCATATCACCGAGCACACCGCTGCCCGGGTTGCCCCGTGGCTTGGTGCGCTGGTTAAACTGGAAGTAGGCGTCTACGTAGTGCTCATCCGGTACATGGGGGGGCAATATGCTGCTGCCAGTACTGCTGGCGCTGTTGCTCCCTTTCGGCGTCATTGGCCTGCTGGTAGGCAGGCGTTGCAATAAAATCGTGCCAGTTCATAGGGTCGTCCGTGACAGTGGTCGGTGGTCGGTGATCGGTGGTCAGTTAGCGACCATAAACGGGGTTGAAGTCGAGGAAAGTGCTGGGAGCCCTGCGCATGGGATAGGAGCAGGGCTACGGCCATAACCCCGTTTTGGAACAGGGGTTGATGGTACGGCAGGAGGTGGCGGCGGTGCTCCAACCAGTTCATCAATGACATCCTGATAGGTTTTTTCTTTGGGAGCCGCCTCTGCCCCTCTGGGACCAAACAGGTCAAAGTCCGGGTTATCGTTCTGGTATTGCGTCTGCCCATTCTGATAACCGGGGTTGCGGGGCTGGTAGGGCTTCATCAACTGGTCCAGTGCGGCCCTGACGGCTGGGGGCTTGAGCATGGACAGTTCGTCCGGTTTCAGGTTCTGACCGGCCAGTAACTGGGTAGCCATGGCTTCAGCCATGGGCATAAGCTGCTCCATCAACTTGCCGACATCGCCGACGCCCTTATTGCCGGGGTCATAGGTTTGCTGCCGTTGACCGGCAAAGTTGTTCAGGTTGGACAGGGAGCTGAGATAGAACTGCTTGATTGGATCGCCGTTGTCATTGAGCAGGCTGACCAGCGGGTCTTCGTTGCGGTCGCTGTGGTTCATTCGGATGGTGGATACGTTATCTGCCTTAATACTGGGGTGCTGGTTGATAAAGTTAATAGCATCCTCTGCATCCTGTGGGGCCTGCCCCTGATGGTACTTTTGCAACATCCGGTTCAGCTTACCGGCATCCTGCGTCAGCGGGCTGGCCACCGTTTCCTTTCTCTCCATGGGCATACCATAACCGGCCTGCCTGCCTTGTGGCGCTGACGGCGCGGGCGCCTGCCCGCCGGTCTGACCGATCCCATACTGCCGGTTGACTAGTTCATCGTGCTGGCGCTGGCGGTCATAGAACAGGTCGGTATCGTTCTTGTTGATGGATTGCTGGGTCAATGCCTGTTGCTGTTGCACACCGTTGTATTCCTGCTGCCGTCTGCGCAGCTCTCCGAGGCGCTGATTGATGGCGTCCTGCTCATCGGCATAACCGGGCATTTTGGTGCCATGGCCCAGTGACTCGAATTTGTTCTGGTAAACCCTGCCGTCCGATCCGATATACATGATGGCGCTCTCCTGCCCTTAAATTAAATGCCGTACCCAAAACTTTCCCGGTAGTTGGGTTGGCCGTTATTTTCATAGGTCTGCAATATGCCGTGCTGCCATCGTTGCAGTCCCTGGTTAAATGCCTGGTTCTGTGCCGCCAGCTTCATCTCATCTTGCTTGAAGCCGTAACCGAGATCGTACTGGCGGGCCGCTTCGTTAAGCTGGTCATACTTGATCTTGTTGTCAGTAAACATATCCGCTGCCAGCTTGTAGACATTGGCGGCACTGCTGACCCCATCGGTGGCCACTTTGGCGGTATCCAGTCCCAGTTCTGCTACATCGAGATTGCGGTTCCAGCTTTCTTCCCTGGCGGTATCACGTACCTGATTCTGGATGGCCGAGAGTCCCGCCACCTTGTGCAGGGCATTGCTGGTACCAAAACCGGCAAACCGTGCCGAGTTAGGATTAACGCCCATCCGGCGCATATCCCGTTCATACTCCGCCTGTTGCAGGTCAGCATTGGCTTGATAATCGCTGCTGGCTTCACCTAACCTGCTCTGGAGCTGGGCATCAGATACCGTGGCATTGTCGCCCAGGTACTGAAAATTAGGCTGGTAGTTATCGAATACATCAAACAGCTTGTCGCCGTATTCCTTGAGGGTGTCTGCCGCATCAGTCGCTGCTTCAATATTCAGTTGATGAGTGCCGTCTTGATCGTCGTAGGCGTAGCGAGGGGCGATGTCGGGCATTGCTGGCTGAGCATTATTCTTCCCTGGCCAGGTACTTGAGCCCAGAGAGAAGGTATTAAATGTCCCCATCTGATCCAGGCTTACCTGATAGGCACTGCCGGGCTCCAACCCCGAACCAGCGGCCCCACTGGGCCTTCCATAACGCATGATTCCCTGCGATGTTTGTATGCCCATAGTTATTCTCCTGTAGCTGTCCAGTGAATAATGGCGTCAGTCAGACTGACATCGGTAGCCCCCAGATCGTAGCTGGTGCTGTCCCAGTAAAAGGTGTTAACGGGGGAGGTACTGATGGATCTGGGCCTGCGGTAGTAAACCGTGGCTCTGATGCTTCTGACGTAGATATTGGCCAAGCTGCTGGGCTTTAGCCCTTCTATACCTATATATCTATGTCCGGCTCTCTCACACCACACCTCTATCGGTGGATGGACTTTCCCGTCTAAATAAGTAGTGTCAGCCCAACTGAGCAAAATATTCTGGTACTCGACTATCCGTTGGTTAAGGTCTCCATCCGTGAGAACCTGGTCGTGATGGGTGGTTTCTTCATAGGTTTGATGACCGCCAGAGCGCCATCGGGCAGTTTAACCCTGACCCGACCTTTGATGAGCCCGCCAGTAGTGGCGCTGTAGAACAGGTTTTTTACCACTATGTTTATATCCACCGTGGCCGTGTATTCAATGCGGGTAATTTCCCAGCCGCTGAGTTCGTGATTGTTGATGGTAATGTCGTAAGTTGCAGACTCTGCGTACCACTCCGGGCTTAATGTGACATCCAGAGCCGTGCCGAGTTTACCCCGCTGATCATACTCATAATCAATCGACCCACTGGTAAACGTCCCCTCCCGATCTTCCGTTGTCAGAGATACGGCAATATCGTAATTGGCCTGGGTGAGGGTTTTGCTGACTTGCAATACGTGGGTTTCAAACTCGTTAATATCGACGCTGGTTGATTCACTGGTGATCCAATCGCTGCCATCGGGACGATACTCCAGGGTCAGAGTGGCCTTGCGGTTCTGGTAGCCCGTTGATTCACCGGTGGAACGATGGCTGGCTACACGGCAGTTGACCGTCACTTTCTTCACCTGGTCGGTGTTATACACCGCCCACCATCGGCTGTTACTGCTGCCCAGATAGGTCTTGCCGCTGCCATCGGTTTTGGTGCCATCGGCCAGCAGCAATCGGGCGTAGGGAGTAAACACCCATGCTCCCTCAATACTGGGGTGGGGCTGGGGTACGCTGTGATCCATTTCCAACCGCTGGGACTGGTCGGGGTAGTCTGCGTTATAGACCGTAATGTCACGGGGGTAGAGGTTAACCGTTGGCATGGCCTTGAAATAGGCAGGAATCACAACTTCCTGGCCATTGGTCGCTACTCCGCTTTCCGTCCTGCGTACCTCTTTATAGCGAATATGACCGGCGGTTTCGGAATAGATAAAGGACTCAATCCGCCCCTCTTTCAGCAGCAGATAATCATTGTTGGCAATGCCACCACTGCCAGTAATCACCATCTGACCAAAACCATCGGTGCCGGTACTCAGTTCAATGGAACCACGTCCTACGGTTAAAGCCGTGCCATCCTGTAATTCACCAGATTTGAGCTGGCTGATATTCACCGGTCCGTTCACTGCCAGATAGCCGTTGAAGATCAGCACGTATTGCGGCGCTTGTTCGGTGCCGATATTGCGCACCGAAAACGGCTGTTCGGACAGCTCCGGGCTTTCCAGTATCAGGTCGGCCAGATTGATAATGGCCGTTCCCTGACCCGCTGTTCCGGCCAGTGCGTTAAAACCGCCCACTTGACCGCCACTGTTGACGTGGCGCACCCAGTAATAGTGCTGGACAGTATTGCCGGTCACATCGGTATAGCGGCTGCCACTGGCCTCATGGACCAGAGAAGCCTGCTCACGGTCATCTATTTGTGCTCGCCACACTTCAGTGTGATTATGACCGTTGTAGGCCGGGGCATCCCATTGCAGGATTACGGCACCGAAGATGCCGTTGGTGGACAGGCCGGTGGCAGCGGTGGGTGCATCCGGTGCTATTACTTCACCATCACCACCATCAACCGGGACCGTAATTTCTGGCTGAACCGGTTTCAAGGTATCGGTAATGGCCCCCACAGCAGAGGCAGGCAAACTTAACCGCTGGCCTATTTCTTCGGCCAGTCCCAGTTCAGCCAGCTCGCTGTGCAGGACTGCCTTGTCTCCGGCATTGCCGCTGCGACCAGCCAGGCGGTTCAGGAACTCGCGCACGTAGCGGTCTACGCTGGCGGGCAGCGCGGGAAATTTGGCCATGGGTAACCTAAAATGGTGAACAGTAAATAAAAAGGATGCAGGCAATGCAGAACAGCAAAAACAATCTCTACGACACCGACTACCACCGATGGGCCGAACAACAAAAAGAACTGCTGCGTACCGGCCAGTTTGAACGGCTGGATATTGACAATCTGTTAGAGGAACTGGGGGAAGTGATGGCCAATAACCGCCACGCCATGCTATCGCAGGTGTTGCACCTGCTGACCCACCTGCTCAAACACCATTACCAAATGACAGTCCTTAACCCACAACGCCATGAGCCACAACAGTTTCGTAGCTGGACAGATTCCATCAGCGATGCACGGGACCAGATGAACCTGCTGTTGCAATTAAGCCCATCGCTGAAACGGGAGATACCCAATATGGTGGGTACGGTTTATCCCGCTGCCAAAAACAGCGCTATCAGGCAGATGAACAACTACCTGCCCAAAGCCCAGTGGCTTACCGAAGCCAGCTTCCCCGACACCTGCCCGTGGCAACAAGAACAACTGCTGGACGAGGACTGGCTGCCATGAACAATCTTTATGATACCGACTATGAGCAATGGGCAGAGCAGCAAAAACAGTTTTTACAATCCGGCCAGCTTGATCGGCTTGATATAAAAAACCTGCTGGAAGAATTAGGGCAAGCCGTGAAAAACAACCGTCGTTCCCTAAAGTCCGGTTTGAAAATTTTAATACTGCATCTCTTGAAAGTGGACTATCAGCTTCGGGTGCTTCAAGACCCCTGGGTGCAGGATAAGGTGATTCATACCTGGCTGCCGAGTATCAACAATCCTCGCAGCGACATTACCGACCTCTTGGCAGACAGCCCATCCCTGAAGCATCATCTGACGGATGTTATTGCGCAAAGCTATCCAATGGCCAGGGCAGAAGCTGTTGGACAGATGAACAAATACATTCACTCTCCCCATAAACGGCTGACGGCCAGCAGCTTTCCCGATACTTGCCCCTGGACTTTTGAACAACTGATGTCGCTGGATTTGTACCCTTAAAGCTCTGCCATCGAGCTGGCCACAATCACGGCGGTCACCGTATCAGTACCTGCCAACTCAAACTGCCAGCGACTGCCCCGGCCTGCGGGTAAACGGAAGTCCCGGTCAGAGGTGACCGGCAGTTCCAGAATTTGCTGTTCATCCCGAAATACCCGCAGCACCAGATCGTTATAACTATCGGCCATGATCCTTGCCGAACTGAACAGGGCAGGCTTGCCTTGAAATACTTTGCTGCGCCACCGATAAGGCATCAGTGTTGCCCCTTTGTCCCATGCCTTGATGGTATTGCCAATGGCCAGATACAGGCTGTCGTCCTGAAGGTCACGGTAACAGGCATCAGCGTAAGTGCCGAGTTCGGTAAAGGTGCCGCTGTCCG
>NZ_JAHHPM010000044.1 GCF_024606345.1 Endozoicomonas sp. YOMI1
GTAACTATTCAGTGAACCCAGCAAACCAGCTTACCAGACTGGTAAGGAATACCTGCCTTATAAGGGCTACGGACTTGGATGAGCTTTTTTCAGCCAGGTGGGTCATGGATTCGCAATTCTTTGAGACGACTTTCATCCATCTGCCAAGGTAGCCACTGGCTTAAATCTTCTGGTGGCTTCCGGTCATTAGCAATGCAAGCCTCAAGATAGCCCTTCAACCACAGCTTCTGATTGATCTTCCAGATCTTCAGGCTTGTCAGCACCGTAAAGAACCAGGCCGCCAGCTCCATACTCCAGTCGCTCCCGCTGCCGTAGTAGTTTTTCCGGCCAACCACGGGACCTCGCAACGTCTGTTCAGCAATATTGTTATCCATCGGAATGTCCGGATTTTGAATAAACCGGCAGAGCCCTTCCCAATGGTTCACAAGGCTCTCAAGTACCTTTTGCGCTTTTTCAGCCAGCCGTGGTCGTACCAGTTCTTTATCTCGCTGAGAGGCTATACGTTCAACATGTTTTTCCAGTCTCAACTGGCGGGTCGGCCACTGCTTTGGGTCTTCCCGTACAAGAAGTCGTTGCTCGTTTAAATAATATAAACGAGCAATTCTATCTACCCAGGCAATGCTCCATTTTTCCAAATCCGGGTCACCACGACTGGCGTCAATAAAGTCTCGCCTGACATGAGCCCAGCAGAAGGCCAGAACAATCAATGGATGGTCTTTGGCCAGTTTCTTGTAGGCAGAATACCGGTCGCAGACAAGGGTTCCCTCGCTATCTCCAATAACTGATTCAGGGACAGAGGCGGCGCGACTATCACTGATGCTGAAGTAGACTGCCTCATCGGAAACAAATACCCAGAGCCAATGTTTCTGGCTGCCCTCTGAATCATCACACCACTGCAACCATCGGGTTTCATCGGCATGCATTCGATCACTGCGGCAAACCCGCTCTCTGCAAGCTTCCACGACCGGTTCTATGAGAACAGGCAGTGTTTGCATTCCCGAAGTAATGGTTCCGGCGGCCAGATCAAGCCCATGCTGTTTGTACGACTGAAGCTGTCTGTTAACCGGAATACCAAAAGCATATTTGTTGATAATTAAATCAACCCAGACAGAAACTCCCAATGTTCCTCTGTTAATCAAACGTGCTGGAGATGGGGCGGTGATAATTGCGGGTGTTTCCGGACATTGGCAAGTCTTGCGATATCGCTTGCGATGGTAACGCCTCTTGTGTGGCCTGACCTCAATTTCTATAACATCACAATGATCACAGCCAGGAAACGGGTCGAAGGGCAAGCGACAGATGGCAC
>NZ_JAHHPM010000368.1 GCF_024606345.1 Endozoicomonas sp. YOMI1
TTCGAATGCTGTGCAGGCGGTGTCCGGCGTATAGAAGGCATGACTCTGTACTGGGTTTTCCCATAGAGCTGCGGGAACCAGTCGTGCGGATGTTAAGGAAGACTCCCAAGTAGCCGACCCACAAGGGCTTGAGTACCGATGCTGCGCACTGGGTCGGAGCCGTTCGTAGTAGTGTTGAAGCTTCTGTAATGGGAGTGGGGCGAAGGGGCGGCGTCAGGTGGCTTTTAGCAAGACTCACCCGACTTAAAGGATCTTGACTGGATGCTAAAACGTTGTCTGGATGCCCGCGAGGGACTGGCGGGGAAGTTCCGCCGGCCTACTCACCAGATCAAGAATCAAGACTTGACCCCAGTTTTTTTTATGCCAGTTTTTTCCCATCTTAACTTCGACGAACTTTCTTGGTTATGTACCTTTGTTCGGTTAATTCCCTGATCAGTTTTGTCACCTTATCCCGGCCACAATTCGGTGCCTGATCCTGTAACCATTTTTTATGGATTTCCCCATCTGGCGGCAACGATAGAATCATGGCCAGCGAACTGGCCATCGCCAATAGTATCAGCCGGGCAAGCCTGGCTCCAATCCCCGCAGCCCCCG
This sequence comes from Endozoicomonas sp. YOMI1, assembly GCF_024606345.1. GTDB lineage: Bacteria > Pseudomonadota > Gammaproteobacteria > Pseudomonadales > Endozoicomonadaceae > Endozoicomonas. The sequence goes on from NZ_JAHHPM010000368.1 coordinate 595, forward strand.
GAATATCAGGAATTGTTTGTTGAGTTGCCGATACTGCGGGCTGTTCGCAAGGGGCAGCGTGACTTTATCGCCCGGGTGTGGTTATCGAACCCGGCAATAGGATTGGAACTTTCCGCTTTTCTATGGTCTATCTACCTCATATTAATCCGTTTTTTTACCTGAACTCGATGATAAGTCCAGTTTCTGCCGCCTGCACCTCTGAATTGATGAATGATTCAGAGGATTGTCCGATTTGCCTGGAGGGGATGTTCAAGCACTCCAAAGTCCTGCTGACGAACTGTCATCATCGTTATCACGAGCCGTGTATTACCCGATGGCTGCAAACGAAAGATATTGGTCAGCGAACCTGTGCCGTGTGCCGCGGCATTGCTGTACCACTGGTTCGTGAAAATTCATCTTTATTCAATGATGATAAAGAGACCAATCCGTTTGTTGAGTCGCCGATACTGCGGGCTGTTCGCAATGGGCAGCGTGACTTTATCGCCCAGGTGTTGTTATCGAACCCGGCAATAGTTGACCAGCGTTTTCTGAGTAGCATTAGTGGCAATAAAGTGACTTTGTTGTCCATCGCCGCCCAGAAAGGCCACCGGGGACTGGCTGCTGACCTGCTGGCCGCCGGGGCCCGGGTCGATGCACCGTGCGAGGACG
>NZ_JAHHPM010000369.1 GCF_024606345.1 Endozoicomonas sp. YOMI1
GTTCAAGTACGGTTCTGTGAGCGCCTGAGGGGGAGGTTCCCTTGGGCGACTCGACTGGGAAACGGAGCTACAATTTGTATCTCCCTTGACCCGGCTTGGAGCTACAATTGGCAGCTCCTTCGACCCAGTCTGGGTGGCAGTAATGTCACCCGGCTACCCGACTCTTCTACTCGGAAGTAACCCTGGTTAAAGGGACATTTTCAACAGCAGTAGTCATTGTTGGTGAATCAAATTAAAATTCAGCCTATTCCACTATGTTGATGTCTTGGATACATGAATCAGCCACGAATAACGTTAGAATCATTTGGCCCGGGAAGTTGCCACCATCTGGGGGCCAACTTTCTGAATCAGCAGCTGCAACCGGAGCTTCCTGCCTTAGCGGTGGGTGTGAACTTTGCGGTATATGCACCGGAAGCGTCAGCCATGATGCTGTGTCTGTTTGACAGCACTGGGGGGGAGCAGCGCATTCCCATGTATGGCCCTGAAAAAGGCATCTGGCATATATTGGTTAAAGGGGGGCAGGAAGGTCAGGCCTATGGCTATCGCGCCGATGGCCGCTGGGCGCCTGATGAAGGGTTACGTTTTAATATTAATCAACTGCTGCTGGACCCTTATGCCCGCCAGGTCAAAGGGGGGATTAACTGGCAGCCTGCTGTCTATGATTACTCAGGGAAGGAAAGAAACCAATGGTTGTTCAATGATCAGGACAATGGCCATTTGCTGCCCAAATCGGTGGTCCGGAGCGAACAGTTTGACTGGCAGTCTGTTACCAGGCCTGAGCTTTCCCATGATAACAGTATTATTTACGAGAGCCATGTAAAGGGCTTTACCCGTCAGCATCCCAATATTCCGCAAGCCCTGCGGGGGACTTATCTGGGGATGTGTCATCCTGTCGTTATTGATTACCTGAAGGATCTGGGCGTCAATACGGTTGAGCTGTTGCCGGTTACCAGTTTTCTCAGCGAGCCAAGATTACAGAAGCTGGGGTTGAAAAACTACTGGGGCTATAACCCGCTCTGCTTTATGGCACCTGAGCCGTCCTATGCTATTGATGATCCGGTTGATGAACTGAAGACAATGGTTCGTGAATTGCATCGCGCCGGTATCCGGGTGGTGATGGATGTTGTTTACAACCATACCTGTGAAGCGGGGTCTGATGGTCCAGGCCTGAGCCTGAGAGGGCTGGCCGAGAAAGATTACTATCTGCTGGATCACCATGGTGGTCATCTGGTGTCTACCAACTACAGTGGTTGTGGGAATACGCTGAATTTTGACAGTGTACAAACCATCAAGCTGGTGATGGATAGCCTTAGATATTGGGCTGAGCACTATCAGATTGATGGTTTCCGTTTTGACCTGGCACCGACCATGGCCAGACGACATCGGAAGTTTGATGCTCACAGTGCATTCTTTCAGGCCGTATTTCAGGACCCGGTTCTTGCTACCCGGCAGATGATTGCCGAGCCTTGGGACCTTGGGCCTGAAGGTTACCGCCTGAAAGGCTTCCCAAGAGACTGGCATGAGTGGAATGACCGTTATCGGGATGGTATACGATCATTCTGGCGAGGTGACAAAGATCAGGTGGTTGATATCGCCTGGCGTCTGACTGGCTCCAGAGATCTGTTTGGGTGTGACAGACCTGCTGGAAGTGTTAACTATATCTGCAGTCATGATGGTTTTACCCTGCACGACCTGGTGTCGTTTGAACACCGGCACAACCTGGCTAATGGTGAGGGCAACCGAGATGGTGATCAACATAATCTGTCCTGGAATTATGGCGTTGAAGGGGCCTGCAGTGATCCCGCTATTCAAAAGCTGCGACTGCGTGCACGAAAAAACCTGCTGACAACACTGATGTTTTCCCGAAGTATCCCCATGCTGATGGCGGGTGATGAATTTGGTAACAGTCAGCATGGCAATAATAATGCTTACTGTCAGGATAACCCGATTGGCTGGGTTGACTGGTCGTGGTTGGCTGGAATCAACGGCAATAGTGATGAGAATCCTGACGGTGCAGAGTTGCAACAGTTCACCTCAATGCTCATTCACTTACGAAAGTCAGAGCCATTGCTGGGAATCCGTTATCAGACAGATGACAGGCAGTGGCACAGCGCTGTGCTCGAGTGGTTTAATGCACATGGTATACCTCTGACTGCAGCGATGCTGCCTGATGAACTTGGTCATGCACTAGTGATGCGATATCGTTGCCCTGTGGATAGCCAACTGAGCCTGCTGCTATTGGTCAATAATGAGGCTGAAACCCGGCGTTTTAACTTGCCAGGTAGTGGCAATACCGTTCGGTGGCAAAGAATGTTATCCACGGATCTGGCTAATAAAGAGGCTTTCCGGGAAGAGGTAGTTTTACATCAGGGGTGGTATGAAGTACCAGGGCGCTGTGTTGTGGTGATGAAAGAATTGTCCTGAAAACCTTTTTTTCTTTCATAATAATGGGGTTGGGGTAAATCAGTAATAAACGGCAATGCATCTGTAAAGAATAGTCGGTATCGTGAGCGTAATCACTTATTTATAGATTGATGCTCTACTTTTCATTATTGAGGAACCGCCATGCATCCTCTCGCAGGCCAATCCGCAACCGATGATCTTCTGGTTAATATTCCCCGGCTGGTCAGTGACTATTACACGATACGGCCCGATCAGGCAGAAAGCAGTCAGCGTGTCGCTTTTGGTACATCGGGTCATCGTGGAACGTCTTCCAATGGTTCGTTTAATGAAACCCATATTCTGGCTATCAGTCAGGCAATCTGTGAATATCGCCGTGCTCATGGAATAGAAGGCCCTGTTTTTGTTGGCATGGATACCCATGCGCTTTCTGAGTCGGCCTTAATCAGCGCTGTTGAAGTGTTTGCTGCGAATGATCTGGATGTTGTGATTGATCAGGAGCGTGGCTATACGCCAACGCCGGTTATTTCTCATGCTATCGTTTCCTATAATCGCTGTAACAGCAATTTGGTTGACGGGGTGGTCATTACCCCTTCCCACAATCCACCGGAAGATGGCGGTTTTAAATATAACCCGCCACATGGTGGTCCTGCAGGTAGCGATATTACCGGCTGGGTGGAAAAACGGGCCAATGAGCTGATCGCTGAAAACCTTTCCGGTGTTAACCGAATCTCTTTTCAGCAGGTGCTCAGATCCGGCAAAGTCCACCAGTATGACTTCGTTACACCCTATGTGAATGATCTGGAAAATGTGCTGGATATGGAGGCCATTGCCAGCGCTAAACTGAGCATTGGTGTTGACCCTCTGGGCGGTTCAGGTTTGCACTATTGGGTACCTATTGCTGAGCGTTATGGTCTTGATCTGACGCTGGTCAGCAAGAAAATCGATCCGACCTTTTCGTTTATGCACCTTGATAAGGATGGCCGGATCCGTATGGACTGTTCATCCTCTTCCGCCATGGCCGGACTGATCAACCTCAAAGATGACTTTGATATTGCTTTCGGGAATGACCCGGACTTTGATCGCCACGGTATTGTGACCCGTGGTCATGGATTGCTGAATCCAAACCACTATCTGGCCGTTGCTATCCAGTATCTCTATACCCACCGCCCTCAATGGTCACCAGATGCGACTATCGGCAAGACGCTGGTTTCCAGTGCCATGATTGATCGTGTCGCCAATGGTCTGGGGCGCACAGTGACTGAAGTTCCGGTCGGGTTTAAGTGGTTTGTTGATGGTCTCTCAGATGGCTCTATGGCATTTGGCGGAGAAGAGAGTGCCGGAGCCTGTTTCCTGCGCCGGGATGGTAATACCTGGTGTACCGATAAGGACGGTTTCATCATGGCACTGCTGGCGGCAGAAATTACCGCCGTTACCGGGCGCGACCCTGGCGAGCACTATCAGGCGCTGACCCGAAAATACGGTGCTCCGGTTTATCAGCGGCTTGATGCTGTTGCTAATGATGCCCAGAAGAAAGTGCTTGCGGCATTGAGTCCGGAGCAGGTTAAAGCGGAAAAACTGGCAGGTGATCCCATCATTGCCCGTTTAACCCACGCACCAGGCAATGGTGCCGCGATTGGCGGTCTGAAAGTAGTTACCGGGCGGGGCTGGTGTGCAGCCAGGCCCTCCGGAACCGAAGCCGTTTATAAGATATATGCTGAAAGCTTTGAAGGGAAAGAGCATCTTTCCCATCTGCAGAGCGAAGCTCAGGAGATTATCGCCGAAGTCTTTAAGGCAAATGGTGTTTGAGGTGAGTTGAATCAGCCTGACATCTGAATGCTTTGTTTGAGGCTGGCAAAATAGGGAGGCTGGCTTTCAGGCAGGTGGGGGGGGCTTACGGGATCTTGCTTTATTTAGCCCGGAATGGGTCAGGGATTGGCCTTAATACTTTCAGGTCACAATGCAGAAAACAGGAATATCAACCATGGCTTCATTTCTTTCCGTGATCCTTAAGTGTTCCTGATCTGGGTTAAAGGAACCGGCTCCGTCTAATAGCCGGTTCTATTAATCAGGAGTGAACCATTCTGGCGCCTTTGCACCTTGGGTAGGTGCTGCATACCCAGCACTCCAGGCCTGCCTGAGGGCCTTTTTTAAGCGTTCGCAGTTGCATGGGACTATGACATTTGGGGCATTGTGGATCAACGATGGTCTCGACTTCGGCAATAGCTTCTCTTGGGGTCGGGAGCTCGTAATCAGGATTTCCTTCCTCTGCAAATCCGCAGGTAGCGAGAACGGTGCGTCTCAATTCGGTAACATCCCGCCAAGGCTTCATGTCATATTCCAGTAATGGCAGTTCTGCAGCTGCACAGAGCTGACGTAATAGCTTGAACTCTTTTGAGTTGGATTTTGTGTTGTAGGGAATGAGGTTGATCACACAACAGACTTCCATCTTTTTGCGGTGATAGAGCACAAAATCAAACCGGCGGTTTTTTTTGATATTCAGTGCCATGGCGGTGCGGCTGAACCTGCCGGATTCAAGAACGTCGCCAACGGGCAAAGCAGGCAAAACCATCAAGTGACTGCGAACGGCAATATCCAGCTGGCCAAAAAAAGCACGCTTGTCCTGGTCGAAAAGAAGGGTGTTGGTTTTGGCTTTGAAAGGACTGAAAGTCAGCCATAGATACCAGGCAATTGCTGCAATAATAATCAGAAAGCCTGAAACAACGAGGGGAAAACTGTCCAGCAGCACTGCACTACCTTGTCTTGGATTTATGAGTCAACGATTGATGAAAAACGTGGCTCTTTCAATAGCGTCAACAATAGACTCCCCATGCAAACGCAATGGAGAGAGCGAGGACCTGTTTGACTAATCATTGGTGATGCAGAAAGTGCACTTGTGGTTGTTAACCGGCATTAGTGGCCGGAGCAGCCCTGATCAGCCAGACATTCTTTATATAAAAGAGTGACTGCGAATAATAGCAACAAATATTCTTTTGTCATAATAGGTGTTTTCCCCACAACGAACATAACTGTGGAGAATGACACGCTATTGTCTTGCAAAAGAGTATTCGGGCAACTGAAATCCAAATTTAAACCGGAAATGACTCTTCCTGAGTTGCACTCTGAGTGCCTTCGCTGGAACTGCCATTGCCGTCATCGGGCACGACTTTCGTGGCGATCAGACCCTTGGGGCCATGGCCAATCTCAAAGCTGACAACCTGGCCTGCTTTCAGAGTTTTAAAGCCGTCCATATCAATGACAGAGTAATGGATAAGTACATCCTGATTCTCTGTCTCTTCCTGTGCCTGGATAAATCCATACCCTTTGGGGTTATTAAACCACTTGACTGTACCTACCAGCATAGCTTCCATTTCCTTCTTGGTCGCTTCCATACAGCTTGAATCCTTAAACATTACATTGAAGGAACTGCTGGGAAACTGCAACCCTTGTTGTTTTATTTTTTGGCATTTTTTTATGGTTATTCATAAAAAGTGTCGTCCTTGCCACTTTGTTCCCTTTATCTGTGCTGAAATCCATCACGATAAGTGGGGCATAACCACAGACTGCCAGAAAAGAGAACTTACAATATAACATCATAAATTGTGTTTGTAATAGTCCTGTATAGGCTTTATCTGTTGATGTATCAGGCTTTTTCAGGATTTTTTATTGCTCAAGTATTGTGCATGGATCGACGTCTTTACTCACTCCACTGGTCAATATAATACGACAAATGACTGTTTTTTCAGAGAATACTGTTGTTATTTTTCAGCTGTATTAGCTGGAAAGACTACAATTAAAACCTCTGGATATGTTGAGTAAACATCCATGGACCAGCATGATGATTATGATTCCGTTGGTGATGGAAAACTGAGCCTTGCCCTGCTTATCAAGCTTTTCCTGAGTGGTGTTCAGGTCGTTGGGGGAGGTGTTGCGGGAAGCCTCTCCCTGATCGCAGACTCGATACATAACCTTGGTGATGCCGGTGCAATTCTGGTGGCTGTCATTGCCAGGAGAATAGGTTGCAAGTCAGCTGATAAGGTGATGACCTACGGATACAAAAGGGCAGATATTCTTGGGGCTCTGATCAACAGTGTATTTTTATTGGTTGTAGGGATTTATCTGATCTGTGAGGCCGTGGGTAAGTATTTCTACCCCACGGAAATAGATGGCTGGATTGTGCTGTTGGTTGCCGCTGTTGCCCTTCTGGTTAATATCACAACATCGCTGCTGACTTTCAAGGCCGGAGCCAGACGCGATATCAATATCAATGCAGTATTTATTCACAGTGCTTCCGATGCGATTGCCTCTCTGGTGGTCATCGTAGCGGGGGTGCTGATCATCAACTACCAGCTCTATATTTTTGATGTGATAGCAACCATCGGGATATCAATCTACGTGATCTGTAATGGCGCTGTTCTTTTGCGACGATGTATTATTATTCTTATGCAGGGGGTGCCTGGCAGCATCGATATTGATCAGATCAGGGCGGCCCTGGAAAGCATTGAGGGGGTAAAAAGAGTAGGGTGTATGCACGTCTGGCAACTGGATGATAAAAAGATCTTCTTTGAAGGCCGTATTCTGTTGAATGGTGCTGAACCTGAAACGGTTAAACGAAAAATCCGGGTGGCGTTACGGCATCAGTTCTGCATTAACCATACGACTCTGGAAACAAAAAGCAGCCGTTGTATCTAACATCAAAATCATGGCCTTTGGTGAGAAATCGTCACGAAATAATTTAAGGATAATTTCTTAAAAAGCGGCTATCACCATCGCTTGGAAATAATTAAATCGTCTAATCCAATGTTTGAACTTTATCTTATGGCAGAACTCTGAACTCCGATATTCAATCTTAGAGTCGAGGGGTAACTTGCCATGAATATACCATCCATTCCTGCCCAGAGCACAGCGGTATTCCAATCTCAATTATACGGCGGTCATCAGGGCGAAAGTGCCAGTGCAGCCCCGGTAAAGTTTGATCGCTGGACCATCAGTTTAAGCGCGATTGACAGTTTCCTGCGGGGCAAGGGGCGTGAGGCGGTTGAAAATATCGCAGAGCGTATGTGCAGAAGGGCAGAGCACCAGCAAGGTACGAAATCCTTCAATTTAAGTAACCTGAAAAAAGATTTTGCTGCCTTCGGGCTACCGGTGGATGACAGCCAGGGGCGCAGCAAAGAGCAAAAGATCAAGATCGTTACTGGCCTGATCCTCAGGCTTCAGACTGAGGCAAGCAGTGGTAGTCTGGATCGGCCCTTAGGGCAGAGTTTTTGCGGCCTGGTCAAAAAATCAGAAAGCTCCATTGCTGAAGGGGTGCAGCAGTTGCTGGATGAAGTCAACGGCCATTTTGCCACAGACCCGACCACCGGGACTAAAGAAGCATCCCATACAGGTGATGGTAACAAAATTGTCGCTGAAGACCATGGCTTGCCAGAATTCAGTGGCCTTCCTGCCAGGCAACCCGACCTGGCTTATCAGCCTGTTCAACTGCCGTCATCGTCTTTTGCGATGGCTGATCCAGCACCAACGCCGTTAGCTCCACCGCCCTCTTATGATGCCCTGTCACTTGAGACTGGAACAAAGTTAGCGTATTTGAGTACTCATATGGATCGATTGATGGCGGATCAGTGGGGGGATGATCAGATAACAGAGTGTCGAAATCAGATGCAGTGGATCAAGGGAGAACTGAACAGTTTAGAATCGTTAGGGCTTCAACATTGTCCCGGAAAATTCAGAGAGGTCAGGGCGCAGTTTGAGGCGCTTCAGGTAAAGGATTTTCATCATCGTTTGGATGAGCTGGAAGATAAGCTGGAA
>NZ_JAHHPM010000370.1 GCF_024606345.1 Endozoicomonas sp. YOMI1
CCCCTGTTTAGATTTTTAAATTCAGGAGAGGCGACAACTATGTTGGCACAGGGGGAGATCGTTAGTGGGTATATATATATCCTTTAACCCGCCCAGTGCCAACGTCGCTATAAAACTCATTATGAACTCTATTATGGATAAAGGTTTTATCAATAAAAAATATCCGGCAATTAAAAACAAATGGCTTTGCTATGGCAAAGCTGCATTATATATATTTGATAATGGGAAGGAGTTTTGGAGCGATGACCTGAAACAAGTACTAGCGGACCTTGAAGCTAATCATGCATTTAACCCTGTAAAAAAACCATGGTTTAAAGCTAAGGCAGAACGAAGATTTGGGACGATAAACAAGCAGTTTTTAGAAAAACAGAAAGGTAAGACATTTAACTCAATCAGAGAAAGGGAGGATTATGATCCAAAAGAAAATGCGGTAGTAACATTTGAGGTCTTGATTGAAGTCGTGTATCAGTGGATTATAGATGTGTTTCAAGTATCACCTCATGGAAAAGAACAAATAATACCTAACGTTACCTGGAAAGAGTCGGAGAAGGAGTATCCACCAGTTGTTATAGAACCAGAAAGGCTAAAAATAATTATTAATAAAACCTGTGAAAGCAAACTGACGAAAGGTGGTTTGACACGAGACTACATTCGTTACGACTCAGAAGAGTTAGCTGCATATCGTTCAAAAATTGGAAGTTGCCAAACAAAGTATAAAGTCGATGAAGATGATTTGGGTTATATCTACGTATTTAATAAAAACACCAGAAAGTACTTTAAGGTCTCTGCTGTGGATGCTAGGAATAATGGGTTGCGGCAATGCCAGCATGAGGCACATAAAAAACATGCTAAAAGGCAGGTTGGGAGCAAAATAAATTACGATGCGATAATTCAGGCGCGGATAGATCTGAACAGAAGAGTAGAGAAGATGTGTTTGAAATTCTGGAAACTTCTCCAAATACTTTTTCTGTAGCCGACATGTCAGCATTAGCAAAGCATATGGGGGTCGAGCAGGATAGAAATACCTCTGTACTTGATAGTACTAAAAACCATGAAAAAGAAAATATGCAAAATCACGAGGAACATGAAAGTCTGGATGATAATTTGGAGGAATTAGAAGAGAAACCTACTCAACATAGTGACGAAGAACTTGATATTTCAGAATGGGATAGTATATGAACTTTGATATAGATGAAAATAAGGCTGATCGATTGGCAAAAGTTAGAGAATGCTATATTCAATCACCGTATTTGAAGAGTATATTTAATTTAATACATAGAAATCGATTGGTATCGAAGCGCTGCAAAGGAAGACCAGAATGTGCTGCAATTCTTGGAGAACCAGGTTCTGGAAAGACTTCGCTGATGGAAAAATACCTGCAGCTCAATCCTGTAGAAGATGAAAAAGAGCGTACTAAATTAACAGTTCTGTTCAGTGAGCTCCCCTTTAAAACAGACCCTAAGGATGCCGCAATTAACCTGTTAGATGATATGGGGCATGATTTACCAAATAGAGGCCTTTCTCCGTCTGAATTAACGAAAGTGGCTGGGAAATTGATGAGTAATTGTGGAGTGGAAATATGTATGCTGGATGAGTTTCATCATTTAATTGAAACCAAGTCCTATGATGTGCTTCGTGATGCTGTAACATGGCTAAAAACGCTAGTAAATATTTCAAAAAAACCGATCATACTATTTGGCTTGCCATATAGTCGCATCATCTTTAATTATGATGACCAGCTTTCAATCAGGTTTCCGGTAATAAGATACTTAGAGCCCTTTAGAGTTAAAGAAGATAAGGATAAGAAGATATTCAAGCAATTTTTAAAGCGGCTTTCATTAGAACTGCCATTCAATAATAACACGGATTTATCATCCGAAGACCTATACCCGAGGTTATTTGCCTTCTCAAAGGGCAATATGCGCAGATTACGGAACTTGATTAATTATGCTTGTGAAGTTGCTATTTGTAACGATGACCATGAACTCACTCTTGAGCACTTTTCAGAAGCGTTTGATTTCTACATGACCTGCATAGATGATCGCTACGATGAAATAGATGCTTCAGAGAAGCTGTCAAGCCAACCGAACCCATTTTCTGAAAAGATCAACAACCTGTATTACAAACAAATGATGGCACCATCCGCATGGAATATGAAAGCGGACAATGGAGAGTCTCCCATAGTTCCCGCCCGATATACCGATCAAATTCCACTCAGATCTCTTCTCTGACCAAACTGCTTTCCATGACCTTTCCCTGTAACTCTCGTATGGAAAGGCATAAAATATCGGACAATTTACTTATTCTCTATCCACTAGGGGCATGTTCCTTAGGGGATAAACAGGTTTTACATGTCCGATTTCAAAAATATCGAGCAGCTGGAAAAACGACTGTGGTCAGCTGCAGATAATCTTCGTGCTAACAGTGGCCTTACAGCCCAGGAATATTCCCGGCCTGTACTGGGGCTGATTTTTCTGCGTTATGCCGAGTATCGGTTCACTGAAGCCAAAAAGCGGTTGGATGCGAAAGCCTCCACCGGGCGTCGTCGAGGAGGTGGAGATATTCGCACTGCCATTCAGGCAGAAGGTGCGATGTATGTGCCGGAAGAAGCCCTGTTTTCCCGTCTGCTGGAACTGCCGGAAGATCGTTCCATAGGGTTGGCCGTTAATGCCGCCATGAAAGCACTGGAAGCTGAAAATGAAGCCATTCGTGATGCCCTGCCAAAAACCTACACCCGCTTTGAAGACGATATTCTTCAGGATCTGTTGAAAACCTTTGCTGGCATTCGCTTTGACCTGGGTACCGATATTTTTGGTCGGATCTATGAGTACTTCCTCAATGAGTTTGCCAAAAGTGAAGGCCAGGGCGGTGGAGAGTTTTTCACACCATCCCCACTGGTTCGCCTTATTACCCAGATAATAGAACCATTCCACGGCAAGGTCTTTGATCCAGCTTGTGGCTCCGGCGGCATGTTTGTATCCAGTGCAGCCTTTGTGGAAGAGCATAACCGTAGCGCTTCAGACGAACTTTCCATTTTCGGGCAGGAGAAAACAGGCGATACCGTTCGGCTGTCAAAAATGAACCTGGCAGTCCATGGTTTGCAGGGAGATATCCGGGAAGGTAACTCCTACTACGAAGATATCCATCGCTGTGCCGGAGCCTTTGACTTTGTTATGGCTAATCCGCCTTTTAACGTGGATAAAATTCAGAAGGAGCGCATTGAAGATGACAAAAAACGCTTTCCTTTTGGTATGCCAAACACTGATAACGGTAACTACATCTGGATTCAGATGTTTTACGCCGCTCTGAATGACAAAGGTCGTGCGGGTTTTGTGATGGCGAACTCCGCCAGCGATGCCCGGAGTTCTGAGCTGGAAATTCGCAAAAAACTGATTCAGACCGGTGCTGTGGATGTGATGGTGGCGGTGTCCAGCAACTTTTTTTATACAGTTACTCTGCCCTGCACCCTCTGGTTTTTCGATAAAAATAAGCAAGAGAAAAATCGAGACAAGGTTCTGTTTATTGATGCCCGACATATTTTCAGACAGGTCACTCGGGCAGTGCGGGACTACACCTCTGAGCAGTTAAATTTTATCGCCAATATCGTCAAACTCTATCGTGGTGAGCAGGCAGACCACACTTTTATGGAAAACCATCCTGATAGTGGTAATGATGGTAGCTGGGCGTTAGAAAAATATTTTCCAGAAGGGAAATATCAGAATGTTGCAGCACTTTGTAAAGTTGCCTCATTAGAAGAGATTGCTGATCAAGGTTGGAGCCTGAATGCAGGTCGTTATGTGGGGGTTTCTCAAGGGAAAGAGGAACAGGATGAAGACTTTGCTGTGAAGCTGGAAACCTTGCAGGAAGAGCTAGAGGTACTGAATGCCGAAGCTCATGAGCTAGAAACTATGATTGGTGAAAATGTAGTTAAGGTTTTAGGGGCGGTATTATGACTCCGGAGTCTTGGCCAGAAGTTCCTATAAAAGATGTGTGTCTTTCGATCATTGACTGTGTGAACAAAACTGCACCGGTAGTTGATTACGAAACACCATACAAAATGATCAGGACAACTAATGTCAAAAATGGAGTGATCAGTCTCAAAGGGGCAAGATTTGTTGAAAAGGCAACTTTTGAGAAATGGACCAGGCGGTCCGTACCTCAATTAGGAGATGTTGTACTCACGCGAGAGGCTCCTCTTGGTGACGTTGGCATGATAACAACATCCAGTGAAAAAATTTTTATTGGGCAACGATTGATGCAATACAGGGCTGATCCTGAAAAATTAGATCCATATTTTTTTCTGTATGCCTTGCAAGCCCCCTTTATGCAGGAGCAGCTTAAAGCTGCTGGTTCTGGCTCTACAGTTGAGCACATCCGCGTTGGTGACGCTGAAAATTTGAAAATCAAGTTACCTTCATTAGAGTTACAAAAACAAATTGGCAAGGTTTTAAACGCTTATGATGTGATCATTGCAAATAACTGCCGTCGCATAGCCATTTTGGAAGAAATGGCACAATCCTTCTATCGAGAGTGGTTTGTTCACTTCCGTTTTCCCGATCATAGACAGGTAAGTTTTGTGGACTCCCCACTAGGGATAATGCCTGAGAACTGGAAGTTAGTTTCAGCATCAGAAGCTATGCAAATAAATCCAAGAACAAAGCTACCCAAAGAAGGGGAAAAGCTATTTGTCCCGATGAGTGGTTTATCTGAAGACTCCATGCTAATCGGAGACATACAAGCAAAAGCTGGTAACAGTGGTGCTAAGTTTATAAATGGCGACACCTTATTCTCACGAATCACACCATGTCTGCAAAATGGCAAGATTGGCTATGTCCAGTTCCTTGATAAAGCCAATCCTGTTGGATTTGGCTCTACGGAGTTTATCGTTCTCCGGGAGTCAAAGTTACTGACTTCCGAATACATATACCTTCTCGCTCGGTCTATGCCCTTCAGAGAAAATGCTATCAAAAGTATGACTGGGGCATCTGGAAGGCAGCGGGTTCAGAATGCTTGTTTTGATAGCTTCAAGCTAGCCTTGCCTCCCAAGGAACTTGTGGAAGAGTTCTCTAAACTTGTTCGACCAATGTTCAGGAGTATTCACAACCTGACTCAGCGAAACGAAAATCTCAAACAACAACGAGACATGCTCCTCCCCAAACTGATCTCAGGCCAGATCCAACTCTAAAGGACTACCGAATGAAAGCCACGGAAACACGATTGTTCAAGTTTTTGCAGAAATCTGCCCAGTTTATTATCCCGATCTACCAGCGCCAGTACAGCTGGACCTATGCCCAGTGTGAACAGCTATGGAACGATATTCTTCGGGCTGGCTCTACCGGACTCGAAGGGCATTTTATAGGTTCTGTCGTGTATGTGGAACGCAGTCTCTATAGCCACAGTGACGTACCTGAGCTGTTGGTAATTGATGGTCAGCAACGGTTGACATCAAACAGCCTGCTGATTGCTGCCCTGTCCCACGAGATTACCAAGCGTAATGAGAAGGCTGAACAGAAAATTGAGATTGACGGCACCAATGCCAAAAAACTGAAAAATTACTACCTGTGCAATGCTGAGGAAGACGGAGAACTCTATTACAAGCTGGTGCTAACCCAGAGTGATAATGAAGCCCTTCATAAAATCGTGGATGGCAAAGTAGACTTTGAAGAAGAGTCCGTTCACCGGGTTGAACAGAATTATCGGTTCTTTGCCGGGAAACTGGCCAATCTGGACGATGACGAGCTGAGCCATATCTACAAGGGGCTACAGAAGCTGATCATTGTCGATATCGCCCTGGATAAAGACAAGGATGATCCCCAGCTGATTTTTGAAAGCCTGAACTCCACCGGACTGGCACTGAGTGAGGCGGATTTGATCCGCAACTATGTGCTGATGAAACAGGATATCAAGGAACAAAACCGGCTTTATAAAGATTTCTGGTTCCCTATGGAGAAAAATTTTGGCCATGGGGAATACGGCTGGCGGTTTAACGCCTTTATGCGCGACTTTTTAACACTGAAAACCGGTTACACCCCTCGACAGGACGAAGTTTATGAAGGGTTCAAGGCGTACGTCGCCAAAAGTGCCGAGACTATTCAAGATATCGTCGCGGAGGTATACCGGTACTCCACCTACTATGTGGCTTTTACCCTTGGAGCCGAAAAAGAGCCTGCGCTGAAAGAAGTATTCTCGGATTTGATCAGTTACAAGGTCGATGTAGCTCACCCCTTGGTGCTGGAGCTCTATAACGATTACGACCACAAAATTCTTGCTCTGGACGAGTTTGTCGAATGTGTTCGCTATATCGAAAGTTATGCCTTCCGCCGGCTGGTGTGCTGGATTCCCACCAATTCCATGAACAAAACCTTTGCCCGCTTCAGCAGGGATTTAAAGAAAGACCGCTACGTTGAAAGTTTCAAGGCTGCCTTTTTGTTATTAACAGGCAATCGTCGTATGCCTCTGGATAATGAGTTCAAACACAACCTGCAAACCAAAGATATGTACAACATGCGCAATAAAGCTTATTGGTTGCGCAGGCTGGAGAACCATCACCACAAAGAACCAATTCACATGGCTGAATACACCATTGAACATGTGATGCCGCAAAATCCGGATCTCTCTGATGCCTGGAAAAAAGAGCTGGGGGAAAACTGGCAAGAGGTTCAGGAAACGTATCTCCACACGCTTGGAAACCTGACTCTCACAGGCTACAACTCTGAATTAAGTGACAGATCGTTTAAAGAGAAACAAACGATGGAGGGTGGTTTCGCCGATAGTCACTTGCGATTAAACAAACATCTGGCAAAACTCGAAAAATGGGATGAACAAGCCATTCAGGAGCGAGCCAGAGAGCTCAGTGAGGTTATGGTTGACGTTTGGCCCTGCCCACAATTAGATGAAGAAGTCCTCAACACATATCAACAGCCTGAAGTTCGTTCTGCATACAGTCTCCAGGATCATCCCTTTCTCAATAAAGAACCGGTAAAAACTCTATACGAGAAGTTTAAAGCCCAAGTTTTGGCACTGGATGAAGATGTGCGTGAGGAGTGCTTCAAGCAGTATATCGCGTTTAAGTTCGATACCAATTTTGTGGATGTTGTACCAAGGGCTAACGGCCTCCGGCTCATGCTGAATATGAAGTTTGACCAAATTGATGACCCGAAAATGCTTTGCAGAGACATGACCAACATTGGCCACATGGGTAATGGGGATGTAAGGGTCAAGTTGGACAAACTCTCCGAGCTAGATTACGTGATGGGGCTGGTTCAGCAAGCGCTGGATTTGCAGGTTGGAGAATAAGGCTGACTAGTTAAAGTAGCCTCTCCATATCTTTTTAACTCAGCAAAATTAAGCTGTCAGGCTATCTTTTGTGCAGCCAGCTATTACTGCTCTGCTGGAATTCTGAACATCAAAAGAAAGAGTATGTGTCCATGGGTATACAGATAGACATCATTCGGGTATCAGGGTTTCGCGGGATCCGGAACCTGGAGATGAGACTGCGTCGAGTAACAGTGCTCATAGGGACTAACAATTCAGGAAAAACTTCAGTTATCAAAGCTCTCCAGCTGGCTTTGGGAGACTATGCCAGATACTTGTCCGATGAAGATTTCCATATTGATAGTAGAGACCAGACAGCCAAAAAGATTCTGATCGACATAAGAATAGTGGCAGCTGACAGTGAAGGGAATCGTATCCCGCAATTTACTGCAGACTGGCAGCAAGAGTTTGGAGATAAAATTCAGCAAGAAGCTGATGGTAGGCAGTACCTTGCGATAAGAACGGAGAGTGCAAGTGATGTCATTAAGGGAGGGTATACCACCAACCGTTATGCACTTACAAGATGGCCTTCTTTCGCTGAGTGGCAGGATGAAAAACTCAGCAAGAAAAATAAATTATCAGGCCGAATGGATGCGGTTCCATTTATTGGGATTGAGGCGCAGCGGGATATCCACCAGGAATTGAAAGAGAAAACATCGTTTGTAGGTCGAGTTCTGGCTGGCCTTGATTATGATGAAAAACAGGTTGCACAGCTCGAAGATATGGTCAGGGAAATTAACGAACTGGCTGTCAAGAACAGTGAACCACTTAGTAACCTGAAACTGCACCTTGAGAAGCTTAACCAATCTTTCCAGGGAACCGGCAAGGCAGAAATCACACCATTCCCCAAAAAAATACGTGACCTGTCCAAGCAGTTTACAGTTCATTTTGGGGAGCAAGAAGATACGTCCTTTTCAATGGAATACCATGGAATGGGAACCAGAAGCTGGGCTTCTATGCTAACGGTTAAGGCCTTCACTGAAATGCTGGCCAGTAAATATGAGGAAGAGGCTGAACCTTTTTTTCCGATAATGGCTGCAGAGGAGCCAGAAGCTCACCTGCACCCGAATGCTCAGAGAACACTATACCGCCAGCTTGCCAACAGTAACGGGCAAGTTATAGTCAGTACTCATTCCCCTTACCTTGCATCAATGGCAGATATTCATGATATCTGTGCCTTGGCTAACAAGGGAGAAGGCGTTGTCGCTTATTCCTTTGATTTTCCTCTAGACCCAGAAGACCTGAATGCTTTGCATAGGGAAGTGCTGCGCTGCCGGGGTGAGATCTTGTTCTCAAAAGCGCTGGTCTTATTTGAGGGAGTAACCGAGGAGCAGATATTTCCAGCCATGTTTGAATCGTACTACGGCAAAAGCTCATTTGAGTGTGGCGTGAACTTCATTGGTGCCAGTGGCAAAAATTATGCGCCATTCATCAAGATGGCCTGTAGCTTGGGTATACCCGTTTTTGTTGTCAGTGACAACGATGGTAGTACTCAAGTAGATGTGTCACGACAAATCAGCAATATCAAAAAAGATACGGGCTTAGAGCTTGATAACTCTATATTTTCCATCTGCTTTTTGAATGATGGTAACGATATTGAGGCTGAACTGCTTAAAACATTGGGCCTGAGAGAAGAAATCATTGAAGCATTAGTGCTAACAAAAACAAAAGGCAGTGAAAATGAGCACTTCCGAGCTGCTAAATATCGGGATCTATCATCATTAACAGATGATGATCTCCTTAAAGAAATGAGAGGTGCAAAGGCATCGTATGCAGGCTTTTTTGCTGACGTTATTAGTAGAAACCCTCAATGTAGGGAAAAAGAAGGTCTGCTGCCTGAGGCGCTCAAAGAGGCGTTTACAAAAATTGAAGAATGGGTATCTCTATGATTGCTTTATCGGAAGCTCAGAAATCTGTTGTTTATGCGGCTATTGGTAATGCAATGCAGGTATTGGCATCAGCCGGTTCAGGGAAAACAAGAGTTCTCACAGAACGTGTACGTTACATACTTGAGCAAACCAGAAAAGACTGTGTTATTGCCTTAACCTTTACCAATAAAGCCGCTGATGAGATGCGGCAGAGGCTCGACGATACAGAAGATGTTGAGGATCGGGCATGGGTGTCCACTATACATGCAGTTGCTCAAAGGGTGCTTGAGCAGTATGGACATACCATCGGTTTACCCGATGAACTGCATATTTATGAGCGCGACCAGGACCGAATGGAGGTGTTTCTTCAGTCCCTGCGTGATCATGGCGTCGATATTGATGAGTATCTTCAGGTTGAGGATACAAAAGAGCGCCGTAACCGCGAGCGGATAATGCAACGCTATATGGATGTCTTCTCAACCATTAAACGAGAGCTGGTTACTACTGAGGATGAAGTTTCAAATCTCTATCCAAGCGATGCTGAAAGAATCTGGAGGATATACCAAGACTATCAGGCAGCATTGCTGGACAGTGGCGGTATAGATTTTGATGATATTTTAATCAGGGCATATGAGGTATTACAGTCTCAGGAATGGGTGGGTGATATCTATAGAGCCAAGTATAAGCATATCTGTATTGATGAGGCTCAAGACCTCAACAAAGCACAGTATGAATTTATCAAAATCTTGTGTGGGGATAAGCTCAGCAGTGTTTTGATGGTTGGAGATCCAAATCAGATGATTTATGGCTTCAATGGTTCTTCATCAACATACCTGTGCGATTTTTTTGTAGATGATTTTGAGCCGTCAAGATATGAACTTATCGAGAATTACCGTAGCTCTGCAAAAGTGATCGAGGCTGCTAATAAACTGAAGCCCGGATCCCAGAAAGAAAATGATGCGGCTCTCCAAGGGGTTCTTGAAATTGCCCCTCAATATGATGAGTTCATGGAAGCTGACTGGATTGTGGAAAAAGTTCAAGAACTCCTTGAGCTCAAAACACATTCAGAAATAGAAGGGGGGATTGACCTGTCTAATATGGCAGTCATTGCCAGGAACAGGTTTGTGTTTCCAGCCTTAGAAAAGGCTTTGAAGGAGGCGGGCATCTCCTTTCATATGAAAAAAGGAGAGAGAGCAGCAGAACCCGATTCCCTGTTTGGGAAGGTGCTTGACTTGGGTATAAGAATAAAACTCAATCCGAAGAGCTGGGTGGATGGTAAGAAGTTGTGCCAGATTTTGGAATTGTCGGCTCCAGGTAAGTGGGATGATAATGAGGTATTAGTCAAGCTGTCAGAACAGGCTCTGGTCTCAAGCGTCAAATATCCAGAACTGATTTCTGAACTGTTACACTCCATTCATCAATTGGATGCAGATGACCCTAATGTCAGGAAGTTCCGGCTCAAATTCGTAGGGAGCCTGGAAGCATTGGCAAAGTCCGGAGATGCTGCTGATCCCGAGCTGGTAACCAGCATATCGGAACTGGAAGAGTTTTATACCAGCTGGACAACTTTTAGGCGCAAAGGTTTAGGGAACTCCCTTCAATCCTATCGAAACGCCAAGGCACTTGGTCAGTTGGCAGGCGATGTCAGTTCCGAGGGGTTGACGTTGAGCACGGTTCACACGATGAAAGGGCTTGAGAAGGATATTATATTTCTTGCAGGGATGTGCGAGGGTATTTTTCCTGACTACAGGGCAAAATCTCAACGTGAATTAGATGAGGAGAAAAATAGTGCTTTCGTTGCTGTGACCAGGGCCAAACGCTGGCTGTATGTTACTTACCCCAGGCAGCGAACCATGCCTTGGGGAGATGTCAGGCATCAGCATGAATCTCGCTTTATTAAACTGCTCCAGACGTAAAAGCTGCAACCAAAGCTCAACATAACTTCTCAGAAAGCTTGCTCTGCAAAAAAATAGAGCAAGCTCTTTTCCTGCATATAAAATCACCATCACAGAATCGATATTAGCAGTTTATAAGCGAATAATAAGCCGATTATAAGTGTTCCTGTGCTGTCTCACTGCACTCAAAGCAAATGGTAGAGATGTTAATCTGTTACTCCCAGATTAAGCCGTAAATTACAGGAAAATATAGCTTCCCTGGATAGTCTGATAATATTTTTATTTGTAAATTTATTATGAATAACAATGTATTAAATATTTTGCATAGATAAAATATAATTTTCATAGGTGTTTTCAAGTCGAAAAAAAGGTATAAAAATACTCCTGCTACCAACAAACAAGAGAAAAATGCAGATGAGTATTACAAAGAGTGATGAAGAGCTTCTTTTTCCAAGGATTGCTTCAGGAAAACACCCTTATGCTATAGAAGTGATCAAATGTGCTGAAGCCAATGGGATCGGTGTTAGTGAGATAGCTGAGATTACTGGTAAGTCACAGCCGTATATCAGCCAGGTAAAAGCTGGCAAGGGGAATTTGAAAGTAGAAGACCTCCAGCCGTTGATCTACAAGCTTTCCCCAAAAGTACCAGGCGAAGAGTTTCACACCTATAAAGTTCTTAAGGAGATAAAGCCGATCTGGCCTGATAAATGGGAGCAGGATATTCTCATAAAGGAGCTGCTTTCTGTATCAGAAGGTCTGCCCGGTGGTCGTTACCCCTCTGGTGAGGCGATTTTTGAAGAAGTCGAAAAAAATCATAATGCCGCTCTCGACAAGTTAGATGAGTTTGGCCGTTCATTAAACAGGGGTTTTCTTCTCCCCTTTCAGGATTATTCTCCCAATAGGACACAGTATGTAACTGAGCTGTCAGAAGCCTTGGCCCAATATAGAACGGAAAAGGCCGCTTTCGAAAAGCTTCGCATAGAAGGGGATGGATTTATCGATCATTTGATATCTCAATTGGCTTACGCCATTTCACCATCCTTCAGTCAAGAGCCAGTTAATAAGGACCTGCTGACAGAAAAACTTGAGGAGTTGTTACCGGAGATTGTTAAAGAGCACTTCAGATTTCCAAAACATATAAACGATGCTCTTATACGCTCATGTGTTCAAGCATCGCACCATGCATCGAGCTTGCCACCGATAGTACAGGCAAAGATTAACTATGACTGGGTCGAAATTGACGAAGACCAAATCGTGAATGACCCAGAGGGGCATGCTGAAAGAATTTTATCTCAGTGTCTGGAACTGCAGAAAAAATTTGATGAAGAGAGACTTGAAAAGGAAAGAAAATTTCGCTTAACAGGCCACTACTCAAAGAAAGCTTTAAGTCAGCTTCAAAGTATTAGCTTCTCATCACCCGGTGAGAAGGAATATATCCAGCGATGGGGCGACCAACTATTTGGAAATACTGAAATTAAAGTTTTTGCGAACCCGGAAAATTCTTACAAAATTAATCTTACCAACGCTTTTTCCAGATGGGCGACAGAGGTGGAGTTTACCTACCTGGAAGAGAATGTGCAGATTGGTGGAGTTCGCCTTTTAAACAAAAGTTGCGGTGAACAACAAATTGCAGTGCATGAGCTGCACAGTCAGGATTTTGTTGTTCTGCACACGTTTGAAGACAAGGGGGAGAAAAAGGAATTCACCATGCTTTCTGACCGGCTCACAGTGGAAAAGCTGTTTGAGCACTTGAAGGATCTGGCTGTCCTGAATTCTTGGGATATGGATCAATTCTACGAAATTCATGAGGCGCTTCAGAAAAGTCTTCTGACCAGAGGATATCGAGTCCCCGGGGTTAACTCTATTTATTGATCACACCCATGCAAGGATGACAACGTGAACAATTCAAAAAACTTTGCTGTTCTGGTTGACGGTGAAAATGCAAGTCATAAGGAATTTCCTGGTATTTTGCGGGAGGTCCAGAAGTACGGTGCCATTGCTGTAAAACGGGTATATGCAGACTGGACTAACCCTGCCCGGGCTTCCTGGAAAGAAGTCCTTCATTCTAATGGTGCACGTCCTATACAGCAGTTTAATTATGGCAAGGATGCTGCTGATCATGCTTTGATCATGGATGCTATAGAAATTCTGGCGAAAGCATCAGAAATATCCGGGGTCTGTATTGTCTCTTCAGATAATGGTTTCCAGTTTTTGGCTCAGCGTATTCGAGAAATGGGGAAGTACGTTATGGGTATCGGTCGCAGGGAACCTCCTGCCAAAGAGCTTATTGCTGCCTGCCATAATTATGTCTATTTCGATAACCTGTCAATAAAAGATGATACAAAAAGAGAGTTTTCCAGAGAGGCAGAAGAGATTGTCGCTCCCGATCAGTTGCTGATAAATGCTTACCAGTCATGCAGCGATGGGGATGGGATGATTTACCTTGGCGATCTGGGTAAAGCTCTCAAGGATATCGACCCGGCTTTTGACCCTCGAACTTATGGTTTTTCATCGCTTAAAAAGTTGGTCAAAGGCCATCCTGAGATTTTTGTGATTGCAGAGGAGACTAATGACCGTTGCTTTATTCGCCTGACAGATATTCTTCAGGAGAAAACAGATGTTGAAATGCGTGGGCACTTGAAACGATGGATTTCAAATTATGGGTTTATAGAAGGAGAGGATGGAGAAGATTACTTTTTCTATAAAAGTAATGTTGATCTAAATCAACGGGATCTGCGTTTCAAGCCAGGGCAGCAATTTTTGTTTACTGTGAGTAAGGCTCCGGATCCGGAAGCAGAAAAAGGCAGTTCAGAAAGGAATGGAAAAGCCGGAAGAGTCGTAGCAATTTTTGACTAAGAAATTGCAATTGGTTGGTATGTTCAAACTGTTTTGCGGATGCTCTCTGTCGTATAATTTGGCCAATATGTCATATTGCCGGATTGTATAAGGATGACCTACACAGAAGACCTCCTGATAGAACAGCCTGCCATCAACCTGTTTGGAGAAATGGGCTGGGAAACAGCTATCTGCTGGGATGAGTCTTTTGGAGTTGATGGTACATTTGGGCGGGACAACCGCTCAGATGTCATCCTTTACCAACCACTGAAGGATGCTATTCGCAAACTGAACCCCGGTATAGATCCAGTCATTCTACAAAATGCAGTGGATGAAATGGCTCGCGACCGCAGTGCCATGAGCGCCATTGCGGCTAATGAAGAGATCCATCAGCTATTGAAGCAGGGCTATAAATTTGTTGATTCTACCGATGAAGGTGACGATGTTGTTGTTCGCTTTATCGACTGGAACACTCCTGAAAACAATCATTTCCTACTGTGCAGCCAGATGTTTATCTCTGGAGAAATTGAGACTCGCAGACCTGATCTCATCGGTTTTGTGAACGGCCTGCCATTAGTCTTTATTGAGCTGAAAGCCAGTCATAAGCAACTGATCAATGCCTATAAAGATAACCTCAAAGATTACCGGAATACGATTCCACAGTTGTTTCACTATAACCAGCTGATCATCCTTTCTAACGGCATTCAGTCCAGGGTTGGCACTGTTTCCAGTCAATGGGAGCATTTTGCTGAATGGAAAAAAATAGCCAGTGAAGATGAAGAGCGTAAAGTTAGCCTGGAAGTAGCGATTCGTGGAACCTGTGACAAGTCTCGCTTACTTGATCTGGTTGAGAACTTCACGCTATTCGTGAAAACCAGGCACACCATAAAAGTTCTGGCCAAATACCACCAATATCTTGGTGTAAACGAGAGCTTGGCCGGGCTGGAAAATATAAAGCAGCGCAATGGGCAGCTTGGCGTTTTCTGGCATACCCAAGGGAGCGGCAAGAGCTTCTCAATGGTGTTTTTTACCCAGAAAGCATTTCGCAAGTACCCCGGTAACTGGACATTTGTCGTGGTTACAGACAGGGCTGATCTGGATGAACAAATTTACAAAACCTTCAACACGACAGGTATGCTCAATGAGCTATGCCTGGCAGAGTCTGGGGCAGAGCTGAAACAGTTGCTGAGTGAAGACCATCGGTTTGTTTTTACGTTGATTCAAAAATTCAAGGGTGATAACTACCCTGTGCTCTCTGAGCGTGATGACATCGTTGTTATCACTGATGAAGCTCATCGCAGTCAGTATGCTTCTTTGGCAATGAATATGCGTAAGTCTATGCCCAATGCTGGCTTTATGGCTTTTACCGGGACACCGTTACTGGCAGATAAAACCGATGAAGGTAAAACCCGGGAGGTCTTCGGCGATTATGTCAGTATCTATAACTTTGCTGATGCGGTAGATGATGGCGCTACCCTGCCACTCTATTATGAAAATCGAGTACCAGAAGTCAGCCTGAACCGTGAGGATCTCGGCAAAGACTTGTTGGAGATACTCGACAATGCTGACCTGACCGAAGAGCAACAGTCTAAACTGGAAACCGAGTTTGGCCGGGCATACCACATCATTACCCGTGATGACCGGCTTGATACTATTGCCAAAGATCTGGTGAGTTACCATATCAATAGGGAGCCCTTTTCCGGTGGCTTGTGGGGCAAGGCGATGGTGGTATCCATCGATAAAGCCACTGCGATCAAGATGTATGACAAAGTTCAGCACCACTGGAAGCTCACTCTGGAAAGCTTAAAGACCCGGATTCGGTTCGCTTCTGGCAGCAGTCAGCAAAAGCTCCATGACCAGATCGCTTATATGGAAAGTACCGATATGGCTGTAGTGGTCTCCAGTAGCCAGAATGATCATGAGCGGTTGGCAAAAAAAGGATTGGATTTTCGTCCTCATCGGGAACGGATGATCAAAGAGGATTTGGACGATAAGTTTAAAGACCCGGAAGACCCGCTCCGGATCGTTTTTGTCTGTGCCATGTGGCTCACTGGTTTTGATGCCCAGAGTGTTTCCACGCTCTATCTGGACAAGCCTCTTAAAAATCATACCCTGATGCAAACGATTGCCAGGGCCAACCGGGTTTTTCCGGGGAAGCCCTGCGGACAGATTGTTGACTACATCAATATATTTGGTGCACTACAGACCGCTCTGGGGCGCTATGGTGGTGGTGTCGCTGAAGATGGGCAGATTTATGATGTTCCTGAAGATGTCGACTCTCCTGCAAACAGCAAACTGGAGTTATTAAATGCTCTGACTCAGGCAATAGTAGAACTAAAGCTGTTTCTGACGGAGCAAGAAATTGATCTGCTCGGAATTATTGCAACCCCTCCCACCGATTTCAGAAAACTGCAACTGTTGGATGAAGCCAGTGACAAGCTGCTGGAACCCGCGAATAAAGACACCTTCACATCCTTTGTCAGACAGATTAACCGTATTTTTAAAGCGATTCTTCCAGACAGCAGCGCCGACAGCTATGTGCAGAAACGCATTGCTATCAATGTTATCTACAAGCAGATGAGAGAAAAGTCCGGCCTAAGTGTTGATGATGAAGATGTTCTGGATGTCGTGCGTCACCAGGTTAATGAGTTGCTGGATGAGTCCATTGAAACCATCAAAATTGACTCAAATCTGCCTGATCCTGTGAATATTGCCGGTATTGACTTTGATGCTCTGGCGGAAATGGTCAGCAACGTGACCAAGCCCCGGGTTTCCGATGCTGAGAAGTTAAAAAATCTGATCGCTCGCAAACTGGCCCCCATGGTCGCCAGAAATAAAAGCCGACAGGATTTACAGCAGAAGTTTAAAGAGCTTGTGGATGAATATAATCTTGGGGCCTATACCGCAGAAGAGTTCTTCCGCAAACTCCAGTCTTTTATCCAGACATTGAGTGATGAGGAGTCCCGTACTGTTCGGGAAGGGTTGTCTGAAGAGGAGATGGCGATTTTTGATCTGCTCAGTAAGGGTGTTCAGCTTTCTGAGAAAGATCGAAATGAAGTCAAAAAGGTAGCAAAAGATCTAACGGATAGAATGAAAGGGGTGCTGGTACTTGACTGGCGCAAGAAACAGCGAACCAAGGCCCGGGTCCGTAACTTTATCGAGGAAATGCTGGATCAGCTGCCCGAAGTTTACGATGACAATTTGTGGCCTCGGGCATGTGATGATGTATTTTTGCATATCTATGATAAGTATCCTGGGCAGGGGGTTAGCCTTTATCACTGACAGGTGGCTTGGCTACAGGTATCGCTATGTATAAAGGACTTGTTACCGAAGATTTCCGATTCAGATTATGCAGAAATGCAGTAACGTCTTGATATGTTTTGGGAGTCCAGCTGAACTGGTGTTGGCTCTCATCAAGCACAATTAGTTGGTGCTGATGTATTTTGTTATGCATTGGCTGCACCCTTACTATGAAAATGACTGTTTAGAAGGATATTCAGCGTCTGATTATAGTCCTTTCTGGCAAGTTAAGAGCCCTGCTAAGAGGCTAGGCAGTTATAGCTCCCAGTCAAAAAGATCCCTGATTTTTACCCCCAAAGCTTTGGCCAGGCGACTCATACTGACCAGAGTAATATTCTTTTCCCCTCGCTCAATATCGCCTATATAAGTACGATTAAGTCCAGCCATGTGAGCTAACTCCTCTTGGGTGAGAAGCTGTTCCTGCCTGATCTCACGTAAGCGATTTCCAAATTCTTTTTGAACGGTGGCCAAACTTCGTATCCTTCTCAATGAAGAGAAAATACTGATTTGCACCATGCTTTCTGCTCTACCGTCTATAATGGTCATTTTGTATCTTTGTCAGAAAACTCCGTAGTAATGCTTCGGCGGGAGTAGCTGGATATGGGCAGGAAGACAACCACTAAAGCCTTTCGGGAACGTGCTGTGTCAATGGTTCTGGCGGGGCAGACAGCGGAAAGTGTGGCTGAGGAGTTAGGTGTAGAGTCCCAGAAAGTACGTCGATGGTTTAATAATGCAATAAATAATTCTGCCTCTGTTAACCCTGGAATCTTTGATGTTTCCGTGAGTAGTACACCAATCACCAAGCCTTTGGGAGGAAACAAAACTGTCGTTGACCGTGAGAAACGCAGGCTGGAGCAGGAAAATAAGCATTTAAGAGAGCTGGTGCATCTGAGTACCCAATGGATTTCGGCCTATATTGCAATGCAAACTGAACATCGTACAGGACACTAATCCCTGCATGTTACTGCGCCCGAATCCCAAACCGTCAGAGTCACTGGAAAGCTATATGATCCGGCTGGCAGACTTGTATGGTTATACTCCAAAGCAGCTCATTGAACGATTTCATATTATTTTGGATGAAGCTGATCAGAAGCTTTCGGGGGCACTCCCTGGTAACCTCCGACAGCTGAATCTTTACCATGCGAGTACATCTTCTGCTCTTCGGATGGAGTGCTTTGAGCTGTTGGCAGAAAAGATGTGCAAGGGACGCCTTCCTATTCTTGAGCTTGCTGTATCACGATCCAGGACCAGATACGCTACGAATCACCACTCACTGTTTTGGCGGGGGCTGGATATCCCACGGTTCTTTATACGCAGGGATAGTATTCCAGTCTGCCCCAGGTGCTTCGAAGCTACTGATACCGGTTACGTGCCTTTCTACTGGCATCTGCATATTGTTCGGGCTTGCAGCAAGCATAAGTGCAAGTTGATTGAACAGTGTCCGAACTGTTCAAAAAAGCTCAACTATATCGACGATGGCAGTTTGCAAGGTTGTTCGTGTGGCACTGAATACCGGTTGATGCCGGTAGAAGCGGCACCAGAGTCAATGTGTAACCTTGCTGCCACAATTCAGGAACAGCCGGCGGTGGAAAGTTCTGACAATTTGCTGTTCTTTCTGAAGGATATTCACCAGCTGTTTGGTGCCATTCTCTGGTATTACTCCTACGTAGCAGAGCGTGGTAGCCAAAGAAGCATTAGTGATGAAAGCCTGATGGCGTGCATCGCTTTTTTTGACCAGTGGCCTCTGAGCCTCAGGATGCTGCTGCAGAATAAAATCGAAACCGCCATAATGCTCGCTGATCGTCTATTTTCAGAAACAACCTTTCAGTCTATTTTTGGAAATCTTCTGATGTTGAGTAGACGAGTGCCGACTCAGGCTCTCAGTGATAACCCGGTTTTAAAGGAAATTTTTGCCTATCTGGATGAATGCATTCATGCTGACAATGAGCTATCTGAAATCGGCTTCTGCCTTCTCAATGGTTATGAAGTGGCTGCTTTGCTGGATACTGACAGTGAACAGGTGGCCAGGTTGCTTGATGAAGGGAAGCTTCCTGCAGCAAAGAGGATGAAAAGCAGTGCAGCTTTTGACCCAAAACGTCCGCTATTTCCTCTAAAGTCAACGTTCAATGTCTGGTTAGCTCGGTTTCAGTCCCGGCTCTCAAATCGTCATACTTATCTTTCCAGGTGGTAACCATGATTACTCTGGATGACCTGATACAGGAAACAGATAAGAAAAAACTGAATGAAACCCTGAAAAGAGCTTTTTCCGCTATCGCCGATCTGTTGGTAATTGATGGCAGGGAACCTGAGGCACTCACCTTTCTTGTCAATCGCACAATCACAGGGCAAAAAGAATTTCTGGATGATGAGTCTCTGGCCTTACTCGAAGATCCGGTATGGCGTAACGGCATTCTAAAAACGGCACGGTGGATTCATACCCATAACCTGAAATATCCCTACAGCAGAGTAGACGATTGTATCTTTTTTTATGAGGAAGACCTACGTCGTCGAGAGCATAAGATTTTTGGCTACGCAAAGGACTCAAAGCAGATTAACCGCTGTCAGTTTCTGGTCACGGAGTTTATCTGGAAAGGCACTGTAACAAGTCTGGTTGAGCAGTTTGCTTTTTATGGTGAAACAGACGATAGCCTGGTTGACCTGCTGGTAGACATCGGGTTTCCCAAAGATGCTATTCCTGTCTTTCAGGGGCAATGTGCTGAAGCGTTACGAACAAGACTGCCTGATACGGTTCATTGGCATTCTAAACAGGTGCGTTTTTTTCAAGGCAATGGTGAGATGATAGCCGTCACACCAGTGGTCAGCACAGGCACGCAACGCATCGTACATAATTTGACTAAGCAGCCTGACATATACGGAGCCACGGTATTCCATCATCGACCTTCTTCCCTTGGTAATTTGATCAGTGCCTGTGGTGGAAGGGTTCGGTGCTTGAACTATCCACCAATGCTTGGCAGTGAAGATCGATCTATTGATTATCTGATTCAGCAATGGCGGCAAAAACAACATCTGCTTAACGAACAAGCTCTGTTTAGTAAATCAATATTTCATCTGCTGTTCGAGATACTGACAAGTAAAGAGAAATTCTCGACATTTCAGGCCCAGAAAGAGGGTAAAACAAAGCAGAATCAACAGTTGCAGCAATTGATGGCAGGGCTGTTTTCAGAGATCGATTTCTTAAAATCAAGACCCGTGGCAGAGCATTCAGAACTCTTGAGAGCAATGGATGGCAGTATAGAAAAAAAAGTGATCATCGGTTGTTTTGACCACGAACAGGCCGCAAACCACTTCACTTGCCAGATTCATGAGTTGTTGGAGAAAAGCAAACACAGCCAGACTTTGGCTTATGAGCCTGTTTTGATCGATGCTGTTGCCAATGGTGTACGAATCTTTTTGTCAAAGCCTCAATTGGCCATACAACGAGGAGATCGAATTTACCTGCACTTTGAACGCTTGTTGGCATATGGGGCCAACTGCCAGAGTAATCCATACCTGATTGGTGTACCTTCCCTTACTGCCTTTGCCGGTTTTGTGGATGCATTGCTCGCCAGGTTAGGAGTAAAGGCTGGGAAGCCATTCGCTATTGCTCTGCGGCAATTCTCCAAAATAAAAGGGCACCCACTTCCCAAACAGGTATATAAAAAACGTGTAGTTAAAAATGATTCGGTCATTGATAGCCAGCACTGCAATATGGAGTTTGACGTGTTTATTGAGCTGGGCTTCGCTGATCCTGCTCTTGATCTCAGCGAGCGTAATTTATATCGCTGTCTGCCAAGGCGGTTTGCAGGCGGAGTGCTGTCATCTCCTATTATTGGTACATATCAGCAGTCTTCTTTATATAAAAAATGCAATATTTATTGCAATGATGATGAACTATCATTTGGTATTTCAAGACTTCCAAGTTATGCACGATTTCTCGCTGACTTTTTAACGCCCACCCACCATGAAACGTTGCATCAATTACTGGATGTGGTGAAAACTGCCTACGGTGTAGTGCCAATTAACAAGGGCTTTAAATATCTTGGCACACCATACCAGCGAGAAAATGCTATTGCCCCACTTCATTCATATGCTGAACCGGTATTAGGCCTTATTGAACTGCAGTCGCCCCATAGGGTGGCAGCTGGAACAGAAGTTAAAGAGCGTGTTTTCTGGTCGCTTCAGGCCTCAGAAGACGCAATCAAATTACTCTCAGGTGGTTCCCATGATAGAGCTTTGTAACCAACTATCCCAGATACGCTCTTTATTCTTCAGTCCTGCGTTTTTCTTATGGGTGAGTCGTCAAACGGAGGAAGAAATACCGCTGGAGTGCATAACCAGAAAGATTCTTGGTCTTAGGGATGGTTATTCCAAAGCATATACAAAAGATGGAGAAATCAAGAAAGATCTCTCTCGGCTGGAGCTTTCTTATGGCAACCCGCAGACCATTGACGAGTGTTTTTTATTACCAGAGACAGATCATGTCATTGTCAGGTTTTCCCTTCAGGTGGCAGCCTACTTGCAGGAACTGCACTCATGCAGTGACGCTAATGTACGGCGTGTTCTTTCAGGCTTTGTAGTTGCTTGCCAGAAGATTGGTGTTTTTCAAGAGGTGGCTCGACGTTATCTGTTAAACATTCTTATGGGGCGTTGGCTCTGGATGAATCAGAGAACACGGACAACAGAGATCAGCCTGACAGACCTCGATGATGATCAGGTATATTGCTTGACAGATGTCCGAACAAGGCGTCGGACTTCTGATATGACAGGGTTTGAAGAAAGTTATAAAAAGCTGATTGATCGGTTTGTTCTGGCTCTTACTGATGATCAGCAGTATTGGGATATCTTGGTAGAGGCAAAGTTAAAATTTCGACCTTTTGCGGAAATATTCCCCAGTCAGGCATTCACCGAGTCAGATCAAGACAGAAGCAAAATTTATGCTACGTTTCCCCTGAGTGAAATGGAGCAGCTGATTTTTAATTCCCACAAGGTTGGAGCTGCCATTCACTGTATTGATGACTGGTTTCCGGATGCGGATACCTGGATTAGGGTCTCAGCCTTCGGTGCTGACCGCCAAAGAGGTACAGCACAACGTCACCCTGAAACAGGCTATGATGTTTATTCTATCATGCGACAAGCCGATGAGTTTACCGATCTGATCAATAGTGGACAGAAAATTTCACCCGAAACAATGGGGAAAATTACCTTTTTGATAGCGATGCTCATATGCGGTGGTATGCGGCAACCCGGGGAAGAGTAATGGAACGCTATGTATTCCTGGTCAACTTCAGCCTGCGATCATCAGATGTATTTTTGCTTGCAGCACGATGTCATCACGTCCTACACGGGTTTCAGCGGCATCATAACATACGGTCAATCGGTGTTACTTACCCTCATTGGACAGTTACTTCTGTGGGGGACTGCATTGCATTTATCAGTCACGATCAGGAAAAGTTACAGCTTTTTTCGTGCCAGCCACTCTTTGTTCAAATGGCAAGGATCAATAAGTTCGAATGTAGTTCTATCCGTTTACTTGATCAAGCTGTTCAAGAAGGACGGTTTATCAGGACACAGAGGCCAGGAAAATATACCGAAGCCTGGTTACTAAAGGATCAAAGGCGTCGTGAGAAACGAGGGATTCCGCCGAGGAAATGTAGCCCAGAAGATCGGGTCTTTGAGCATTATCATTCTGTTGATATGAGGAGTGTTATACAAAAAGCTGACCATAGCGGCGACGCTGGAAAGAAAAAAATGAAATACTTGTATATTCATCGTTTTATGACGGAGGGGGTTATTAAGGGGACATTCAACAACTATGGCTTATCCAGTGATGTGAATACTGGAACGGTACCTCTGGTTTTAGATTGAGTTCAGCTATATACAGATCTAACGATTTCCAGAGAAAGCTAATCACCTGTAACAGTCTCGCAATTGTTCAATAAATCAATAAGTTATCAAAAAGCAAAATAAAAGGGTGTTTTTCTGTAATTATCACCTAACATATTGATTGCACTAGCCATTTTCAAATAATGCGTTAGTGTTCTGCCGGATAGGTAGCTGAGTATAGCGCAGAGCGCAGCTTCTGGTTAGCAATGATGTGTTCTGCCGGATAGGTAGCTGAGTATCGGTGTTCTGATTCCTGGCTGTACGGACAGTAGTGTTCTGCCGGATAGGTAGCTGAGTATGGTATGAGATATTCTACTTGTAGGTCGAGCATGTGTTCTGCCGGATAGGTAGCTGAGTATTTTGGGTAGCAGGTTGGGGATAACCAACGATAGTGTTCTGCCGGATAGGCAGCTGAGCATTCTTTCCGATCAAAAACACTGCCACCCAACTCGTGGTCTGCCGGATAGGCAGTTGAACAAGAGTGCGGTATAGAAGCGTATCCAGAAATTACATTTCTGCCGGACAGGCAGCTTGTTTGCAAGTTCTGCCCTTTTAGGAATATTGCTGTTTGTACCGGAGGGGTAGATCTATGAGCCTACTTTATCTTATTTGTCATCAATTGGTTCAATATGGATAACTAATTGCCAACTTATTGTATCTTTCCAGATTGTCATTTAATGGTTCATGTTCTGGGGCTTTTGGGCTACTTGAAGGTATGTTGTCAGCTTATGGGTAAACCAACACAAATGTCGGTACTTTGATATTTTGGAAGTACCGACATCAAAAATGTCGGACACA
>NZ_JAHHPM010000371.1 GCF_024606345.1 Endozoicomonas sp. YOMI1
TCAGCAGCGCGTCTACGTCACTGGCTTTGGGAAAGCCGTTACCATGACAGATGGATGCAATGGATTTAAGACTTGGAGAAAGTGCTATTGCTTTTACATCAAAGTTTTTAGTACTCAGAAAATGGTTGATGTTTTTCTGTGTTGTTGCGCTTTCTTCTGCGCACAAAAGCATGCCGGTAATCGTATCTGTGTTCTTAACAGTACTGTCCACATTGGCAAAAAAAATGCCAAGCTTAGAGATTAGACGTACTTTCGACTCATTCGGGCATGAATGAATTAGCTGGCCTAACGTTGTTTTGATGATGATTTTGCGTTCCCGGCAAAGAGCCAGCAATTTTTCTGAATTAGTGATCGGCGAAGGGTGTTGATGCTGATCTTTATGTCCCAGTGGTTTTCTTGTTAATTGCTCATCCACTGATGCACCTTCAATATGAGACACTTGTCTATTCAAAGACGATGCTCCTGGGAAAGGTTCAGGGGAATCAGTGAGTGGGAGAGTGAGTTCAGTTTGTTCTTGTGTTGATACGTCATAACCTGAATAGAGAGTTCTTGATGGTGTTGTGTTACCAGTCTCAAGAGAAGGTTTTAAGGAAGTCGTGCCTTCTGTTGTCATCCTTGAATTATGACAAGATGGAAACATTATTTTAAACCTCATTGATTAAAGTGCGCCAACTTTGACATTGGAATCAACTTTAAGTTCATTAATGATTGAAATGGTTGGACAGGTTCTGAAAAGCCTCGAAGCCCGGCGACATGTTTCGCCAAAGGTAGACGTCATGTGCCGTTAGGGGCATCGTAATAATCAGCCTTTGTTGAGTGTCATTGGAACCTATACTGAAGCTTATATATTTTCTCAGAGGTTTCGTAACATGTTTAATAAAGGTATCAGGTTTCTGGCTCTGCCGATCACTCTATCCGCTTTACTGTCTGGGTGTTCAGATAATACGAGTCAGGTTGAGAACAGGGCGGAGGAAAAGCTGGAAGTTGCGATGTTTCAGGTGTCTCCGGCAGGTAATGGGCCAACAATAGGCAACGTGTTTATACATCATGCTGACGATGATGATGTCACCAAAGGGATTAGACTGCAGCCGGCACTGCATGATTTGCCGCCCGGGAAGCATGGCTTTCATGTTCATGAAAATCCCTCCTGTGAGCCAGGAGAAAAAGGTGGCCAGAGCGTTGCTGCCCTGGCGGCAGGTGGTCACTATGACCCGAACAGCAGCGGTCATCACGAGGGACCCGAAGGTCACGGACATTTGGGGGATTTGCCGGTATTAATGGTTGATGAATATGGGAACGCGGTCAGCCCTGTTGAAGCACCTCGACTTTCGCTCTCTGAACTGAAGGGACGCTCGCTGGTGATTCACGATGGTTCCGATAACTATTCTGACACCCCTCCCCTGGGTGGTGGTGGTGCCAGAATAGCCTGTGGGATCATTCAATAACTGACGTTATAAAGACTGGCCGCCCCTTTTGGGGCGGTCTTTGATCATAAATAACTGCCAAACAACTGGCTGAGCGCTTCTCCCGGATCTTCCTGGCGCATAAAAGCTTCACCCACCAGAAAGCTGTTCACATTATGCCGGACCATGGATTCCACATCATGTTTTGTGTGTATACCGCTTTCCGTGACCAGCAGCCGACCTTCAGGAATCGAGTTCAGCAGCGCAAAAGTATTATCCAGACTGACTTCAAACGTATGAAGGTTGCGATTGTTGATGCCGAGAATGGCGCCCGGTAATGGCAGGGCTCTTTCCAGCTCATTGGCCCCGTGTACCTCAACCAGAACGTCCATTCCAAGTGATTGTGCCAGTTCATTAAACTCACTGAGCTGTTGGTCATACAGTGCGGAGACAATCAGCAGGATACAGTCAGCACCAATCATCCTTGCCTCATATATCTGATATGGATCAACCATAAAGTCTTTACGTAACACCGGCAGAGAGCAGGCGTCTCGAGCGACCTGTAAAAAGCGGTCACTCCCCTGAAAAAAATCCTGGTCCGTCAACACGGACAGGCAGCTGGCTCCAGAGCGTTCGTAGCTTCTGGCGATGTCAGCGGGCTCGAAGTGTTCTCGAATAACGCCTTTACTGGGAGAGGCTTTTTTGATTTCTGCAATGATAGCGGCCCGTTGCTTTTCAACCCGTAACAGCAGGTTACGGGCAAAGCCCCGAGTTGGGGTATTCTGCCCGGCCAGCTTTTTCACTTCATCAAGCGGCCTGGTATTCCGGCGCTCAGAAACTTCTTCATGCTTCCGTGCTATGATTTTATTCAGAATCGTCGGTAGCGACATGAATTGGATCCTCACACTTACCCAGTGGCTGCTTCTACAGAAAAAACGCGGGTGAAGCTGGCAAGCTCTTTCATTTTCTCCAGCGCCAGACCACTATCGATGGCGTCCCGGGCCATCAGAATACCTGCCTCAAGTTGACCGGCAACCCCTGAAAGGTAGATGGCTGCACCGGCATTCAGGGCGATCATGCTGGCTGCTTTTTCAGCGTATGTTCCCTGTTGTTTACCGAGAGCGTCTTTGATCAACGCCAGTGATTCATTACTGTCTTTCACATCCAGCCCAATCAGGCTTTGGGAGTTGATATTGAAATCTTCCGGTTTCAGGGTGTATTCGCAGACGTTGCCATCCTTCAGTTCAGCAACGTGAGTTTCACTGGCAATACTGATTTCATCCAGTCCATCGACGGAATGCACCACCATAACATGCTCATTACCGAGTTCGCGCAGGACTTCGGCCATGGGGCGGCATAGCTCTCGGGTAAATACACCAATCAGCAGGTTTTTCACGTTAGCTGGGTTGGACATCGGCCCAAGAATATTAAACAGAGTACGAATACCCAGCGCCCGGCGCACACCGACAACATTTTTCATGGCTGTGTGGTGGGCTGGCGCAAACATAAAACCAACACCTATCTCTTCAATGCAGCGGGCAACCTGATCGGGACTGATATCCAGGTTGACACCAGCGTACTCCAGAAGATCGGCGCTGCCACTTGAGCTGGAAACCCCACGGTTACCATGTTTTGCGACGTTGGCACCGGCAGCGGCACAGACAAATGCCGACGCTGTAGAGACGTTGAACAAGTGGGCTCCATCCCCCCCGGTTCCGACAATATCTACCAGATGCTCAGCGTTAACCTCAACTTGGGTAGCCAGCTGTCGCATGACCATGGCCGCCCCGGTGATTTCTTCAATACTTTCGCTTTTCATCCGCATGCCAACCAGAAAGGCGGCAATCTGGCTGTCACTGCACTGGCCTGTCATGATCTGTTGCATGACCTCGACCATTTCATCCCGGCTCAGGTCAAGATGTTGTACGACCCGGTTTATGGCTTCGTTTATCTGCATTGTTTCATTCCCTTAGATCAATGGACTGTTTGAGGAAATTGGCCAGAAGGTCATGCCCCTGTTCGGTCATAATGGACTCTGGGTGAAACTGCACGCCCTCAACGGGCAGCTCTCTGTGGCGAACGCCCATGATCTCGTCATTGCTGCCATCGGCAAATTGAGTCCATGCGGTGACCTCAAGACAATCAGGAAGACGCTCTTTGTCAATAACCAGTGAGTGGTAACGGGTTGTGGTGACCGGGTTGGCCAGCCCCTGAAAAACTCCGAAATCCTGATGAAAGACCGGAGAAACTTTACCGTGCATCACCTGTCGGGCGCGAACAATCCTGCCACCATAAACCTGACCAATACTCTGATGGCCAAGACAGACACCCAGGATCGGAATCTTACCCTGAAAATGTCGTATAACATCCATGGATATACCAGCTTCGTTTGGCGTGCAGGGGCCCGGAGAAATAACGATATGGTCTGGCTTTAGCTTTTCGATGTCATCAATGGTGATGTGATCGTTCCTGTGGACGTCGACAGTAGCGCCCAGTTCTGAGAAGTATTGAACCAGGTTAAAGGTGAATGAGTCGTAGTTGTCGATCATTAACAGCATCAGTGTTTCATCCCTTTAATGAATCCGGTTTGGGCCATGGCTACCGCACGAAACAGGGCACGCCCTTTATTCATGGTTTCTTTCCATTCCAGGTCAGGGCAGGAGTCAGCAACAATGCCTGCACCGGCCTGAATATGAAGCTGACGATCTTTGATAACCGCTGTTC
This sequence comes from Endozoicomonas sp. YOMI1, assembly GCF_024606345.1. Taxonomy (GTDB): domain Bacteria; phylum Pseudomonadota; class Gammaproteobacteria; order Pseudomonadales; family Endozoicomonadaceae; genus Endozoicomonas. The sequence continues at coordinate 4,128 of NZ_JAHHPM010000371.1, forward strand.
TGATGGCAATAGCCGTGTCCATATTGCCATTCCAGGCCAGGTAGCCCACTGCGCCACCATAGACACCCCGTTTAACCGGCTCCATTTCATCAATGATTTCCATGGCCCGCACTTTGGGCGCCCCACTTAACGTCCCTGCGGGTAGCGTAGCTTTTAGTACATCAAGGGCATCCAGTCCACTTTTCAGTTCGCCAGTCACATGGGAGACAATATGCATAACGTGGGAGTAACGCTCGATGACCATCTTGTCCGTCAGTTTTACTGAGCCTGTGGTTGCTACTCGTCCAACGTCGTTTCTTCCCAGGTCAATCAGCATCAGGTGTTCGGCCAGCTCTTTGGGGTCATTGAGCAGCTCCTGCTCAAGAGCTTTATCCTTCTCTTCGGTATCACCCCGCTTTCGGGTGCCTGCAATAGGCCTTACGGTCACCTCGCCATCTTCCAGCCGGGCCAGAATTTCAGGAGAAGAACCGACGACATGAAAATCCCCCAGATCCATGTAATACATGTAGGGGGAAGGGTTGGTACTGCGCAGAGCCCGGTAAAGATTCAGCGGTGAGCTGTCATAAGGGATAGACATTCTTTGGGAGAGAACAACCTGCATGGCGTCTCCAGCCAGAATGTAATCCCGAATAGCGCCAACCGAATCTTTGAAGGTTTCTTCGCCAAATCCTGATTGAAAATCATCTTCACTGGCGGGGTTCAGAGATGCCTGGACCGGAGGCTGAATATGGCTGGTCTGCAGCTGGCGCACAAGGTTGTCCAGGCGGAATTGTGCTTTTTCCAGTGGGGCTGGCAGGTCAGGGTTGGCATGGGTAATCAGGATCAGTTTGCCACTGAGGTTGTCGAATACCACCAGTTCATCAGACACCATTAACAGGATGTCCGGTGTATGCAGCTCATCCTTCGGGGCGCTCTGTGCCAGTTTGGGTTCAATATAGCGAATCGTATCGTAACCAAAATAACCCACCAGGCCGCCGGTGAATCTGGGCAATTCCGGCAGCTCCGGCACTTGATAACGTTGCTGGAATGCCTTGATAAAAGCCAGCGGGTCGCTGGTGGTATGTTCTTCCACAATCTGGCCATCGGTTTCGATCTGAATACGATCGCCGTTGACCCGGAGCAAGGTGCGGCAGGGCAGGCCAATCATCGAGTAACGGCCCCACTTTTCACCGCCCTCCACGGACTCCAGCAGGTAGGAGTAGCGGCCATTGGCGAGCTTGAGATAGGTGGTTAACGGTGTGTCAAGGTCTGCCAGAATCTCCCGTACAACGGGGATGCGGTTGTATCCTTCTCTGGTCAGACGCGCAAAAGCTTCTGGCGTCATAACAGCTCTCTCGAATAAGCTAACGGGATTATTGATGTAAATTATCTTTGTTTGGCAACAACCATGTTGCCGTTGGGCTAAGTGAAATTTGCAGGCCTATGGCCAGCGCCAGGAGGCAGTAAGGAGGGAAGTTGAAGACAAGGAAGTATCGGAACAGCCGTTATGGTCGTTGTATCTGAGTCGAAAGCTATGTTGGTGATAACGGTCTTGGCTTTGACAGGGCTTCACGGCAAACTCCGTACCAGGGCAGGATCTATCCAGACTCTTTATTAGTACTATTAGTACTTCTTTATGTCATTATGATCTGCGCTAAGGGTATATGACTACAGGGGCTATTGCAAATCAGCGAGTATGCTGCCCTGGTTGGGGTTCCCGAAGATTGAGAAAGCATCGGGTATGGGCGATCAGTGTGTCTGAATTTGAGCATGGGTTGCATACGGATATCTTTTTGAAATCTGTCGTCAAGGGGCCGCTTGATATGAATTTACTGCAGGTGATGTTTTCCCCCCAAGCTTGATATCTATCCTAAGAGCGCTCCTTCAGTGCTTAAGATAGAAACAAGTTACCGATTGATGCTAAGTCAAACTCTTTTTTGACCTCAGATTATATGCTCTCGGCTTCGATGGGAGAAGAGGGGGGGGGACAGGATTTTCTTGAGCATTATGCTCAAATTTATCAATTTCTTCACTGATATACTGATTTAGAATCCGCTGATTGAGGGGGTGAACCTCTTGTTTTGCAGCAAAAGAACATAAGTCATTGCAAAAAGCATAAACATCAGAAACCGGGCAATCATCTCCCAGGTAATCAACAGCAAGGGTCAATTCGAGAGCTTTATCCTTGTCCATAAACCTCTGCAGCTGATGAGTCAATAGCGCCTCCACTCCACCCCGGTTCAACCCCTTGACTTCAAAATTGGTACCTAATCGGCCTTTCCTGAGCGCTGCAGGGTCAAGGGCGTCCAGGCGATTAGTGGTTCCCGCCACGATGATGCGATTCTCATTTGCCGCTTCTATATGCCTTAACAATTCGTTAGTTCGTTTAACACTGTAGTGAACTGCATTGTTCCGTTTCGGAAGCATACTATCGATTTCATCAATCATAATAATGGCCCCTTTTGCCTCACAGGCTTTTTCAAACATCCTGGCAATGTTTTGTTCGCACTGATCCACGTAGCAACTTCCAACTGACTGAGGATTCATCTCATAAAAAGCCAGATCCAAAAAATTCGCCAGTGTTCTCAGGGCGTGAGTCTTGCCAGTTCCCGGGATGCCGTGCAACAAAAATGATTGCGGAAAGTAGAGGTTATAAAGTTCATAAAATTCAGGTTTTAATAGCTGTTGGATGACATGATTCCTGAAAAATCGAGTCAGCTCCGGTTGACCATGCAGGATAAAATCCTCCAGTTTTTTACCAAGCGGTTCAACTTCCTTGTTGAGCCGTTGTGCGGTGCATTGGTCAATGATTTTCTGATCTATCTCAAGCAAGCCAGCCTTGGCGCATGCCTGGCCAACTTTGATAAAGAACTCATTCACGACTTTGATGCATTTGTCTTTTCTGTCAATGTCGCTAACACCTTCAGGGATTCGATCAGACAGTTGGTCGGCAACCTTTTTCCAGTCAACATTGTCATTCACGGAATAATTGTGTCTACGAATGTACTGATTAATACTGGCCAATATCTGCAAGGCAACTTTCTCTTGTGGACTCCAATGACTCTGTTGATTAAACCGGTAACACTTGAACTGTTTATCCAGTAAAAGTTCAGGTATTTGTTCTTCCCGGGAGGCCATGACCATAACAACTGCTTTGATATCGTTATCTTCGAGCTGGCAACGAAGCTGATTCAGTAATGTTTGTATACAACTGTCCTTGCAACAGTCCGCCTCGATAGCGACGACAGCATAGCTCAAGCAGTCTTCTTTTATCTGCAAGATCAACTGATCTATAGCAGAGCTATCTTCAGAGCTCTCATGGATTTCGGGCAGCTGATAAACCGGGTTTCCGAGCGTATCCTGCAGTTTGTTGATTATCCCCTGGCGGGAATTATTATCAGATCCTAATAGCACGAGTCCTTCTGGCTGGTCTTCAGGATCAAAGTATTCATATGACTCCTGGTGTTTAAAGGGAGTAACCACATGTTCATTGAGGAAATCTGACAGTGAATCGTTATCTTCAATGGTAACTTTGCCTATTTCACTGAGACTCGATATGCCTGGATTCAAAAGTATTGACTGAAAATGTAACTGTCTTTCACTGAGTTTTAAGCCAACCGACCAGCCGGGGCGCTGATCTGACTTAATCTTTTTGGAAAGTGTAAGGAGTTGCTCCTTAGGTAATTGTTGAGCATGCCTTTTTAAGGCGGATACTGATGAAGATAAACTTTCCTGCGAATCTCTTACTTTGTCCAAATGCCATAGAGTATTAGCGTTGAGTGATCCGTCACATACCGTCGAATTTGCATTCATAGCATGACCGTCATATTGAAATAGGGGCATGTCGTTCGACCCCCGGCTTTTGAAAAGGTTCCTGACTCTAAATTCACTATTTCACTATATTGTGGCTGAAAATGGTGTGATTGCTTCGACTATTGTAAACCGAAGAATTGCTCCGCTTGTTGTCACGAATTGTGATGCTCGCTGCTCTCACTCGCCTAGACGGGGTCGCCTAGAATATATCGCGTTGCGTGACACTATTCCCAAACTTGGTTAAGCCTTCGTTGGGAGAAGTGTGGTTAATGACGTAATCACCAGGTCAGGCTTAGCCCGCTCAATAGGTTTACCATGATTATATCCATAAGGTAACCCAACCACCCGAACGCCCGCAGCCCTGGCGGCACGAATATCATTAACGGAGTCGCCAATCATCAGCGACTGTTCGTTCGGACAATTAAACCTCTGCATGGCGTGAACCAAAGGCATGGGGTGAGGTTTTTTTTCAGACAGGCTGTCGTCCCCGATAGTCAGTTCAAAGTAGTGATCAATACCCATCAGCTGCAGCAGGCGGTCAGTAAACTGCTCGCTTTTGTTGGTAATAACAACCTGTTTGATGCCACGATCATTCATCGCCTCAAGAAAGTCAGAACCCCCCGGATAAAGGTAGCTGTGATATCCGAGTTCAGAAACGGATGGCCGCTGCTGTGTGATGTTTTCATGGTCTAAAGAGCCACTACCTCAGCCAGTTCGGAACGCATTTGAGTCACGACATCCTGATAGTTATCAGCACCAAAAATGGCTGAACCGGCAACAAAGGTATCAGCACCGGCCTCGGCAATCTGGCGGATATTGCTGGCTGAAACACCACCATCTACCTGGAGACGGATATTCAGCCCGCTATCATCAATCAACTTGCGAGCTCTGCACAGTTTTTTCAGTGTTGAGGGGATAAACTTCTGACCGCCAAAACCAGGGTTGACCGACATCAACAGGATCATATCCAGTTTGTCCATCACATACTCGAGCACATCGGGCGACGCTGCCGGATTGAGTACCAGCCCAGCCTGGCAACCACCTTCGCGAATAAGTTGTAAGCTACGATCAATATGTTCAGATGCTTCCGGGTGGAAGGTAATCATACTGGCGCCGGCTTCAATAAAATTACCGATGATACGATCGACGGGACTCACCATCAGATGAACGTCGATGGGAGCGGTGACGCCAAACTTTCTCAATGCCTTGCATACCATCGGGCCCAGGGTGAGGTTCGGGACGTAATGGTTGTCCATAACATCAAAGTGAATCCAGTCCGCTCCAGCGGCCAGAACATCATCGACCTCTTCGCCCAGACGGGCAAAATCTGCGGAAAGGATACTTGGGGCAATAATAAAGTCGCGCATGGTTTTCCTGATCTGCCTATGTATGATTTCTGGCGATTGTAGCGGGTTGTCAGGGCTCTGTCAGGTGCAACTGGTACCTGCACATTGTAGAGGTGAACCGGTTATTTCAGGCTGAAAATACACCGCAATGCCGACACAATTATTCACAATGGTTGACATCGTCTATGCTCCTACGACATGCACTGTGCTGACTTAATATATCGTTACCTACTGGCTAACGGAGACCATAATGATGGACACTATAAGTCGCAATTTTCCTCCTGCCCAGCAGCATGTCGCCACCAGTACAACTGAAGTGGCAGGGCCAAGCGCTTACTGCGTCGATCAGCCGAATCATATTAGCAGATCTATACGATTTTCGTCGTATGCTACGCAGGAGGTCAGGGAAACCGTTAAAGTCGAAGTGATCTCGGAACGCACAATCATCAAGTTCAGAGAGATCAGCGAAGCTGAGTTAATTCAGGCGATCAAGGCCGGCGCTTTACAAGATAATACTCATTACCGCGTCAAAGGCTGTGTTTTTCTTCGGGATCTCAGCGGCTCAATGTTGCTGCCCAAACGTCTCTCGATCACTGGATCACTTTACCTGCAACGATGCCCCGACCTGCCAGTCTTACCTCCACATCTCACGGTCAATGGCTCCCTTTTCCTGATTTCATTAGACAAGCTGACAGAGGTTCCCTCGACCATTGAGGTAAAGGGACGGATCTACATCAAAGGTTGTCCTAGCCTGGTAACACTGCCCGAAAATCACTACCGGTATGGTTATCTGGATCTGGAGGCGTGCCAGCAACTGAGGCGCCTGCCACACAAACTTGAGGTGCAACAGTATCTCAACCTTGCTTGCTGTGAGAACCTGACTGAATTGCCCGAGAAAATGTTCATCCGGGGTTATCTTGATCTCCGCGAATGTCGCAGACTGAGGTGCTTGCCCAAAGAAGTAAGGCTGGGCGGTAACCTTATTCTTTCTGGCTGCACCAGTCTGAGGGAATTACCTGACTGGGTCACCGGGATGGGAAGAACATGGTTAAACAGAAGGCGCCATGTTTATCTGAGTAATACTCAACTGCCTGTAGTATTGATGGATCACCTCAGGGCACTCTCTGTACCTGGCATGCTGTTTCATCTTGACTACCAGATACGACGTGAAAGCTTTGCTACGATTGATCAGGCTTTTGCATTCTGGTGGGCGTTGTCCTCCCCGCCCGAAGTGGCAACACTGAAACAGGACTGTCGACCAGACCAGATTCAAGATCTGATTACGTTTCTGGAACGGTTAACGGAAACAAATGAGTATCACTTCCCGGGTACACGGCTGTTGCTGGCTGCGCGAGTTACTAAGGCGCTATCACTGCTCAGCGGCAGCAGTGAGGTCAGGGAAAATGTTCTGACCCGTATACACCAAGGCATCAGTAGCTGTGAAGACCGGGTTATCCTCGCCCTGGACGACCTGGAAACGTTGCAGCTGTGCCAATCGGCTGAAACCATGGCCCTGCAAAATGATGACCCAACGGAGCTAAAGGCTCTGGGGCGACAGATGATGATTCTGGATGAAGTAAAAAAGATTGCCCGTGAACATAGAGTATCAATAGATAGACCAGTGACGCTTATGATTGAGGTGGAACTGGCTTTTCAGATTGGTTTGCGTAATTACTTTGCCCTACCCGGCAACACTCGACATATGCACTACAGAAACATTGCCGGTGTGTGGGATCATGATATTGCCAACGCCGCTGAACGGATTGAGCAAACCTGTACGGAACAAGCCCTGGAAAATTATCTGAAGACGTGGGCGCCCTGGCAGAAATACCAACGCAACCTCACCATTCCAGCCTTTGAACAGCTTCAGCCGATGACCGTTGACCGGATTAATGACTGCCCGTTCTGTCTGGAGAAAACTGAGCAAATGGTTGCCTTTGGCGATGATCATTTTGATTACCACAGCCTGCGCAGAGCTTTCCTGGAAAACAGCAGCGACCCATTTTTTAAAACGCCATTAGACTGGTCAACTGTCTATCGGCTGGAGCAGGAGGGGCCTGCTCGAAAAAAGGTTAAATTTCAGCCATGAAAATTCCACACGGTTAACATGCAAGTGCCTGGAAAAGCCTTGTCAGATCAGAACAAGTAAGCGTTGTGCGTGTCTATAATCGAGAACTGAATTTCTGTTATTGGTGTTCATTTGATTGGCAGCGTCGTTGGTGAGGCTTGTGGTAAAAATTAAGACGTTTTTTTCAAGAGCTTTGGCGTGGGATATGGCGAGGGGAGTGAGACGGTGTTGGTGTGGTTGTATCACACTTATTATCACCGGTCAGGCAATGGCCACTTATCCGGGTCTGTCTCACGACGTTGTAGCTCCCGACTATGCCGGTTCTGTGGAATTGAGGGATATATACGGTGTTAAGGGGGATTTGAAATATACAGAGGGTTGCTTTCTGGGGGTTGCCGAGTCCTGTCGAATCATGATTTCGGTACCATCAGAGGCTGAGGAAATTGATCAAATGGAGCAAGTGGAGGACGGGGTTTTTGGTTATGTCAATTACCTTTCCTACCTTAAAAGAACCGGGCAGTCGTTATTGGTGGACTTTGAGGCGATATTGACTGAATCCGCTTCAGAGGTTGCGGGTTACAAGGTGTTATTTACCACGGAAAGTAAGACCCGGCGGTTGGTAAAAAAAATTGATTCAAGGACGATGCCGGCCTCTTTGCAGAAAAACCCATTGTTACTTTTCTTAATTCTTGCAACCCATCAGTCAGCCCTTGATTTGATGCTGTCCCCGGAAAGAAATCTTTATATTTTGAGCCTGGAGTGGATGGATCTTAAGTCGCTGTACATCAGTGGCGCTGGGCGTGGTGGTATCTATGGTTATCGGTATTACAAATTTCCCAAAGATAATGAGCTTTTTCTGGATCTTGGCGGGCCTCTGAGTATAAACGGTCTTTCAGAAGGGGTTGGATTCAGTTTTGCCGATAATGACAGAACGCAGCCTCCTGTAAAGATGGTGACCGGGTATCATGGGGATCAGAAAAACGGATTTGTTAATAGAATGTCTTTGATTGTCACTTATGCTGCCCTTGCCGGTGGTTTTGGCGTGAGTTTATGGAGTCGAAGTATTGTGGGCTTCCTGGTGAGCTCCCTGCTGCTGGCTGTTGAGGTTCGAACCAGTGCTGCTTCCTCGGAGCTTGAAACGCTTGGCAGAAGGTTACTTCCGGATGGTCTTCAGTTTAATCCGGACTTTCAGGGGCGTCATATTTTAAAAGTCCTCAGGGCTTCTGACAGCGATTTGCAGGTCCCTCGTTAGTCATGCCGCCCGGAACCATACAAATTATCGATATAAATGGGCTGGCAGAAATATCCGGTCTGCTATTCCCCCCGACATGCTGGCACAGAAGGCAGCCAGGAGGCTGTCCGAGAATAGCGCCCGTCTAGGCGACCCCGTAGCGAGGATTGCGA
>NZ_JAHHPM010000372.1 GCF_024606345.1 Endozoicomonas sp. YOMI1
TATTGGGTGGCATCATCTTCTGAATGATGGACTCTTTGAACTCTTCTGAATAGCGAGCCATTGATCACTCATTGGCCGCCCCCTGTTTAGGTTTCTAAATTCAGGAGAGGCGACAACTATGCTGACACAGGGGGAATCTAATGAGCCGAAATAAATATCGGTAAAAGCAAGATTGAATGAAGGTGAGCTACTAAAAATATCCATTGAGTTGTTAAATTGTTGAATTAAAGTTCAAGACTATTCTTTCTTCTAAAAGTTCCTCTCCAACACAAACAATTCAATATAGATATGACAAGTGCTTTCCGGGCATTTTGTAACCATTTGAAAGGTGACGGGTATAGACTGGCTCTACACCAACCGACACCAAGATGGAAGCGGAGGGCGTTTGGCGCTCACATATTTTTTATTTTTTTCCAGCATGTTTTTCCAATATGGCACATCAGCCTTCAGCCAATTGCCTTGTTCATGGGAAGGGGTTCTTAGCTCAATGCCCACTGCGGCCATCGTATCAAGCTTCATGTGCCAGAGTTCGGGGTAGTGTCTTGCGGGTGCACAGATACCGGTCCATGGATCAATAATTACGGCTTGGTCATTCCAATCGTTAAAATTATCGGGGAACAACCCCTCCACACTGGGCTCCTGGTCCATTACCACAAAGCAATGACTATTCGGCCAGAGGGAAACACGGTAGTAAATCAGTGGACCGGGTTGTTGTGACAGAAAATAACGAACAAGATTGCTTTTTTCGCCACAGTTACCCACCTTAACTTTTTTAACTTCTGAGATATATTCTTCGAAGTTGTATTTTTTTCTTTTCTGTCGTGATGCATGGATGATGTCATCGACCTCATCTGCATCAGGCAGGCTGGGTGTCCAGGGTTTTATAGCACTTAAATGACCAACCCCAATATTACCAGAGCCTAAAGATGTATGGACATTGGCAAAACGCAAAGAGGCTTGCGCAATGCTTGGTTGTTGAGGAGCTGCTCTGCTGACCAGCTCATGAACGTACTGGGATTGTACGAGGTTTTGGAGAGAAGCGGAACGCTGTATGGGCATGGAAACGACTCCTGATTTTAGGGCATCTGCAAGAAACAGGGGTGAAAAGCCATCCTCTAAACACAATCGGACTTTCAAGCAGTAAGAATACTACCTATCACTATTAACCTTAGTTTTTTTGACTTGGTTTTTCCTCATCACAGGACACAGCGCCAAAAAATTACTGAACAAAGCCGATTCGGCCCGACGAGCCGCATTTCTTGAGCAGCTAAAGCCTCTACTGGAAAAGGCGACCCGGCAGGAACGTCTTCTGGTTTATATTGATGAAGCTCATATCCATCAGGCAAACGACTGGACATCAATATTATCCAAATGCCTTCCTACAGCCCGGACTTTATGCCGGTAGAGTCACTTTGGCGCTGGTTGCGTGAAGACGTAACTTATCATCACTGCTATACGACAGCAGAAGACCTTTTGCATACAGTTAGTGAATTTACTGCTCGAATCAATCAGTGCCCAATGACCATTGCAGACCGATTGTGGGTGAAAGATTCCCTTATTGACGAAGAAGAAATTGTAAGAGTCATAAAACAACCGAAGCTCGAATAAAGCTCCGGTTTTCAAAATGATTGGGGTTTAAGATTAGAAAGGGGAATTTGAGGCAGGCCTTACATTGTGAAAATATCTTCTTTTTATCTTTATAAACGACAAAAGTTGTGCAAAAAGAAAGACCTAATGGAATGGTCCGCCCCGCTCCCAAAACGGCTTCAAATG
>NZ_JAHHPM010000373.1 GCF_024606345.1 Endozoicomonas sp. YOMI1
GCAAATTATTCCGGGGCAATTCCTAAGCTATGCCCGACAAATGACACACTGGTTACATCAGCTGGTTCCGGATGCGTCTGAAGGTTCGGTTATTACGGTTAAAGAGGAGAGTCTGTGGGTGTTAGGGAAAAGGTATTTATTCAGAAAGGGGAAATCAAAGGCATTGCACCGAGTTTGGCGCAGTATGAGGTGGAGGTTTTAGACAATCAAGATTCAAGACCCGACTCCGGTTTCTCCGACTCCGGTTTCTCGGTCAGTACATGGTACACAGGACTGTCAGGTCGGGTGGGTTTACCAGTGTTCGCCACGGAGTTGCTGCCCTCTGCTGCTATACCGGCCTGCCCGTCCGCCACCGGTTGGCCATGGTTATCGTTGCATTCAAACTCGGTCAGTTCCTGGTACACAGGGATGCCAGAAAGAGGGTGGGGGTCATTATCCACCAGGGGATTGCTGCCCCCTGTTGCCGTGTTCCCTTGTCTGAATGTTAACGTTTGGTAACGGCTTTGGGGAGAAGGCGGCAGTGGTCTCGTGTTCCTTGGCCTGAGCGACAACGGTTGGTAATGGTCCCGGGGAGGAGTAGACAGCTGTCCCTCAGCACAGGGGCGGCCGTTGGGGGGCGGCGGCGTGGGGTCCTCACGGTTACGACCAGCATTAGTCGGTGACCTTAGGCTGTTGCAATAGCGGTAGGTGATCACACCGAGCGCACCAACCAGCACAAAAATCACCGTGCCCAGGGCGATAATGGCTTTAGTGGCAGCATCTAGCGATGCCATTGACGATGTTGATGTGGCAAAAGTGGCAAAAGTGGCAGAACTCGGGATAGAAAAGGTCGTGCCTGGTGCCGTGGCCACAGTGGTTGGGGACGTTGCCATTGTGGCAGAATCCGGGCTGGAAGCGTTCATGGCGGTGCCTGATATTGCGGTCACCGCCTCTGTGATTGAGGACGGTAGAAGGTCATTAACGACCTGGCAATCTGGTGTTACCAGGCTGCGGTCAATATTTTTGCAGAGATTATCAACCAGCTTATCGGAACACACCCGGAAAAAGTCTAGTTGCTTTACACCATTAATACTGGCATGACAAATAATAACTGAGTCATCTCCTCCCCTTATATCTGCGGAGGCACCTATACCTGTACTGTTAACGGTGCTGTCAAACACCATAGTGTTGGCGACACTTGCTGTGCCAGTACGCCATCCTGCGCCGATACCGGCTTTTGACCCATCACCGGAAGTTGCCACACTGCAATTTACCGCAGTCGTGTCGGTAACCATTCCTGTATCTCCATGAAATCCCGCACCAATACCGGCATGTGCCTGCTTTTCTGAAGTTTTCACCCTGCAGTTTACTGCAATCGTGTCGGTAACCTCTGCTTTTTCATTGGATCCCACCCCAATAGCGGCTCTTGCAAGAGTTTCAGAAGTTGCCACCGTGCAGTTTATCGCTGCCGTGTGGCTAACTGCACCAGCATCCGAGATTCCTGCCCCAATACCGGCATTTGCTTCACTACCAGAGGTTGATACACGGCAGCTTACCGCTATCGTGTTGGTAACCGCTCCTTCTTCCTGCTTTCCCACCCCAATACCGGCATTTGCATCACGACCGGAGGTTGATACTGTGCAGCTTACCGCAGTGGTGTCGGTAACATTTCCCTTATCCAGATATCCCGCACCAATACCGGCATAAGCTTCTTTACCTGAGGTTGTCACATCGCAGTTCAACGCAGTCATGTTCTTAATAGTTCCTCCGTCATTGACTTTGCCCACGCCAATAGCTGCGTGTGCCCCTTTACCCGTGGTAGCAACGCAAGCACCTTCAACCTGAATATTACTGACCATGGCATTGCCAGACATTTCACAAGCCACTACCCCGGCCGGAGCCGTTGAATTTATATGGGGATTACCAAGGGTCAGGTTTTCGATACGGCCCTTATAGAGGTGTTTTACCAGGCACTGGGAAAGGCTGCCAATTTTACGACTATTGCCGTCTAAGATGCCGGTAAATCGAATGGTTTCAGAGCCAATGGACTGGTTCAATTGGCTGCCGTCGATATCATCAGTCAGCCGATATTTTCCGCTGCATGATTTCGTATCATGGCAGATCTTGCCCAGCTTATTGGCATCCGACACCTTAACCCAGTCAGTGTCAGGGGCGGATGCTGATGCCGCGCCGACTGCGGAAAGGCCGACCAGGGCTCCCAGTGCCAAGGGGGTGTTTGGCAATTGAGTGGTGGATTTACAAGACTTTTGTCGTAGGTTCTGTGAGGCTTTTCTTCTGGTTTTGTCTTTCGTGTTGTTCGCAGCCTCGTCCGGTGTATTTTCCCTGTGTGTGTCAGGCTCAGGCATGGAACCGCCGCCAGCATTGAACGCCTGAAGCTGATCACTGGCAAACCGGCCCGCAACCGAGAGGTTGGCAAGATAGCCCAGCAGATTATTGACTTCCGGGGGCAAGGCAGCACAGACTGCTATCGCCCGGCCTGCCAGTGCGGTGGCCTTCAGGAAATTACTGATCTGGCCAATACGGCCCCAGGGATCAATGCCAGCATCAGAGCCTGCAACCTCCGGCGGTGGTGGTTGGGAATTGGGTGGATCATAGTAGGGGTTAAGCGACTGAACAAATGTACCAACCAAGGCTCGAATCTCCCCCCACCCTCTCCATCGGCTCTTCGGTTCTGTGGATGGGGTTGTCACAGTTTGCGGGTCGATGGCAGTGTCTGTCAGGGCTACGCTTGATTGCCGTATCAAAATCAACACCTTAATAAAGAAAGCCGTTTGCAGCGATATAAACCCACTGTCTTATAGAGGAAACACCCTGAAGGGCGAACAGACGGATCAATAACTTTTAGCTGCTTTTGCAGTGTTATTGCTGTCGCTGTATATATCCTGGGTAGGAAATAATAGTCAGTGTTATGGCGATGGTAAGAATGGTTTGAATTACCTGCGCCTTTTTTTACTATGAAAACGTTACAACTCCGACCACATAGCTACGGCTATAGCTCCCTACGTTGTGCCTTGGAGCTTCCCCCTGTTTGAGTGGCTGATTTTATCGTTATCGATTCAGCCCACTGGGATACAGTTGAAATAAAAAGCAATGAACGCATCAAGCCCT
>NZ_JAHHPM010000374.1 GCF_024606345.1 Endozoicomonas sp. YOMI1
CCTGGCCATATCAAAGCACTGCAAGCGATACAGCACTGTCGAACGCCGGCAGCCGCTATGACCTTGTTGGAGTGCAACGGCTGCGAGACACGGGATCAAAAGCCCATGTCCTGCGGGCATCGTCACTGCAACCGCTGTCAGAACACCGATACCAGCGAATGGTTGCAACGGCAAAAACAGAAACATGATCACATATTAATCAGTCCAGGCACCTTCATCATGTAGTCTTCGTCCCCCACCGTTTTTGCGTTTGTTCTTGATACCAGCCTGGGAAAGCCAGGGTCAATTCTTTCTTTTTGCTGGTTTCTGATCAAATCGACACCGATCTGGTTGGGGATGACAAGTATACCTTTTTTATCTAAATCGGCTTTCATGGCGACTATATCGCTTTCATGGCAACTGTCACTGGAGGTTCGCATCTTCCTTTCAATCTCAGCCGGTATGGCCAGATCCTCAAAAATATGGTCTGGAGCTTGTATAGTAGCAATAATCTTATCGTTGATTTTGTCCGCCATTTTACTGAGAAAGCGCTGGTTGGTATTTGGGTTGGAGCGGAGAAAACCTTTGCGGACAGTGGGCATGGGAGCCAATTGCTCTTGCAGGTAGTCCCGAAACAAAGCCAGTTGCCGGGTCGTGCAGGGTGGATCGTCCATCATCTCGAGTTCATCCATATAGGAGTTGATGAGGGTCTTGATTTGCTGACACTGCTCTGAACTATTCTGGGTCGTGAGGGTCAGCTTTTCAGTTGCGGTCTGGATTTTCTCCTCGAGAATTATAAGCTGATCCTTCTTTTGTTTACTCTGTTTGAGGTCAGTGATCTTATGGGGCGAAGACAGGGTGATTTGGCGTTTCTCCAGACCAAAATCTGCCCGCTCATTGGATAATGCATGACCAGCTTCGCCAATTGTTGGATCAATCTCAGCATCTGCTATTTGGGAAATTCGGCCTGCACTGGTGTTTTGAGGTTTTTCACACGCACTCTCGAACGATTCCCGTAACTGCTGGATCATGTAACCGTCGAATAGTTTCCGTCTGTACTTTGTCGTGAACACCAAATGAACAACCAGTTTGTATGGAACAAAGCTCTGGCTATCAAGTTACACAAGAGACCCGGAGATGAAGCCTTGGTCTGAGTCGACAGTGATCAGGATTGGTACAACGGTTTTCAGTATTCTTCATGAAGCTGGATATATAAATGATACACGAAAACCTGTTATTCAACGGGTGCAGCTTGAACCTTCGGTTATTGATTATCTGACCGAGCGCAAAGAGTTCAGTGTGCTCAGCGCTTTGAAGGTGTTTGAACCATGAACAACTTTCAGGACTCCCTTGGTGAACTTTACAACAGAGTAAAGCAAAGAGAGTTTGCTTCAGGTCGCGGTGTTGGGGTTGAAGAACCTTATTTTGTTTTCGATTATGAGCCATTCAGGGAGTTGGAGGTTAGGGATTACTTGCTTGGTACCATCATGCCCAAGTTATCCAAGCGTTCTGACTCTCAAGGTGTTATCCCTGAGACTCTGAACCTGTTTGAGATGGTCATTAATGGGCTCCGTCAGGATGGGTATTTTGAGGGAGCCCTGGAGCTTCAGTTGGCGGAGGGCAACGACGCACTGGTGGATGCGTTGGAAGGAGTAGCCAATGCGGAGTACCTTTCGGATCGTATTTCCGAAGAACTGTCTGAGTCAGACTGTAACCTTTTATTTATACACGGGGTAGGCAGTGCCTGGCCAATGATTTGTATTCACTCTCTCTTGAGTGCTTTGCAATCACGGCTGACTGACATCACTGTAGTGCTCTTTTTTCCGGGTGAATACAACGAAGTGGCGTTCAAACTGTTCAGCATGTTCAGAGAAGAGCATCATTACCGCACCCATCATCTGCTGACATAACCTGCATTGAGTTTACGCTATGGCGGGCTCACGGAATTTTGCCTTGGAGGGCTCTCTTATGGTGATTAAGAGCCTGTTTAAAGACGATATCGATCGCAAGATCAATGATACCGTAAAAGCTGATATAACTGATGACAGAACAGTTTGGCAGGAACTCAAAGAATACGTCGTTACCTCTGAAATCAGCAGGGAGCTCAACCGTTTTTTTGGTAATTTTATTCCTGCTCTCGATAATCCCAGAGATGCTGAAAATGAAAATGGTGTCTGGATAACCGGTTTTTTTGGATCGGGTAAATCGCATTTATTAAAAATTATCAGTTATCTGCTCGGCAATAAACAGGTGACCTATGAGGGTGAAACTAAAGCCCCCTGGGAATTCTTCAAGGACAAGCCTCACTGCGAAGCCATCATCGATAATATCTGGAAGATCAGTCAGTCCAGCGGTCATGCGGTACTGTTCAATGTTGACAGTAAATCGGATGCCAAAAAAGGAAAAGATGCGCTGCTTAAAGTGTTTGTGAATGTTTTCAATGATAAAGTGTGCGGTTATTGCCGGGATTACCCTCACATTGCAGCCATTGAAAGACAGCTGGAAAAAGAAGGGTTATATCAGGCATTTCAGGATGAGTTTGCCCGCACCACCGGTGGTGATCAATGGGTTGAAAAGCGCAAAGGCTATCGCTTCAAAAGTAAAGAAATAGCTCAGGCACTGGGAACGGTTCTTGGTCAGAATCCGGAGATTATGGAGCACTGGCTGAACAACCGGGATGATTCTTTTACATTGAGCCCTGAAAAATTTGCGGAAGATGTGCGTGACTACCTCGATAGTAAAGGCCCTAATGAACGCATCTATTTCATGATGGATGAAATAAGTCAGTTTGTTGGTAAAGATTCCAGCCTGATGCTGAATCTGCAGACAGTGGTAGAAAATCTGGGTTCCTACTGCGGTGGCCGGGCATGGGTCATGGTCACAGCCCAGGAGGATATGAGCGAAGTTATCGGTGGTTTAAGAGACCAGGAAGACAAGGATTTTTCTAAAATTCAGGGCCGCTTTGCTACCCGGATATCACTGGGCAGTACCCGAACCGATGAAGTGATACAGCACCGTTTGCTGGAGAAAAAAGAAGGTCCAGAAGCAGAGCTGAAAGCAATTTATGCAGAAAAGGGCGATATTCTGCGCCACCAGCTGAGTTTTTCTGATGCCAACATGACATTGAAAAACTATCAAAGTGCTGATGAATTCGTAGCTCACTATCCGTTTATTCCTTATCAGTACCGATTGGTTCAGAAAATCTTTGAACGACTGCGCGAAGTGAAAATGACGGGTGGTAAAACCAGTCGTGGTGAGCGTTCATTGCTGGGCGCTTTCCAGGGAGCCGCTACTTCCATCATGAACGATGCGATTGGCGTACTTGCTCCACTCTGGCGCTTCTATGGTGCAATTGAAAACACTCTGAACACCGTTGTTACCAAGACAGTGAGAAATGGTGACGATGTCTTAACCGTTGACCCTTTCGATTCTCAGTTATTGCGGACACTGTTTTTGATTCGTTACGTCGATCAGATTCCCGGCACGGTTAATAACCGGAGCTTCCCCTGTTTGAGTGGGTGATTTTATCGATTCAGCCCACTGGGATACAGATCTAATCCGCCAAGATGAAAGTAGATTGCTGTCTTATATCGCTCTCTGCACCTGTAGCCACAAGCCCTGTTTTTCAGGCTTTGGATTTTACTGTTTATACCCTCTGCACGACCATTATTAGCATTCAGAACGATCGCATTGATAATGCCCCATAAATGTTCCTTGATCATCCTTGCTACCTTCTTGACTGGCTCAAGTCGACACCGCAGGGCCCAGCTCAACCATCGCTTCCAAGCCTTCATAGCCCATGCCCGTGACTTGTAATCCCAAAGTGTCATGGCCAGCTCTCTAATCGCCCATGCCCGGGCGGTTTTTAATTTGGAGCTACGCAGGGGTTCAAAGTCGTCCCATTGCTCAACGGTCATGTTTTCAGGGTTGGTTAACCAATTGTACCGGGTTCCCTTGAGAAGGTTTGAGCCCTGTTTTATAAGGGCTACGTTCTCATCAATACGTACTTTGTTGACGGCTTGCCCAAGAGACTGGGCAACATGAAATTTATCAAAAGCGATGCGTTGATCTGCTTCAGGGACATTCTGTTTAACCGATTTTATATAGGCCTTAGACATATCCATAGTGACACATTCAATGCCTCCTTTTTCCTCATCGGACAGGGTATCAAAGTACTCATTGAGGCTGTCTGCTTTGCGATCATCAGAGACATGAGTGACAACGCCTTCAATGTGATCAGTCACTACGGTCACATACTCATGGCGCTTTTGAAATGAGGTTTCATCGACAGCTATTCTCTTCGGCGGTTTGGTTTTTCTACGCTCCAGGCCTCGTTTAACGGCAC
Source organism: Endozoicomonas sp. YOMI1 (assembly GCF_024606345.1). Lineage (GTDB taxonomy): Bacteria > Pseudomonadota > Gammaproteobacteria > Pseudomonadales > Endozoicomonadaceae > Endozoicomonas. The sequence continues at coordinate 4,325 of NZ_JAHHPM010000374.1, forward strand.
GCTGCTGAATACCGTCAATGGCATTCCAACTAAGCCTCATCTGTTGTCCAACAGCCTTAACGGAGGCCTCTTTTAACCAGTCAATAATCAGGGCTTCAAACAGAGCCGTATATCGGGAGCCTGATTCAGCCCAGGGAACCCGGGTTGCTAATACACCATGTTCAGGACAATTAGTACGGGGTACACGGGCAACAAGGATGGTTTTAAATTGGCAGGTATTCAAGTGTCTCCAGCTTTGAATGACATGATCATAACCTGGACAGATGGTGTCACAAACACTGCATTTACAGGCTTTTTTCCCATCGTGTTGGATGAATACCTCTACTTCACCTTCTGAAGTTGAGAGTTCGACATCCTCGACATACCACGGTTTTTTAAGTCCAAGTATTTTGGCATACAGTTGCTTATCACGCATCTCGGCATCCTTGCTCTGAGTGGTTCAGAATATACTAAATCACCCACTCAAAATGAGGAAGAGCCCATGCTTTTGATGCATCATGGCAAAAGCAGATTTTAAAAAGTTAGGAAATGGAATAGGGCTCTTATTAGTACGATGGTATTCTATCCCTTCAAAGCATTCTGATACTTTTTTTATCAAGTACGTGGCACTAAGTTGCCTGACTTGTTTCTGAATGGCTGTACCCATAACCCACCCAACGACACTGGTTTGATAAGAGATTATTTTAGTGGATAAATTGCGCGGGCTCTGTTTTTATTCCACCTCTGGGACTGTTGCGGCTGTGGGGCTTAGTGATTCATCGGGAATTGCTGGTGATAACCTGCATTACCCTGTCATTAATCCAATC
>NZ_JAHHPM010000375.1 GCF_024606345.1 Endozoicomonas sp. YOMI1
GGGTCGCTGGTTCAAGTCCAGTACCGACTACCAGATTTTACAGTGGTTTCAACGTTAACGCTTATTAACCCAAGTGATGCTTGGGACATGTAGGGTACATAACTGTTTAAAACTGCTGGTTGTTTGCCTTTCTTTTTTGATGATATCTTTTCATCAAGACTTTACCCATTTTTTTCTTTTCTTCTTTTCAAATCAAAAAAAGTAATGGCTGTTCAGATTTTTTTTGTTTGTCTGTATATATTTTGTGTGTATTAAGCGAATAAACGGATATTTCTGGCTATTATGTCCCGATATAAAAGTCTGTAGCCCTTTGTTATCAATGGCTACAGACTTTTTTATGTGAAAAAAAATGGGGTATTTTACTTGGGCAACGTATTATGGTACTGATTTTTTTTTTTCTTTGGGAAAAAAATTGCTGTTACCTGTTTGTTATGAGTAGAAGTTTTTTTGTGAATTCATTTATAAGGGTCTTTTATCAACCAAGTGAATGACTTGAAAAGATTGTTTAATCTTTGTAATACATCTTGAGAGCTATGCCCATCATATTGAAGATTGCTTTCATACTCTGTAATTGTTAACTGATCCCAGTATTTGTCTGGTAAGTGATAAGTAATCTGACCAGATGAAAGATCTAACCCGGCTATAAACCAACCTTTTATTTCTTCACCTTTATCGTTACGGCGAGTTTTATAAGCGCAATATTCATACGCAGCTATCAAGTTAATAAAGAGCAATTGACGATGTTCATAGAGTTCTTCAAATGTATGATAACCATCGGATACTTGGCTTACATCGCAAGGAAGAATCAGGGAATTATCCATTAGTCTTGTCTCGCTATTAGTTGGTAATTAACAGTTATTAACTGATCGTTTTATAGCGGCGGTCATTATTGCTTTTTCATTAAAAAATTCTACTTTTCCGAGGACATGAAAAAAAGTATTGGTTAATGGAGATTTTGTCGGGTTGGTTAATAATACCAGTCGGCCTAAAAACTCTTTTAGCATTTCAATATCACCAAACTGAGCTTCTGCAAAATACATAACTTCATACCATATATTGTCGTCAGAATCTTCATCAAAAGTATCCGGGTATGCTGCCAGCATAAGATCATAAAGTTCAAGATCTGTGGCGGGGGTTATTTTTTCTTTAAACATTTTGTTCATGTCTGTCTTACTATCAGTTTGTAATGTTGGTTGGTCAGTCTACTGGTCTTGGCTTTAGTCAGTAATTTTTTGGGGCGACAGCCATGGGGGCAGGTCATTAGGGGATGATCGGTGGTTCCGAATAATCGGCAGATCATAGGGCGTTTGTCGTACACGGTACAGCCTGTTTCGCTGGCAAAAGTGCATTTCAGAGTACCTGGCTTTGTTGGGGTGAGCTTTTGGCCTGGTATGTCCAGCTGCTCGGCTTCCCATGGTGAAAGTGGAACCGGGCCGCAACAATCGGTGCAGCCGGGTTTGCATTTAAAGGATGGGATCTGGTGATAGATCTTATGGTGTTTGTTTTTGATGTTCACTTAGATGTTCTGGTACGATAGTTATGTTACTTATGCGAACTGAGTTCGCATAAGCACAGTGTTATTCGTTTTCTACGGTAAGAATGTCTTGATCGTAACCATCTTGGCTTCGACCATCCGCTCTATATGTGTGATAACTCTCGTGGCCGTTGTCATGCACTACCCTGTACCTGGCGTGAGCAATGTTTCCTGTTTGCCCATAGGTGCATTTAGTCCATATATCTCTGACCGTGCCCGGAGCTGCATCAACAAAGGTCAGTCTTGAACCTTCTTTAATTTGGTTCAGAAAATATTTAGGACGACCTTCAAGAGCATCTTTTAGCTTCAGGCTATCCTCTTTTGTCAAACAAACAACCAGATCACAACCAATTTCTTTACTGGAAACGGTTAAAACAGCTTCCCCGTTATCCATTTCAATGATTAGGTTGTTGCCTTTGTTTTCTGTGCAATTAAACATGGTTTGTCCTTTTAAATCGGTAAGCGCATAACGACCGCATCCACGGGACTCCGCTTGTGACGCAAGGATTATGTCGCTAAACCAACTTCATCAAAAATTTCTTTTGGCTGACACCATTTGGCACGAATAACCGGGCCTTGCAGATTTTTCCCTGCAAATATTACTTTGATATAGGGTAATCCGAAGAACTTACGTATCTTGCTTCTTTTTACCTCCACTACACGTATCATGTTCCCTGATGTTTTGGCTTTAATATACATTTTTATCTCCAAGTTAAATTATGTCGACGACATCAATGTCGTGGACATCATGCAAACCAGCGCATAACAACAGCTTTGTGCGGACAAGCCGCACAAGCGGAGGTTATTTAAAAGAAAAGCCACCATGCCAATAAAGCCCCTGCGGCAATAGCAGAACCTATATAGAATGTGTGTATCGCACCATCTAATCTTTCATTTTTAACCCACATATTTACCCCCTAAAGTCGTATGACAAACAAATAGTAGGGTTCAGTCAGCCAGTCAATAATGTCTGCCTTGTATCTGTTCATGGTTAAAAGCTCTCAATCTCCAGCTCTCTGGCCAGATGCCAGTCTTCTATCCGGCGTCTAGCCTCACGTCTTGCATCGTCTTCCGGGGTTATTGTTTTTTGCGTCGGTTTTTTATCCGGCAGTTTGTCCTGGTTGCTGTATTGGATTTTCTGCTCTTTGTCTGGCATTTGTCGTCTAACTGGTTTTATTTCTGGTGGTTTGTTTGTTTTGGTTTTGTGGTATGCCTCCCGCTTTTTGGCCCGGATCTTTTCAGTGTGACGGGCGTAGTAAGCCCGGTTGTCTTTTTGCTTTTGGGTCAACATGGGATAACTCCGGTTTAGGAATAAATTCCAAGGGGCAGCTACGCTGCCCTTGAATTTGGGGTTATGGCCAGTAGGGTTTAGACAGCCAGTCAATAATAACTATCTTGTAACTGTCACTTAATGTTGCGGCTGCATCAGTAATATTGAAAAGATATTTTTCTTTACCAAACCAGACGTTGGCCATAAAGCGGGCCAAAATTGCTTCACCGGTACTCATAAGGCTCAGAGCTTTATCAAATTCTTTGAGTTTGATTTCATGATTTTGCTGGTCCCAATAAGGCTTTAGGCAGTCGAACTGGTTGATGACGTTGTAAAATCTTTCTATGTCTTTCATGGTTACGGTTACTTCCACAGCAGTTTTGATGGTTTGATCTGATATTTTTCAGCCAGGTTGAAAATGGCTTGTTTGCTTTTCAGCTGTTTTGCAATGCGATTTTTTGCAGGTGCAACGAAAAGCACAAGGGCTTCGCTTTCGTACAAGTCGCCTGAGTAGCCGGGAATAAAGCGAATCAAGTAACCTGCTTTTGGGTTTGTTTTGTCCAGGCATGCTTCCAAATGGATATCCAGATCCTGTTGCCGCCATTGCTCAAGAATGGTTTTCACGTTACTGGTGGTAAGTGTTGTCATGGTTAGCCCTCGTAATAATTCCGTATTTCTTTTTTAAATTGCAGCAGTTCTGCAGCCAGCTTGTCGCGTTCTTCAATGGCTTTGTCTCTGTCGTCTTCAATGGCTTCATCATCACCATTGCGAAAACTGATATATACATAAACTGGCTCAAGAATCCGGTGGGCTACCTGTTGGTAGTACTCATCATCTGTTGCCAGGTAGTCGGCGTGCTGGTCAATCCAATCTTTAAGAAATTCCTCTCCAGCACGAAGAATGTTTGATACATGCTCATCGGGTTGATGGTCGATCAGGTATTCAAGAATGTGCCTCTGGTACATTCTTAATGTTCTTTTCAGTCGTTCAGTCTCTGGGGACATTTCGATTTCTTCCCTGGTCATGGTCAGTTCCCTGCTGCCTTTTTTAATGCTTTATAACGGGCTTCCCGTTTCAGGTGGCCGTATAGCTTCACCATTTGGGGATTCTTCCAGCCCTGTTCTTCCATAATGATATTTTCTGGTACGCCTTCATTGACGCGTTCAGTGGCCCAGGTATGGCGGAGGTCATGCCAGCGAAAGTCTGGATGAATGCCTGCTTTCTTTTTGGCAGTGGCCCAGCGTTTGCGGAAGCTGCCCCAGAATTCACCGTCGCCTTTATGGAAAACCACGTCTGAACCTTCTCTCCGGTGCTTGTCGAGTTCCCGCAGCAGTTGTTCTGTTTCGCTGGTCATTATGGTTTCCAGGTATTCTTTGTTTTTTGTCCGGCTGCGTCGTTGCGTCAGGTCCAGGGGGTCAATATTGGGGTCACTGTTATCAAATTTTTCCACGCGAAGGTAGCCAGGAATCTTTATCCGGTTTCCCTGTTCGTCGGTCAGATACTCTGGATAGATAACCCGGTCCCAGGTCAAACCAATCAGGTTTGATTTTCGCCAGCCTATGGCTTTTGCACCCCGAATCAGGTAGCCAAAATATTGATCACTGACGTTCACCAGGTTTTCAAATTGCCTCCCGGTCAGAAAGGCAATGCGGCCTTTACCGGGTTTTTCCAGTTTGATCAGTGGGGACAGATCGCTGGCAAGCCATCGCCAGTCATGCCAGGCGGTATGCAATATGGTTTTCACCAGGGAAAAACGGCGACGCAGTGTATCGTTAGAAAATGCAGGTAAGCCTTTTGTTTTATCCAGCTGCTTGATGATTACGGGGTCGGTAATACGTAATCGGGGGGCTGGCTTCTGATTGTCGTTCGGGTTTGGCTGTATATACCAAGCGGTCCCGTTTTCTTCCCGGCGGCAATGGTAGATTTTTTTGTGCAGCCTTGAGCGTTTGATGGTCTGGCTGATGTCCTGTTTGTATTTTTGTATCCCCCAGACAATGCCAAACTCCCGATCATGCAGGGGCAGTTCTTCCAGGCGATAGAATTTTCCCTGGTATTCAAATGGCCAGCGTAGTGTTGTCAGGTTGGAGAGATCCAAGGCTAATGATAATTTCCGGTCCTGTTTGCATTGCTGAAGAAATTCAACCATGGCATCCCCAAAGGTTCTTTCTATCTGCTCCCCTTTGGCGATGGTCATGGCATTTTTCAGCAAAGCATCATGGAAAGCCTGAGCCTCTTCAGCGGTGTTAAAGGTCCGCTTGATCCGTTTTATGTTCCAGTTCAAGTCCTGAAAGTCGTATTTGTACTTGATGCCCTGTTGGGTTTTTACCTGTTTCCAGGGTTTTTTTCTTGCTGATCTCATACGCGTTTTATCCTGAGTAGTTGGTTCAGTTGGTGTGTGGTGCTGTTGGGGTGTTTGGTGATAGCGGTCGCCTGGCTCCAGCCAGTAGCTATACCGGTGACTGGCTGGCAATGATCCAGTTGACTGGTAAGAAATTGCCGAAACTGTCGTTCACTGAAGCGAATAGCACCCCGTTTTCTTTTGCTGCCTCCAAATGCGTAATGCTCAATATTGCCGCTGATGGTTTGTTCATAAATGAAACCCTCGGATAGCTGGGTGCGCCGGGCTATGTCCCTGATGGTTAGTACCGGGTCATCGTCAGCGGGTCTGATGGTTTGTTCTATCATGTTTTTTGTCCGCCATGGCTTTTTATACCGTTGAATGCTCTTGAGTGTTGAAATATGATGATATAATATCATCTTAAATGATGATATAAAAACATCAAATTTATTTTGGGCGGCTAAAATTAAAGCGCTGGTCAAGCGCTTTGGAGTGGTAACACGATGGACGTTAACTTGATGTGTAGAAGGGGGAAAGGATCAGCCGGTTTGCTGGTTTTCCTGTTGGCTGGATTGCCAGAACCGGCGGATAGTGTCGGCAATGTGTCTCTTATCGGCGTCGTTCAGGTGGCGCCACAATATCAGATCGTTAGGGATAAAGAAGTCTGCAACCTCGCATCCCAGAGCATTGGCCAATCGGTTGAGTGTGCTGCTAGTGTATCCTTTGTTGTGTTCAATGCGGCCTATGGCGGTGAAGTCCATCGGTGGGTTGCACTTTTCCGCCAGGGCTCGCTGGCTAAGTTTGGCTGCTTTTCTATAGGCCAGGATCCGGTCACCGGGTAGCTGGTCTGCCTGTTCAAGTTCCTCCAGTTCCGGCTGAGTGGGTTGCATGGGTTTTTGTCCTCTGATCTCTTTGTAGGTCATGAAACTATATCCTCTAAATTTCTTTGCATGATGTTTTTATTTCTTCGGATTATAACTAATGATGAAGACAATTACTGTATTACAAGACCATTTATTAAAGAGAACGATACCGACACGGGTGATTTGTAATCGTTTGGCAACGGACCGAACGGCTATTTATGCCTGGGCTCATGGCCGGGGGTTTCCTAATCGGTTAAATGCCAGGGCGTTGATTATGCTGTTTGCCGAGTATGGCATTGAGCTGGATTATAACGATATTTATCATCAGTCTCTGGCTGCGCCTGAATTGGAATCCGTTGTATGAATGGGGAATTACCAGGCGTTGGTAAGGTTTCGTTGCCGGATATACCGGATGAGTTGAAAGGGTATAACCAGTGGGTGGTTTGGCGGTATGAGAAAGATCCAAAGCGGGCAAAGCCGCTTAAGGTCCCCTATTCGCCATTAACCAGGCAGCGAACCGGAACTACCGATAAGGAGCGTTCTACCTGGGGCAGTTTTGATCAAGCGGTAACAGCTTATAATAGCGGCCAGTTTTCTGGTATCGGTTTTGTTTTTCACAAGTCTGATCCTTTTGTGGGTATCGACCTGGATCATTGCGCTTTGGATGGTCGGCCTGACAGTTGGGCAGAAGGTATTATTCAGCAATTTTCTACCTATACAGAAGTTAGCCCCAGCGGAACCGGGTTCCATCTGATTGTTAAGGGACGCAAGCCGGGTAAGAAGTGTAAAAAGCCTCGGGCCTGCCTGCAGAAAAATGAGGCGGGTGAATTTGTTGATGATTTGGAAATGTACGACGCCAATCGTTATTTCACGGTAACGGGGAAAATCTATGGCGAATCATTGATTCAGGAATCGGTTGATTCTTTGAATCATTTTTACTGGGATGAAATGGAGGTTGACCAACCACAACTGCCAGAGCCTGCAGAATCAAAGAAGCCAATAGAAAAGAAGCTGCCGGTGACTGATGGTAATGGGGTTCAGTATGGGCGGGGTGGTTACTGGAAGATCCCTGAGGATGACCGGGAATTGCTGGCAGAAATTGAAAAGTCCAAACAGGGGGATAAGTTTTTCCGTTGGTATAACGGGGATTTGTCTATGAATGGCGGGGACCATTCAGCGGCTGATTTGGCCTTTTGCGGGGCGTTGGCATTTTGGACGGGCAAAGACGGGGAGCGAATGGACCGGATTTTTCGGGACAGTCGTTTATTACGACCGAAGTGGGATGAAAAGCGGGGTGCGTTACTCTATGGGCAGATGACGATTAATAAAGCCATTGATGCTTGTCAGGAGGTTTATAAAGGTAAGTGGATAAGTGATCAGCATTGCCATGGGCAGCCACCCTCTGGCAAGCCTGCTGAGAACAATGTAGTTGAGTTTCCGAAGAAAAAAACAGGTGCTCTCAGGACGGTGCATATAACAGAAACCGGATTTGAAACCGGCCAGCCGATGTTTACTGATGAAGAAGCCATTTGGCCGGATACCGGCAGTTTTTTTCATATCAGTAAAAAAAACGGGGCTCTTTATCAGGGCTGGCAGGCAGAAGACGGTAAGTCGGAAATTATCGCACTGCGGCCTATCTGGATAGATTCATTAGCGGAGGATGAACAAGAGGAAGTTTACCGGGTTATTCGGTTTTACAACCATAACAAGGTGCTGAAAGAGATCTGTATACCTCAACAATGGTTTTCTAAAACCAAGGACGCCAATATCTGGAGCGCATTACTTGCCCAGGGTATGCAGTTAATGAGCGGTAAGGAGAAGTTTGTTGCCCGTTACCTGGATATGATGGCCAACCAATGTTTTCACCGAAGCTGGGCAGCGGCCAAACTGGGCTGGTTTGAAGTGCCAAACGCCCCGGAGAAACCAGTGTTTGTGTTGCCTCATGCTATCCTGGGTAATACGGGCGACAATCGGCAGATATTTTTTCAGCAGCTGCAAAAGTTGAGCGGGCAGCCAATCACGCCGAAAGGTACGGTTGTCGATTGGAAGCGGGAAGTAGCTGATCGGGCGAAAGGCAATAGCCTGATTATGTTTGCCATTTGTGCCAGTTTTGCTGGTAGCCTGACAAAGTTAGCAGGCGTTGGCTCGGGTGGTTTTCATTTTTGGGGTGCGCCCCGCTGCGGTAAAACAATTTTGGCACAGTGTGCAGCGTCTGTTTGGGGTAATGGTTCTGATCCACAGATTCATTCAAGCAAAACCAGTATTCGCAAATGGAATTCTACTGGCAATGCGCTGGAAGCTACCGCCCAGCTGCATAATGATATTGTGTTGTGTCTTGATGAAATAGGAGAGCTGGATAACCCGCAGGATCTGAACCGCCTGATTTATTCGTTGGTTGGTGGCTCACCTAAAGGACGAATGCAGGATACTGGCGGGCTGAGAGCCCAGGCATTCTGGCATATTATGTTGTTGTCTACTGGAGAGCTGTCTACTGAGGCGGTGTTAAAAAGCGCTGGAATTACTAAACGGGGTGGGCAGACCCACCGCTTACCGGATATCCGGGTGGATGCTCTGGAGAATGGTATTGTTGAGCGGGATGATGTTGACCCTGTTGAATTCACTAATCAGCTGAAGCGGGCCTGCAGTCAGTATTTTGGAACGGCGGGGCCGGTGTTTGTCAGTTATTTGATTAACTCTATTCATAGCAAAGGCTATCAGGAATTTGTTAATGAAATTTCTGAGCTGGTTAACTCCATGGAAATCAGACTGCTGGATACTATTGAACAGTTGGCGAAAGAAGCGCGGGAAATTCGAGCCGTATTAAAAAGAATGGCAGCGGTGGCAGTGGCTGGTTTTTATGCCAGCGAGGCGGGCATTATTGATTGGACTCCGGAACAGATTAATGATGCTGTGGTTAATATTCGTAATTTGTGGTTGTCGGATATGGGCGAGCATATCAGTGAGCTTGATAAAGCATTGGCCAATTTACGGAATAATCTAATTTCTAATTTGGCAAATTTTGAGAGTATTAATGAAACAGAACCTAAAACACCGATCAAAATGATGGGGTATCACAATGTTGATTTTTTAATGGTGTTGCCCGGGGCGTTTAGTGATTTTTGTGGAAGCTATTCAGCAAGGCAGTTATTAAAGGTTATGCTAGAGCGAAGTTATTTAGACGCTGATTCAGGGCGGTTCACTAAAAAGATTCCCGTCAGGATGACAAGAAAAGAGCGGCCCCGCTGTCATTGGATTGCCAGAACCTTTTTGGATGATTAAGCAAAATAAGGAATTAATACACAATGTCTATGCAATGCTCTGGTTCAATTCGTTGGATGCTGATTACGTCCACTTGTATTCTGACCATGGTTTCTATTGTTTTTACGGTGCTGTTATGGGCGCGTTTGCCAAATGATTTTTTTATGCAATGTCTGACTGGTTTAGCCGGGCTGGCGTTGGAGTTATGCAAGTTTTCACTGTTGCCATTAGCGTTTTTACAGTTACAGCAACGGAACTGGTTGGGCGGGGCGTTCCTGCTGGCGCTGGGTTCGGCGCTGTTTGTTGTTTCTATCGGGGCATCGGTAAGTTTTCTGGAAACGGGGCAGCAACGGCAGGATCGGCAGTCGTTAGCATGGCAGCAACGGCAGGAAACCATAGCCCAGTTGGATAATAATATTCGGCTGGGGCAGGAATCCGCCGGGGTTGATATTAAAAACGGTTATCGGGAACGGGGAGTGGATACCCTGGCCAGGGTGGATGGCTGGCAGAAAGAGCGGGCGGTTCTGTTAGGGCAGCCGCTGGAGAATAGTGGGCAGTTGGTTGGGTTATCGGAACAGAAACGATTTTATGCCTGGTTGTTGCTGGCGTTGTTAATTGATGGGTGTTCGGTGGCAGGGTGGTCTATTCTGGCTGGCCAGCAGCAAGCGACGTTGGTTGATAAATTGGTGGTTGATACTGTTGTTAATAACGATGTTGGTAACGATGCTGAAGATTTTAAACCGACGATTGATCCGGCGATTGTTGAGAGAATCAGTAAGGGGGAGTATGGTTTCAAAATTTCTATTCGGGGGGTTATGGAAAAGGAGCGGCTTGGGTATCAGAAAATTAAACCGGTATTTGATCAGCTGGAAAGTCAGGGGGTAATTAAGCAGTCGACAAAAGGTTACGAGTTATTAAACGGTAAGAATTTTTCTCTTTTATAAACGGTTAATCCCCCTATTTTTTATAATAGGGGACGTTGTCTTTGCACATGATCCAGAATACCCAGCAGGCGCTGGTCCCTATCCCCAATATTACTTCCATTGCTATCTCTATATTATTGGTTGCCGCGTAATTAAATAATATCCAGATCACTGCCCCGGTTATCATTAAGTTAATTATCCAGCCATAGCGAAAGGCCAGGCGGGTTAGTTTTGATCTGATCCGGTATTGTTTGCTGTTGTCCAGCCAGGTGTAAAAGGTTAATTGCGCGATGATAAAAAAGCAGGTTAGCCAGATATATGGGTTGTATAGCATTGAGTCGGCCCGCATTGGTGATTGGGCCGGGAGGTGATTACAGCTACTACGGTGCGTAAGCTGCGGGTCTATTCCCTTGCGGTATTGTATTTGATCCCCCTCCCGGCGCAGCTAATCATATAAGTTTGCGGGAGGGGTGACAATGGAGGCGGGTCAGAACTCGCCCCAGTGAGCCAGTCGGTAGACTGCCAGCAGACGCAGGACGGAGCGGGGGCAGCGGGCGCGGCCCTGGTTCCAATTCAGAATGCTGGCGTAGGGCTCTTTGGTGAGGCGCTGGACGTCTTTCATGGATAGATCCAGCCTCTTGGCTCTATAGTTCAAGGGGCTTTTGATATCGGCTTGGCGGCGTCTTGGTTTGCGTTGGGTCATTGGTTAGATCCATTTTAAAAGGCGGTACTTTATAGGGTGTTTTGCGTTATGAAAACGGCGGGAGTTACCCGCCGTTTTTTTATGCTGCCTTTTCTACCAGTTCTATGGGGCGCCATTCGTGGCAGTTTGGGCCATCTACCAGAACTTCACGGGGGGAGTCGTTCTTGAAGCGGATGCCTGCAACATGACCACCATTCACAGGGGTTCCGTAGGTAATCTGGTTTTTTATATCCAGAATTTCATAGAACCGTTTGACCTGGTGAACCATTAGCCGGTGTTCTGCCGGGCTGAGATCCGCCAGGGCTTCTATTAGTTCTCGGCGGTTTTTGTTTTGGAGGTCCTGCAGGGCGATTAGTAAATCTGGGATGATTCTTTGCATTGTGAATACTGCCTTGTCTGGGTTGCTGGCAGCCCGGGGGGCTGCCTTCCTGTTGTTAGTGGTTCCAGAAGATGAAGCCGTTGCTCATGGTCAGGTCATTGATGTAGGTATCGCGGCCATATTTCTGATAATCAAAATACATGGCGATCGCTTTCGGTACGTCGGCTAACAGGCCGCTGTCATCCACCAGTTGCTCGGCAATTTCAACGTAGAAGCCCGAATAGTCATCGCTTTTATGATCGGTTTCCATAAAGAAACGCTCATTAAACTGGTCGATGGTTTCAGGCATTGAGCCAAAGCATTCCATGTAGGCTTCCAGGGCTTCCTCTTCAAGCTGGTCGGCCAGTTTTTGAAGGTATAAAACGATTCAGCATCAAAGCAATAGTCACCGACAAATTCAGAAGGGATGCCTTCATAGTCAGCGATGTTCCATTCTTCGCAGGGATAACCGGAAACAGTGGGGCAGGTCTTCAGCCAGTCATAAACAGCGGCGCTGTACTCTTCGGCAGTGTTGAAGTCTTCCAGGTCGAACCACTTGTATACCAGGGTTCCGTTGTTGTAATTGGACAGTTCGTTCAGACAAATAGCAGGCATTTCTTTGCACCGTAGTTGTTGTTGATGATTTAACCCCGTAATCAGCGGGATTGGTTGTTATCATATAGCGCAAAATGCGCTATTGCAACTGTTTTTTTCTATCTGCCCCGCTTTTAGTGGGGCAGGTGGTTCTGATTTGTGTTTATGTGGGGCAGGCTTAATGCCTGGTATTAAAGGGCTATGGCCAGACTGCCCCACTTGCCCCACTTGCCCCACTGTTTTTATCCCCCCTACCATATATAAAAGAAAACCCCCATTACCCGTACTGGATAGCAACCAGCTGATTGCCTCGCGTAACCCTAAAACAAAAAAGCGGGGCAAGTGGGGCAAGTGGGGCAGGATGAAAAACACATAAGGGTATAAGCCTTGGGAGATATGGCTTATATATTATTTACTCTGGTTATTAGAGAGTAATAATAAGTGGGGCAGAAGTGGGGCATCTGCCCCGGTTGTGTTTTTTGGTATAGATGGCAAGGTTTGATGATATAAAAACATCTATAATCAGGTGAACATAGTCGTTTGGATGGGAATCATTCGAAATCAAAAAGCGCGGGAGCGGGCAGGATGGAGACAAGAGGCGGGGTCAGGATTGGTGCTGGCAGGCCGCAAGGTGGCATTAGTCAGGCTCGTAGGCTGATCACTGCCGCCATACATAAGGGGCTTGCTGATGCGGGCCGGAAGAAATACCCCAGCCTGGTGAATGCAGATCCAGAAGAGGCAGCGGTGCAGACTGCTGCCATGATTGTTGATGATTTGATCCAGGCAGGCAGGGGAGGCGATGTCTTAAAATTGTGGGCTACTGTCGCTATGAAAGAAAATCCAGACGAAAAAGCCAGCGGTAAACACTCTTTGGCGGCTGCACTTTCGAGGCTCCCGGGGGCCGGTCAAGTCCTTGACGTGTCCCGAATCGGCAAGAATCAACCAGAAGCAGCAGAACCAGAGGGGGGAGCAACACACATAGAAAGAGGTGACGCACCAAATATGCCTTATTTCGCCCCCCAGGGCTGCCTGCTATTGGATGACCTGGCAGATGATGACCAACCATCGTGATCACCTGCCCAGCCAGCCGCAGCCCGCGCAGAGCGAGGGGGCCACCCCCCCGGGCCGCACTCCCGCCATTGTATATACCTTGGCAGGGAAAATTTTGAAAAAACGGGAATCCGTTATGACCGAAGAAGACCTGCAGCAAGATTTGGAAGATGACTTAATTGAATTCTTGAATGAATCGCCAGAAGACCGCTACCAGGCTGTGCAAAATAAGCTGGAAGCCTTAACAAAGCATTTTCATACCGATTCGCTAAGGATTGATGAAGAAATCTTTAATCTTGGTCTGGAGACCATCACTAACGGGATAATGATTATCTATTGCTCACTCCATGAGGAACACTGATGACTGATTCAAAACTGAAAGGCATGCGTGAACTGTCAGACGCTGAGATCGAAATGATGAATAACATTGCTGATCTTGGGAATCAGTTTGGCGATCTGGTTGATCGGCTTGAAAATGAGCCTTTTCATGATGATAACGATACAGAACTGAATATCTATCCGGATCACCGCTGGCTGGCCATTGGCAAATCCCATCTGCAACAGGGCGTCATGTGTCTGAAACGGGCCATCGGTAAGCCTGACAACTTCTGATGACTACCTTATGGCAACCCCTCCACCATCCCCGCTGTCGCCCCATGGAATACGATGAAGCGTTAGCGTGGTATTGGCATAAGGGGGCGGGTAGAGTCATACAACAATTGCCGGAAAAGGAACGGGATATTACCCAGTTGTCGTGGATGCTACAACGGTGGCGGCTGGACCCGATCTGTTTTGCAGTAGAGGCACTGCGAACCAAGCTGATGCCCTATCAAGCGGCGGCGCTGTTGGATTTGGCCGATGCCCCGTTTGAGCTGTACCAGTTTTACCAGTGCGATGCAGGCAAGCCCAAGCGGCAGGTGTTAATTCCTTCTGGTCACGGGTTGGGTAAAACCCGGTTGCTGGCCACCGGTATTCTCTGGATGCTGATTACCCATATGTTCAGCCATACCCTTTGTACTGCACCCTCCAGCAACCAGTTGACGGGGCGGCTTTGGTCCGAAATCCGCAAACTGTTTCGGCGGTTGCGTGAAGCTTGGCAGATCATTGCTGATGACTGGGAAATACAGGGCAGCTCGATCATCCATACCAATCCCGATTATGGTGACTGGAACGCAGTAGCCCGTACGGCAAGGCCGGAAAAACCAGAAGCCCTGCAAGGTGCTCATGCATTAGACGATGACGATGCAGACGGGCAATTGGCAACAATTTTTGGTGACGAACTGGAGAACCCGGCAACCGGCGGCATTCTGGTGGTGATTGAAGAGGCCAGCGGGGTAGATGACACCATACGTAAGACACTGGAAGGTGCTTTATCGGAAGAAGGGGCCAGACTGTTAGCACCGGGCAACCCTACCCGACCTGATGGCTGGTTTGCCGATGATATAGAGCGTACAGACCGCTATGCAGTTCATACCCTGGATTGCCGCCAGTCCAACCGAAAAAAAACCTATCATCTGCCCTGGCGGGATATGGCAGGAAAAATACATCAACTGTCGTTAAATGGTTTTGTGTCGCCTACCTACTGGCAGAACATACTGGCAGAGTGTGACGGTGATGACGACGCCGACTATTTTCGAGTCAGGGTTAAAGGGGAAAAGCCCCGATCCGCCCTGTTCAGCATTATTAAAACCCACTGGGTAGAGACTGCCCAGCAACGGGCCAACGATCCGGACAGCCTGAATGAATGGCCAATCATCGGGTTAGACTTTGGTCTGACCAGTGATAAACATGGGATGGCGGTTCGCAAAGGCTTCAATATGCTGGACGGTCAGGAATGGCTGCCAAAAGAAGACCCGGAACAAGTCACCCTGGAAGCCGCAGAACGGGCCATTGACGCACAAGAATTGTTTAATGCCCGCTATATCATCGGGGATTCCAACGGAGTAGGCCGGGGCGCGATGGAATATTTAACCCGCTATTACCGGGAACGGCCCAAGGAGAAAGTTAAAGTTGTGCATTACAACTCGGGTATGGGAGCAAACGACAAAAAACGGTACAACCGACGCCGGGATGAGATGTGGCACAAATACGGCAGAAAATGGATTGCCAACCCCCGTTGCAAACTGTTGGATTTGCCGGGCCTGAAACGACAACTGACGGCACCACAATTTAGCGAGCGCAATAATATTATTTTTGTTGAAAGCAAGGCGGACCTGAAAAAGCGCGGTATTGAGTCTACCAACCTGGCTGATGCCCTGCTGCAAACCTTAATGGTTCATATCCCCGAAGCGAAACCGCTGGAAACCCAGCCGGAACCGGTTCAAAAACTGCCAACCATATTTCAGAAGCATTTTGATCGGCTGGACCGACACAAGCAGAGCGGGAGTATTATTCAGTGAATATTGAAAAGTTAAGCTTGGAAGATCTTGTAAAAATGAGAACAAAAGATTTTGAAAATATGAGCCAGAAAGAATTTTTTTCAATAGTTGATAGAGCGAAAACCTTATATGCAGATAAATTTCATCAAAAAAAAGAGTTTTTGCAATCAGATTTCAATGAGTTAGAACGTTATTTTAAAAGTCAGGATTGTGTTTTTTGTCAATTATTTTTTTTCTACAATATGTCAGAAATCATAGATCTGATTGAACAGGTTTTACTCTGGCAATCTGAGAAACATCAGAATGAACATCACTAACAACACTTGGCGCAAACGTATCGAAGCCGCCAGAGACCGCCGGGAGCCCTTCGAAACCCTCTGGCAGCATTACTGCAAGCTCCATTCAGATGCCGAACAAGTCATCCTGAACGATGGCAATGAAAACCGGATTATCCAGCTACCCAACGGCGACCGGGTAAGACTGGGCCTGGTCTTTCGCAATATCGAACAAACCATGGGCTACCTGGAAATGGACGACATAGGAGTAACCGCCAGGGCAACGGCCTATGATCGCCCGCTGGATAATATTGATACCAACAATGAATCGGTGGTTGAGCAAGCGTTATACGACAGTATGAAAAGCAGCGGCCTGATCGGCGGGGCAGAACGGCTGGACCGGATCAAGCTGGATGCTCTATTGGTTGGCCATGGTATTTCATTCTCATGGTGGAAGGTGCTGGATGAGCAAGTGGAAACGGGGCGAATCCCGGTCTTGTTGGAAAAAGAAGGGGTACTTGAACCAAAAACCGATAAAGCTGGTGAACCGGTGTATAAACCGCAAATGGAGACCATTACCCTATGGGAAGGTATGGTGGACGAGCGGATTTCTCCTTTGGAGTTTTTGTGTTCCAGCACCTGTACCAGTCTGGATGAATCCCACTGGCTCGGTTTTGAGCGTATTGTCCGACTGGATGAGCTTAAGTCCGATCCACGGTTTGCCGGATTACCCACTGATCTGAAAGGCGGTTCTTACGAAATCAAAACCCTGCAGGGCGAGCGCGGCCCCGGCGGGACCGATTACTATATGGAAGACAGCGTTAAGCTGATTATTGTCTGGGACCGAATGACCAGAGAGCTGGTCACTTTTCTGGAAACCAGCGACAAAAAAGAGCGGCAGACTTATAACAAAGATCAGCCATCGGAAGCGACAGAAACTTTTATCCGGCTTAAACAAGTTCAATTCCCGGTTGAGTTTGATAACCCGCAAGACAGTCCTTTTGCTACTTATATTCCTATACCCGCCAGCGATCATCCTTTTGGCGTTAGCCAGGTGGAACATATCCGCAACCCGGCGCTGGAAAGCGATATGATGCATACCCGCTTTGCCAACCTGAGCCGGGAGCAAAAACGGATCTGGCTATACGACAAAATTAAACTGAATCAGGAAGATGTAGACGCTGCGATTAATGGCAAACAGTCACTGGCCGCCTTGGGCGTTGATGTTCAGGACGGGGAAGACCTGAGTCGGATATTCAAGGATATCCAGACCGTCAATATTCCCGATAGCCTGCTGAATGCCGCTACCTTGTCAGAAGACATTGTTCGTAAAAATTCCGGCGTAGCAGAAACCCCGTTTGGTGGCACCGAAACGGCTACCGAATCGGAAAACCAGATGATGATTGGCCAGGCCCGCGTCAACCGGAAGCGGAACAAACTATTTTCTTTCCTGGAACAACTGGCGCAAATTCACCTGGCTTATCTGCGGACCTTTGCTCCTGATGGTTCCTCTATTCGTGTGATCCTGGCAGACGGAACCGATGCCTTGCTGCATTATGGGCGGGAAGCGTTTATGGGCCGGTTCAATATCAAGATCGAGCCCGGCGGTGGTGCATCGACCATCAGCCCGGTTCGTCAGAAAATGCTGATTGAGGCAGTGGGTATGGTGGGTAACAATATGGGGCCGAAAGCCAGCCTGTTGTTGTTCCGGGAAGTATTGACCCAGATGGATATTCGCAATGTCAATGGCATATTGCAGGCGGCCCGGGAGTTTATAATTCCGCCTGCACCGCCAGCGGCACCTGCGCCGGGTATGCCTGGCAGTATGCCACAGGGTATGCCGCCATCCTTGCCAAATCCACAGCAAATGACAAACCCGAACCAGCTGGGGGCTGCCGTAAATGTTACCCGATAACCTGATCTTGAATAATTATCGAGGGGTAAAAATGAATATTGGTGAAGCACTGGATTTTTTAAGAGCGGGACATGCTTTGTGCCGACATGGCTGGAATGGTAAAAATATGTTTATCTATCACGTTCCAGCCGATGTTTATCACGCAAAAACTGATGTTGCTAAAAAGTATTTTGGTGAAAAAGTTACTTATTGTGAATATCTGGCCATGAAAACGCCCCAGAATAATGTGGTTCCATGGTTAGCCAGTCAGTCTGATATCCTGGCTGATGACTGGTATCTGTATGAGTAATTTTATTTGATGCCTTGCACTTACTTTGACACCGGGAGTACATGGGGCTTTTTCTGCACTTCTCGAGGACCCTACAAGCTGCGGCTTCTGGACGGACGCCGGGTATTTATGGAATGGCACCATTACCTGGGGCCAATTTTCTTTCTTGATCGTTATTTGACGAGAGAGATTGAAGACTGGCACAAAGACGCGTTTTTATGCCGGGCGGTTGAGTGGTTTCAAGGCAGGGGAGAGAAAGCCTGATGACAGAGTGGATAGGGATTGATGAAGCGAAGCCGGAAGATGATCAGTACTGCAAACTGTTGTTTGATGATGGTTCTGAATCTTACGGTACGTACTGGGCCGATTTAGGGATATTTGACCTGACGGGACATGCAACGGATAAAGCAGCATCGGTTACGCATTGGCAACCTGGGGAGTAATCACATGAAAAGAGTCATCGGTAATTTCAGTTTTGATTTCATTAGTGATTCATCCATTAACAAAAAGAAGTTAGAGTGCAAATTGGTACTTGGCTTGAATGATGCTTTTGCATCCATTCTGCATGACCTCGATATTGAAATCTGGAATTCAGAACCTACTGAGTTTGACCCTATAGATGTTGAGAATCTTGAAGATGACGATCCTTTGCCTTATTCATCAGCGGTAAACCCATGACTTACACCTTTGACAACGCTGGCAAACCCCTAACCATCACCCAAGAAGGTGTTACCCAACCCGCTGATTACACTTTCGATAACGTCAACGAATTTGTTCACGCCGTTGATACCCAGTATGAAGACCTGGAAGGTTTATGTCTTGGTATGGCAAACCATGTTGAGAAACTGCGAGTGGCTCTAAAACTGGCTGTTCAGCAATTTGAAGCTGAAATAAACCACCATTTGCCACCCTATAATCCTGCTTATGTTGTCAAACAAGCCAAGGCCGCGTTGGAAATACTCGATGATTCGTGTAACTAAGTACCGGTTGATGCTGTTGTTCGTCAGTATTATGGTTGTTTTGCTGCACTTGCACCTGACCGGCTGCAATACCCACCTGGGCGATATGAAAGCCGCCGATATGCGCACTGCTATTGACAACTGTCGTCAGAATCAGCTGGGAGTTATGATTTATCAGCGGGTAGATAAGTCCATTATGGCCATTCGCTGCATTCCCTTAACCAGTGAGGTTAACCACACTGTCACTGTCCGTAAACGAGTCAATATGCCGATTTTGAGAATCCTGACCGAATCCCTTGATATTGAAGAAAAGTAATGGGGTTCCCTGGTTTCATTTTGATGTTCGCAATATTGCGCAGGTAGTTTTTTGTGGACACCGGATACTAATCAGTCAGTGGTTGTGTAATCGTCTATACTTGGCAAGATTTGTTGGTTCTATTAAGACACGCCGCCATTCCCCCTTGGCGGTTTTTTTTATTTAGCTAAAAATTAGCTATTTATTTCCCACTCACCTATTGACACCTTGTAACCCTCTACTAACCTGAATAACCGTACCTTTTCTATCAGGTATTTGTTCTTTGGCTTTACCATCCAAGGTCTGAAATATTGCATGGCGGAAAATCGTAATAGTGAAAATGGCATTGCCCCGGAGCCCTCCAATACCTCCGGGGAATTTTCAACAGTGGCAACCACCACTGATCAAGCGCCCGAAACACCCATTATTGAACCTTCTGCCAAACCACAAAGCATGATCGAAGCGGCCTTTGAACGGGCCGAAAAGCAAAGAGCATCTGGCAAGCCTGCCAGCGGGGCTTCCCCATCAGATATGGAACAAGCGGCTATTACCAATAGTGCCAGCACTCCAAGCCACTCTGATCCCGATATCCCCGCCATTGGAGAACACGACGGAACAAGCGACCAGCCAACCACTGGTGACAGCACTCCAGCCAGCTCAACACAAGAGCCACAGTCGTTAACCCCACCGGACAGCTGGCCAAAAGAGCGCCGGGCAGAGTTTGATAGCCTGCCAGCGCAAGGCAAGTCCCTGTTTATGGCTATCTACAAAGATATGGAACGGGGGCTCAAGCAATCTTTTGACAAACTGGCGACTGAGCGCAAGACGCTACAGGACCAGTTCGGTTTTGATACTGACCAGCTCAAACAACTGACGGACCGGGCCAGAACCTTTCAGCAAGACCCGGTTGCCGTTATTAGCCAACTGGCAGACGAAGCGGGTATTGAAGTTTTCTTTAACAAGGAAAACGAGGAAATCCCCAGTTTCGACAGCCAGGAAGACCTGGTCAAATGGCTGCGTAGCCAAAGCCAGCAAGAAGCCCGGCAGGCTGCCGCTAATGAGGCGAAATCGTTAAAACAGCAGCAACAGCAGGCAGCGATGAAACACAAGCTGGATGCTGAATTTGCCGAAGCCTACCGGGCGCATCCGGACCTGGGAGACCATCAGGACGCCATTATCAAATACATCAGCGGGTTTAACCTGCCGGTTGAGATGGCGTACCGGCTGGCCACCTATGAAGGGCTAACCCAGTTGGCCCACAATGGCCAGACCACCCTGGCAGAGCTGAACAAAACCAAAGCCGAACTGGAAAAACTGCAAAAGCTGGCCACCATGCCACCGGGCCGCGCCGATGGGCGCAGCCGTAAGGAACAGGCCAACGGGCTTGATCCTTACGAGGCGGCGATGAAACGGGCGGAGCAGTTACTAGGGCGTTAATTCAAAGCTGGTTCCGATGGTGAACCCCAATGGCAGCCAAACCCGGACACCCAAGACGTTACGATCTCCCGCTGTTTGCAGGAACTGAAGACACCGAAGATATGTTCCTGACCACAATGTCTGAATTGGACACAGAACTGGTCAATGAACTGAAAGTGGATCATCCTCTCTGGGAGTATTTACAAGATAAAAACCTGATTAAGTATCAAAGTGATATCAGTACCGATATCACCATTCCCCTGCTGGATAAAAAAAATTCCACAGTCAAAGATTTTACCGCTTATGACGATGCGGATCTGACGCCGCAAGACGCCACCAGTGAAGCAAAATTTCTCTGGGGGCATATTGCCGGTACGCAAATGTATAACCGGGAAGAGATGGTTAAGAACTCAGGCCGCTACAAATTGCTGGACTTGATAGAAACCAAAACCATTCAGCTGAAAGAGTCCATCAACAATCATTTTGGTAGCAAGCTGATTGGCACCCAGGATTGTGACGGACGGGCCATGATGGGCATCGGTCTGATTCTAAACGAAAACGCAAAATGTGGTGGTATCAGCCCTGCAGATGCTGGTTTTAATTACTGGAATCCGCAAACACCCAGCAAAGACGGGAAAGGCGCGAAATATTCACTGAGTACGGATTTCCGCTTGGCTATGCGTAAACTGCGCCGGGATTGCACCATGAATAAAATGTCACCGGACGTTTATTTTATGGGCGAGGATGTGTGGGACACCCATTGCGCCTTTGTCGAGAATAAAACCACCGTCAACCTGACCGCCGAACAGGCGGACAAGTTCGCCGGGTATGAAATGCTGATCGACAATGGCCGGTTCTATATGTACGAAGAGAACCTGCCCGCAAAAACCGTTTGGGGCCTGAACTTCAAAAACCGCGCCGTTGAACTGCGGATCCACAAAGACACCAACTTCAGCTTCCAACCCTGGGAGAACACCAGCGGCAAGATTCAGAGCAAGCATCGGCACTGTTTGCTTTACGCTGCGGTGGTGTGTCGGAAGCGGAATTTGAATGGTATTTTAGAGTTTTCTTAACGGAACGCTGCCCGCCTTCCGCCGCCCGCTGCCCGCAAAAAAAGCGGGCTTTTACTACGGGCAGCGGGCGGCGGGCAGCGGGCAGCGTTCTTATGAACAGCATTATTGAGCCGTTATACCCGCCCCCGGACCCAAACCGAAAAGACCGGATCGTTCAGGACGTTATTGACCTGATGAAGCTGCGGGACGATGACATTATGAAATCCAAGGTGCGCCGCTGGCTGGGTTTTACCCTAACCAAGGCCCAGCGGTTTAACCGGCTGCCCTGGTGGTTTGCCCGGCGGCTGTTTGGCTGCAAGGTTTATGCAGGGCAGGACGTTTTCGACCTGCAGGGTCAGCTGGACCGATTTATTTCGGTTTTCTGCCCCGGCAGGCTGCGGGCCAAGCCCATGGATACCATTATCCAGCGTCGGGCCGCGGCGGATTATTACCATCAGGCCAATAGCGGCATTCCGGAATATTACGCCATTCATGGCGGCAGACTGCATCTATGGCCAGCTCCCGATAGTGAAATGATGTTCTGTATTACTTACAGCATTCCGTTAACCGCTGAAATAGTCCCGCTGGAATGGGAGAGTTACCTGGTGGATGGGGTGATTGGTTTATACGGCAGACATTTTGACAGCTCTGGCCTATTAGAAGAGGCCAACAGTTTTGAGGCGGCTTTCTGGAAAGGCATCAAATCGACCAGAGCCGTACATTTTGATAGCGAGCCCATTGAATGCACCGATTACAGTAACCCCCGACAACTGGCAAATACTTTGTTCGGGGCTTATACCGAAGTGAATTCGGCAGATTTCAGCAATGCCATTATCAAGCCCGCTTATTTGGCCGGGGCGGGTAAGGTGCAGATTCTGGCAAATAGAGGGCAAGAGTCTGATAATACCCGGGCAATGCCGATGATGCAGATTGGGGGGAATCAACAGCCATGAAAAGAACGCTGCCCGCTGCCCGCCTCCCGCTGCCCGCAACTGAACAGCCGCTGCGCGGCCCCGCTTTTTCGGGCAACGGGCAACGGGCAACGGGCAGCGCCATCCAAAAAGACCTGCTGCCCCCCAAAGACCAAATGATGGCCGAGTTCGACAGTGGCCAGGTTCCCCGTTCCGAAACCTGGCATACCCTGATTACCGGGCTCTATCTTAATTTTGATGGCGTTAATGGCATGGCCGCCATGTATAAGGACATGGAAACATTAACCAAGCATAACCAGAAGCTGGTTGACCAGGTTAAAGGGCTAAAGGGCAATATCGAGATTTTGTATGGCCAGATGGATACCTGGCAACAGGCGGGTGAAGCATCGGCCGACACTGCCAGAAAATCCCAAATTCAGGCCAAGGCCGAGGCTGACCGTTCTCATGAGGAAGCAAACCGGGCCAAAGCTATTGTTGATAATTTCAAACCTGAAAAGATGGTTGATAAGCTGATTTGGCAACCATTAAGTATCTGCATCAACTATGCCACGGCAGTCCAGGGCAACTTTATTTTTTTCCAGTCGCAACTGCCGCTTAAGTCCATTTTTCCTGCTGGCGTTCCCCATTCATCGGCGTTATGCACTACAGCCCCGGCAACGATTTATAAAATGAATTTTCTGAAAAATGATAAACTGGTGGGCTGGGTATCGTTTCAACCGGGTAAAACCACCGGGGTATTCAACTGGGAAAATGAGGTTATTTTTATGCCTGGCGATTTATTGAAAGTTCAATCACAGATGACCAATGAAGACGCAATTTCCGGGATGAGTATTCTACTGCATGGCTCACGGAGGTTTTCATAATGGCTAATTTGGTGATGGAGTCTTTTCAGGTAGTGAATCATCCTGCGGATATAAATTACTTCAATGATAATATTTTTAAGCAATATTCAAAATTTACAAATGGCGGTAGAGATGGAAATAAAATAGCCGTTATCGGTCGCGATTTTAATCAATCAAAAGATGTGAATTTTGCACCAAACAATGTTGCCACTGGTCTTTATATGGGGTTCAGATTTTATAAAAAACAGTTATTTGGTTATTCATCAGATTATTATGTTTCACTATGGGCAAATTTTGGTAATAACCGGTTAGAATGCCGCATAAAAAAGAATGGCTTTGAATTGCCTTCTGGTAAAATATTACCTATTAATATGGAATCCAATTTTATAGAAATTGGTGTCGATCAAACCTATTTTGAATTTAGGATTGATAATAATACTGTTTACAGAATGACGCATAAGTTCTCAAATCCTACAGATATAGGTATGCATTGGTCTAGTTATGTGAAAATAGGAATCCTGGATCTTTATGTAAATGATTCAACCAGTTCAGTAAATAATTCTTTTTTCGGTGATATTAAAATAAACGCATATCCCGTTAATGCCAACGGCTCACTTAATACTGGCTTTTCTTCAAGTACAGGGGGAGATCTATATTTGGCTGTTGATGATATACCTGCAGATATTAGTGAATGGGTAGAAGCCGTCAATATCGGGGACCAGGTCACTTTCCAGCTGACGGATCTGCCATCGGATGAAAGCCCGTTAGCAGTAAAAGTATCTGCTCAGGCCAGCAAGATGGCCGCTACGGATTCCGGTATCAAACTATTGTCAAAAATTGGGGATGATATTTATAAGTCTGATAAACGCACTCTTCCCGTTGAAGGCACCCAGATAACTTACATTATTCACAATCAATCCCCTGCCGGTATTCCCTGGAAAAGCAGCGATCTGAATGCATTGGAAATTGGTATGGAAATCGTACCATGAGCCGGGAAGAAGGCCATCGACTTAATGGAGCCTATATAGAGGTTATCAGCAAAAGGACCACGCACCCGGTAAAAAGTTACGGGTTGTTTGTTGATGCGATTACCGGTATCCCGGTACCGCAGGTAATACTGGATAGCCATCGGCTTAATGGCCCATTCATTGAAGCGATCAGCAAACGCACCAATCATCCAGTCAGGGGAACTGGCTTATTCGTTGAGGTGATTAGTAAGTTGGCGCAACCCGCCCAGATGATTTATAGCATGTATGCCGAAATGATTGAGGGCATAGCGGTTCCGCAGAAGATTCTGGATAGTCATCGACTCAGTGGCCAGAACATTGAAGCGATCAGCAAGCGCACCAATCATCCAGTCAGGGGAACTGGCTTATGGATTGAGGTTATTGCCATTCCGGTCCTGTATGCCCCTGACACCAGAGTTGAGTTTTTATATTAAACAAGGCTTTTACTGACAACCGACAACCGACAACCGACAACCGACAACCGACAACCGACAACCGACAACTGACAACCGACCACCGATGTTCACCCTAACCTACACCCCCGAAGCCTACAAACAGGCCGACAATTTGCAACCCACCGGTGAGCTGTACGAAAGCCGACCCGGCTTTTTCCAGGTAGTCAGTGACAATATCAATCGAGCTATTGGTTGGAACGATGCCTGTATTATGGAAATATTCGGCGGAGTATATGTCTGGCATGGGGGCATTTTTGAAGCTATTAAAGACAGCACCGGAAAAGCCGTATTAGCCAATTTAAGGTTTACCGGCACCCGTTTTCAGGGACTGCAGAGCCTAGGCAACCGGGAAGAACGTATTTATGTCGGCAACGGTAAAACAATTTACTACCTGCACCGAAAAGTGATAGTTGGGGGCAATGTAGCCTCCATTGAACTGATCCCGAAAACCCATTCCTTTCTGATTAATACAACTTACCGGCTGAGTGCCATTATCGAACCGGCCTGGGCGCTGAATAAAAAAGTGACCTGGACCAGTTCGGATAATGGCATTGTTTCTGTGGATGCCAAGGGTGTAGCGACTGGGGTTAAGCCGGGCAATGCCATTATTACTGTTACCACCAAAGACGGTGGTTTTACCGATACCTGCACCTTAACGGTAACACCTTATGTCGCCCCAACGGGCATTACCCTGGAACCAATAGAGATAACCCTGTCTATTGAAAACGAAACCCGACTCACCTGGAAAGTACAGCCGAAAGACGCCACCGATACCGCTATTTACTGGCTGGTTGATGATCCGGCAATTTGCTCAATCAAAGAATGGGGAACTGCCATCGCGCTGAGTGAGGGGGAAACAATCGTCCGTTGTCGTACAAAGAAAGGCCATTACGAAGCGCAGTGTAAAGTTATAGTGAGTCTGAAGAAAAAAGAGAATAGTAAATTGAGAACAGACTATTCCCTACCAGACTATTCCCTACCAACCATTCACCACACCCTAAAAAAAACCGCCAGCCCCCACACCCAGCCAACCGAACAATTCTACGAAGCGGTTTTTTTCAAGAATGAGTTTCTGGATGCCGAACAAAAGCCCTACCCCTTGCCAACAGCAAAATTCGTTGCCACCTGGCGCAGCCGACTTTGGGCGGGCGATGGAACCCATATTATCTACCACTGCCAGAACGACAAGCCCCACCATTGGGAACCATTGGATGCCATCGCTATTCAAGGAGGAAAGCAGAGCGGCGTTACTGGTCTTTGTCCTTTTGGCAATAAGCTAATGGTGTCTACTCCACAAAGCATTTGGCAAATTGTTGGGGACAGCCCCTATAACTGGGAGTTTCAAACTGTCGTACATGGGCAGGGAGCGGTAAATGATCGGGCCATGGTCACTGATGGGCATCGGCTGTTTTATCTGGATTGGCATGGAGTGTATCAATTAGGCCAGACAGCCCCATTAAGTGAACCTATCGCTGAAGCCTTTTATACCCCCGATTATAACGGTGAACTTTTACTGGATGGCCAAGGGAAATATTTATACCTGTTGATTCAAAGCAGGTTATTTGTGTTGAATACCTGGGCAGGCGGCTGGGGTGAGATTTTACACCCGGTCCCAGGCAATACCGCCATCAAAGGGCTGGTATTGATTGGCGGGCAAGTGGCCATTTACGGAGAAAACGGACTTTGGATTATGGGCAGCCGTTATACGCCAGATGTTTGGTATCAAAAAGGCAAGATGGAATTTGGCAAGCGGGAACCGGTAGTCAGCATTTTAAGAACCTGGCCAGTACAACCGAATGATTACGGCCAAACCAGCTTAAACCGGATCTATGTATCCGTAGAAGGTTATTACCAGGGAAGCACGACCTATAATGTTTATCCTGATGAAAACCAACCGGAACAGGCCAGCCAGACGTTTAAAAATTGGCAAACAACTCCGAAAGAAATTCTGGTCAGCCAGGATCCCTTACAGGTAATTCGCAGTGAACAGAGCCAACGGGTTTATCTTGAAGCTCCGTTGGCAGTCAGTGGGCCGCAGTTTGAACATCAGTTGTTGTCTACCGGGTATGCCCGTTATCACAAGTTTGACCCGGTTTATTTTTTTACAAAGCGACAGTCTTGAACGAGTGTAAAGCATGAGTGGGGTACTTATTGAGCCGTTCACCAGCATTGAAGCGGCAGAACGAAATTTTCACCGATTGAATGAAGCCATTGTGGCACAGCAGGGTGGTTCTATTGCCATTGAAAATATCGAGGGTTACGAGAACCTGGCCACAAAAAATGATCTTGTCGAAGGCATGAATGAAGTACGTGCCGAGTGCCAGTATGCTGTAGGTGATGTGCATATCAGCGAAGACAAGCAGAACCCGAAAGACAAATTGGGTTATGGCGAGTGGGCCATCATCAGCCGCAAGCGGGTATTGGTAGGTATTGATGTACCGCCAGAAGGGGATGCCGCTTATCAGCCCGATCAGGATTTTCAAACTCCCGGGCAGGAAGGGGGCGAGAAAACCCATGCGATTACCATTGATGAACTGCCCGCCCATGATCATGACCGGAACCTCATTGGCTGGCAGGCTGATGGGAATACCCCAAACTGGCACAACGGCATTCAGGGTGGTGGCGGTAACAGTGGCCTTAAAACGGGTAAAAGTGGTGGTGATAAACCCATGAGCCTGATGCAGTCTTATTATTGTGTGTATATCTGGAGGCGTACAGCATGACCGATGAGCTTGAATTGACCCCCGGCATCCGTTCCAAACCGATCACCGTTAAAACCATTGCTAACCAACGGTTCACCATTAAACACGAACTGGGCCGCGTACCGGCAGGCTGGCTGGTGATTGACTGTAATCGGGCCGCTAATGTCTGGCGCAGTGGGGCAATGAATAAAGAGTCCATTGAACTGATTGCTGATCAGGATGCAGAACTGACACTGGTACTGTTATGAGCAAACAAGCAGAAGTAGAAAAAGATCCTGGTGTTGATAAACAGGCTTCTGATGATGTAACGGTAACAGAAGTGCTGTCAGAAGCTGACCTGACCCATGCAGTTAACGGGCTATGGCCTGGCAACCCACCGAATCGGTCTGGCAATTTTTATTTTGACCTGAACCGGCTGAAGCTGCAGCCCGGGCAGATCGGCCTGCTGGGTAACCTTTGCGAGAACTTTGTATTTGAACGGGTGGATGTGCATATGATTAGCCCGGCAGAACATGATTTGGAAATAGAGATTCTGCAGGATGGCAAACAGACTATGGATCGGTTTCTGGTTTCTGGCAATTCCCTGAAAACCGAACGTTCCCATGATCCGGAATTGTGGCGCGTTCAGCCAGGCACGTTTCTGGGTAAACGACCGGTTTATTTGAAATTGCACGACGAATGCCCGAAACAGGGGCGAATGGTGATTAACTTTGTGGGCTATCTGATTGAGCCCTGGCGTTAAAAGATCGTTACCCGTTGCCCGTTTCCCGTTGCCCGTAAAAGAAAAAACGGGCTTTTACGGGCAACGGGCAACGGGAAACGGGAAACGTTCTTTTATGGAAAACTCAGCAGCTGATGTTTACAACCTGATCCGCCACCACAGCGGCTATGGCCACCGTCATATCCCCGAAGACGTATTGCGGGCCTTTATCCAATACGAATTTGATTCCGGGCGTTGGGCCGGAACCCGCAATATGGAAACCGGCGAGATTACCGGGTGGATCAGCTGGTATAACCTGGATGAAGCCAGCTTGCAGAAAGTAAAAGACTATGGCTTGCCCGGCTGTTACCAGAACAAGATCCCCCTGCAGACCGGGCCACACTGTTATATCAGTAATGTGGTGGTGAGAGAAGGGCAGCCTAAAAACAGTTTTCGGCTGTTATGGAACCTGGCTTGCCAGAAAAACGAGGGGGCGAAAACCATCAATGCCCATTTGTGTAACCGGCCCGGCGGTAAGCTGCACTGGCGCTGGTTTAGCAAGCCCAATTTTTTCCGGTCACGTTTACAGGAGGCGGCGGTATGAGTCTCGGTTTTGGCAAGAATAAATCATCCAGTCAAAGCTCTAGCAGACCCACCACGCCGGAGGAACTGCAGAGTTACTTTAACAACCTGAACCAGTTAACTGGCGGTAAACTGGGCAGCTGGGCGCAAACCGGAACGGCCCAGACCCAGTACAACCCACTGAGCCAGGGACAGCTGGAAGCCATCGGCGGTGCTGGGGCAACACGGCAGGCAAAAGTAGACCTGGCACTGGCAGACCAGCAAGATAAAATCGCGTCCAACAGTGCCATGACTTACGCCCAACGGCAGCAGGCCAACCAGAAAGCCTATGAAACCGCCATGACCCAGAAAGACGCCATCAATAAAGAGGTCGAGGCCGCCATGACCGGGCTGGCCAGCCAGGAAGCCATGAGAGAGTATCAGGCCAACCTGGCCAACGCGGGGCTGACTTCCAGAGATCTGGCATTGTTAAGCCAGATTTATTTTGGTGGCAAAGGGCAGTATTCAACCGGTAAGAGCAGCGGCAGCGGTTGGAGTGGCAATGTAGGATTGAGTTCATGAGTAGTTTTTTTGATTCCTACCAGAAACAAAAGCCAAATAAAAAAGAACTGCCGCAATGGTATCAAGACAGTGCTATCGGCCAGTTTGCCAGGCAAACCCAGGATAGGGCCAACCAATGGTTTGGTGATGTGTTGGGGGTGAATCCACAAACCGGCATTACTAACCCCCTGCAGCAATATACAGACCCGATCAAACAATACGGTGAACAACTGCAACAACAGGGGCAGGACTGGTTTTTGCAGACACCGGTAGGCCAGGGCGTTAATGATTTTTACACCGGCTTTTTTTCTCCCATGCAACAGGCCCTGGATACCAGACAGCAAACGTATCAGGACCGGTTGAATACGTTGTACAGCAATTACAACCAGTCGGTTAAGAAAATGGGGGAAGATGCCATGAAAAAAATGGGGTTAAGATAGATGGCTGGCCAGAAAGACAGCAGTTTTCTGGAATCCTTCGGGCGCGTCATTGGCCAGTTGCCAATGGGGATTAAATCGCCGTTGATGGAAAAAACCATAGAATTGCAGCTGGCGAAAGAGAAAAGACAACTGGATGAACAGCTTGCCCGGCAGCAGATGGCTTTTGATCAGGTGGTTGAGCTGGAGCGTCTGAAAGGGCTGGCGACAGATTGGCAAAATGATTATGGCAATAAGCCCGAGGCAGAAGGGTTGCATGGGCCGATTCCGGAGTTTGGAACAGCGGATCAGTTAAGGCTATATCAACAGTATGGGCAGGCAGGATTGGACCCGGAGAAGATAGCCGAAGCTCAGCGGGCAGAACTGGCCACCGATGCCTTTCGACGGGGGCTGGCTAATATTACCAATGATGCTGCTTTGGTTAATATTGGGATGGGCAAGGAGTATAAGCCCGTTGAGCTGGAGGGCGGGGTTTTTTACAACCCTTATGATATTCAAAACTTCAATCTTGGTAGTACAAAAAAGCATCAGGCCGAAACCAAGATTAAAAAAGCTGAACTGGAAGAACAGAATTTACGGATGGATCTGGTTAGAACTTTGGGCAGCGATATTATGAAACTGAATGCCCTGAATAAAAGGGAGCTGGGTAAACCCATTGAGGCCGAAGTAGAAGGACCGGATGGTAAAACCCATAAAGCCCTGATTACCCAAGATGTTAGCGGTGGATATCATTATGGTGTGCCTACCCATGAAGTAACCGGGGAACCGATGGTTATTCCGCCGGAGGCGGCAGGGGAAGGGCTGACCAGTGAACAGAAAAATATAAAAAACCGGGCCAAATTATTAGGCATAAGTGAGGTAGAAGCCCTGCAGACATTGAATAACCGATCACAATATTCTGATCTTGGGTTTATTGAATCCCGGTTAATTGAAAATGCCAAAGGAGTTTATGGTAATAGAAACTCTGATAAGAAAATTTTGACCGCTACCTTTGATGATTTTGTCCGCGCCCGTTATGGCTCTTACTTCCCGGATTATTTTGAAGATGAAATAAAACGCTCTAAAACCATGACGGATAAGGAGAAAGAAGAGCTGATAGCTGATATAGATGCCTATAACCAGAAAGTGTTTGAAATGCAGTTGGTAGGTCAACCTCCACAACCGCAAGTAACACATGCAGTACAACCCACAGTAGTTCAACCGCCAGCTGCACCGATCGCACCAGTTATCGCCCCTACGACTGTAGCACCGCCAACAATACAACCACCACCCACGATGCCCCTGCCGGATCTGGCCATGGTGACACCGCCCCCTCCAGTACCACCGCCAACCCCCATTCCAGAACAGCCACCGGCCCCGGATTTTATGGCGTTTGCTGAAACGGTGATGACCAACAACAGCCCGGCAGAAATCAATGCCGCCCTGAAAAAACAGGGTTTTGATCTGTCATCCCAGGCGATGGGCGCAATGGCCATTGATGCCATTAACCAGGGCGTCAGCGTTCAGGATATACAACAGCTTTATCAACTTCTGGGCATTCAGTGGAGCCCGCCAGCATGAACATGACTCAGCCAGACCCTGCCGGTCTGTTTGAACCCATCCGGAAAAAACAGCAACAAGCAACGAACCCCGCCGCCGATTCTTCTGTGATTGCTCAACTGCAGAACCGACCAGCCCCTGCCGTTAGTCTGCCGTCGGTCAATGCTGCCGACACGCCAGCCACCCCACCTGTCAGTAATAATCCGCTGGTTGCCATGAGTCAGTCTGGCCAGCTGCAAGCTTTGTTAAAAGCCAAGGCGGAACAGCTGGCCAATCAGCCACCGTTGGATAATCCAATTGTTGAGCTGGCGAAAAATGGTGGTATTCGCCAGCTGGTTTTAGCCAAGGAAGATCAGCAATATCAGCAAGCATTGGCTGAATGGGAGAAGCCGGAAAAAATTGTTCCACTGGCAGGAACCAGCTATTTAACAAAAGAGCAAAAAAGGCCAATGCCACAACCCCCGGCCCGGGACTTTAACCAGATTGAACAGGACTGGAACCGGGGCATTCACCAGCTTAGAGGCAGCGAGTTTGCCAATATGCTGAATTTGCTGGAAACCGGGCAGATGACCCCGGAGCAAGAAGCCAAAATTACCGCCAATATTGAACCGATGCTGGAGCCAGAGACCCGGCGGGATCTGCAGATTGCCCGGTTAGCCCGGGATAAGTACCAGCAGCTTCAAGCAGACTATAAGCAACAAATGAAAACCGCCGGGCAGATTGGTGAGCAGGTAGCGGAAATTGGCGGGCCGGTAGGCTGGGCCGCTAAGCAGCTGGGCTATTTTTCCCCCAGAGGAATGGAAGCTCGCCGGGGCATGGGCAGGGGAGCATCTTTCCAGTATGCCTTTACCCCCAATGAAGAAAGGCTCAATTCCCCTGTTGCTGATATTGCCGCCGATGAGCGGGCCAAACGAAATTTCTATTTAAACGAACAGAGAAAATACCCCATTGCCAGCATGGCGGGCAATATGCTGGGGGCGATGCTGCCTATAAGTGGTGGTATCAGCCAGTTAAGACACCTTCGTATGGCCAATGCCCTGAAAGCCGGTCCGCCAACCCAGGCCACTGCCGCTATGGTCGCCAGGGGCGGTGCTCCAGCTACCACAACCGGCATTGTTGCAGAAGGCGTTGCCGTTGGTTTGCCTTATGATTTGGCCAGCCGCCCGATAGGGGCGGAAAACATGACCCTGGAAGAGAACTTGCAGGGTAGAGCCCATCAAGCTGGTTTTGGTCTGGCTCTCGGGCCGATTGCCGATATTGGCTTAACAAAAGGCATACCACTGTTAGCCCGGGGCGCTCAATGGACCGGCGGCAAGGTATCCAACGCGGTTAATTCAGTAGTGAAAGTCCAACAGAAAAAAGGATTGGATAAAGCCGCCAACGAGCTGGGCTACAAAGATTTTGATGAGTTTGCTGATGCGGCGACTGAAATTGTTACCGATGAAACCGGCTCCCGTATCCGCCTGAAACCGGATATTCTGAACGGGTTTTCTGAGGCGGACCAAGCCAGGGCCGGTAACTTGCTGAACCAACTTAACCCGGAGGCTACCCATGTTCCCGGAGCTTCCCCCGTTACCCCCGCAGAACCCACCTTCTCAAGAGTTGCACAGGATAAACCCGATGAAACCCAATTCCCTGCACTTAAGCCAGACACAGAACAAAGTGGTCCCATTGTTTCAGAACCGGCAGCACCGACAGCGACAGCCACGGCTGATATTGAGGAAACCCCGGGGGCTGGACGACTTGCAGCGGGCGAGGCTGAACCGGTTGTTACGGGGCGTACTAAACCCGATTTAACAGCAGCAGAACCACCGCCTGGCAAGGCAAAAATTCAGGGACTTCAGGTGGTTGAAGCTCCTGTTTCAGAACTGACTTTAAGCAGAGATGTTCCGCAATTTAAGTCAGGGGCTGATGAATCAGGTGTTGTGGAACCCTTAGGTGGAACCTTTGATCGTACAGGCGTAGCGCCGATTCAAGTCTGGGTAAGGAACGATGGACGCCATGAGGTGATTAGCGGAAGACATCGGTTGGATTTGGCCCGACGAAGTGGTGAAGAAACCATTCCAGCACAGTATCATTATGAATCGGAAGGTTTCGGCCAACAGCAGGCCGCTACCCTGGATGCACTATTAAATATCAGAGAAGGACAAGGCAAGGTTAAAGATTATGTCGATTACATCAAAGGATCAGAACTCACCGAAGAGGCAGCCCACGCAGAAGGAATTCTGGGACGAGCAACGGGCCAACGGGCTTACGCCATCGCGACTAATGGAAGTGATACGCTCATTGCCGCCCATCGAAATAATGGACTCTCCGACGACGCCGCCGCCCGAATCGCCAACGCCGCCCCCGGCAACGAACGACTCCAGGCAGTAGGCATTAAAGCCAAGGCGAACGGTAAAAGCACAGCTGTTGCTGAAAACATGGTCAAGGCGGTGCGTTCCATGACGGACAATACCGGCTCCACCAGTTCGCTGGATATGTTTGGCTTTGATGACAGCGCGATCAGAGAGGCCGAACAACTGGCCCGGCAGGCCGGGCGCAAGCAAGATGATATACAGAAAACCCTTTCTGCAGTAAAAGGCGCTTCCAAAAATCCTACCCTTGCCGCAAAAGAGGGCGTTGATATCCATGATCCGGATGCCCTGAAACGACGCATCAGCGAACTTGAAGCACAGAAAGCAGCCTGGAAGAACTGGCACACCAACCCTGATCTGGTAACTGAGTTGCGCTCGGATCTTGGCTTATCTTCTATTGTGAAATCAACGGAACCCGAACCGCAGGCTGAAGTTGTCACAACGCGGGAGGTGCCGGAGAACCAGGGCGGTTTTTTTGATGAGTTTGATTTGACCCAGCCTACTGCCCGGGAGCTGGAAGCCCGGGATAGAGTTCAGCAAGAAGCCGCTGCCAGGGAGCAACAAGAGCAGGCGGCGCTGGCAGCGAAAACCCGGGCTGATGCTGAGGTTGAAGAGTTTGAGTTGGGGATTCAGGGAAGTGGTCTGGATGTTTCTTCTAAGCAAAGGGATATGGGCGGATGGTTTCGTACAGCTAAAGAAGAGACTGTAACTCAGCCAAGCCAAAAGATAGAACCTTCTGTAGATCCGGTTAATGGTAAACGAACATTATACAGAAGAGGACACAGGGAAGGTCGTTGGTGGTCTGATGATAAAAGCTATACAGAGCTTTATAAAGAAAGTGCTACTCATAAAGATGAAGTTGCAGATGTTGATTTTGATAATCTGAAAGTATGGGACACAGTAAATGATCCCAATGGTTCAGCCAGAATATTTGATGAAAAAACTGAAGATGAAATGGCTGAAATTATCAGAAGTAATGGTTTTGATGCAGCCAGAATGGAAGGGGAAGATGGACAGAATATATTTTTTCTGGCTAAAAATGTTGATGAGATTTCACAGCAATCATTAAAACCAACATTGGAACCCCACCCAACGCAACCCAGTTTGAAAACTGAGGCAGAAACCACCCCAACCACCTTGGAAACCAGCGGAGCGCAACCCCCCAAAGAACCGCCAGCCGGAACCAGCCTGTATAGTACCCCAATAATCCCCGCCGCTCGGGAAGTAGCCAACCTATTACACTTGAACCCCGGCGGCGCAATCGGCGGCGCAGTCTATGGCGGCATCGCTGCCGGAGATAAAAGCCAGGCTGAACGATACAGTCCACAATGGTGGCTGGATTCTGTATTTGGCGCAACAAGCGGAGCAATGGCCGGGGCGCTGGGTTCTACAGTATTGCGAAAAGTTCCTATCAAAGGCCGGGCATTGATCGGGGAGGAAGGCTGGGGCAAGCAGGCCATTAACTTTATGGGGGAAAAAATCGGCAAAATCCCCGGTTTTGGCGTTGGCGATAAAGAAGTCACTTCCCTAAAAAAACAACAGAAACTGTTAAAAGCCCTGATTGAACGACAAGCCGAAAAATCGGGACAGTACCTGCTGGAAAACTTCACCCCAAGCCAGCGGGCCGCCATGTCAGATCTGATCGAACAGCGGGGCATTATTGCCGAAGGCAACCTGCTGCACCGCCAGGCAAAAGAACTGGATGATTTTATTGCCTATACCGCCAATAAAATGCAGGACCTAAGCATGCTGGATGACACTATTGAACCAGGGGGCTACCTGCACCGTTACTATGCCAAGGATCTGGGTATTACCGGTTTAATGCGGGGTTTGATTCCAGGCGGCAAAACCATGAGCGGCAGCTGGAGCCGACGCCGGGGAACTCAGGAAATATTTGACCGGCGCTATATGTCCCAGAGTATGCGGGCCACATTGGACGAAGTGCAGAACCTGATTGTTGAGCGGGACGGATTGAAAAAGCAGGCCCGGGATCTGGTAGGTGCTGATACCCAGGGCCGGATAGATGAAATCAATGCTCAATTAAAAGAGCTGCAGTCTATTGAATTCAGGGAATACACCGCCATTGAAAACGGCAAACTAAAAAGTTTCTTTTTGCACCCTGATGAAGTACCCATTATCCCCGGGCTGCAGCGAACCGGAACTGCCGGTTTGCCAGAACCTATACGTCAGGGAACCTTGGAGGGTATGGAACAGCCGCGCACCATTGACAACACTGGCCAGCTGGCATTGACCGATCGGCGCTGGACCATTGACGGAAAAGATGGCGAGAAAGGCGGCATTCTTCACAGGGACTGGACCAAGGCCGAGCGAGAAAGCTGGGGGGAGATCCACGATGCTGCCTACCGTATGGTAAGAGGTCAGGCCGAAGTGGCCCATGATTTAAGTTTGGGTATTTTCTATAAACAAGTGGTTGACAGATTCCAGGGAACCAAGGTTTCTGATTCTGCTATTGAGGGTTGGTATCAGGTCCCTAATGTCAAAATAGGTGCCAAAAGCCGTTTAAAGAAATACGGGGCGCTGGCAGGGAAATACGTTACTCCAGAAGTGTGGGCCGCCATTAAACACCACGGCCGAAACCCACTATTAAACTGGACCAATAACCATCCGGCAGTTAAAAACTACCTGAAGCTTCTAAGCAAATGGAAAGCCTATAAAACCGTTTATAACCCGGTTTCTCATGTGAATAATACCGTTGGGAATCTGGGTATGTATTATATGAGTGATTACAGCCCGAAATATTTAGGCTCTGCCATTAAAGAACTTCACAAAGGGGAGAACTCTGCCCTCTATCGAGAAGCCAGGGACAATGGCCTTTTTGGTACTGACTTTACCACCACCCTGAATATAGAAACCGGCCAGAAAAAACTGGATGAACTGCTGGAGAAATTGCGGAACCAACCAGAAATACCGGACCTGAACGAAACCCTGGATACCCTGATGAGTATCAAACAGTGGTTTATTGAAAGTAAGAATGCCGTCAGTGAAGCCCGGGGACCTTGGCAAACTGGTGTAGAGCTGGCGGCAGCGGTGGGTAATCCTTTTGTGAATGCGGCCAAAAAGCCCATCAATAAAGCGGCTGATGCCATGCAGGCAGCTTATCGGATGGAAGATGAGTTTTTCAAAATGGCGGTTTATGTGGCAGAACGGCAAAAAGGGACCAAGCCTTTTGATGCAGTGAAAGCGGCCAATAAATACTTTTTTGATTACAGCGAAATGCCAACCGCTTTTCAGGCAGTACGCGATTCGCCCATAGGTAGCCCATTTATCTCTTACACTTATTTTGCTGTGCCAGCACTGGCCAGGACTGCCGTTGAGCGACCGGAAAAACTGTTTGCTTTTGCTGCCTTTCTTGAGGGCATTAACTATGCCGGAATGGCGATTAATGACGAGCTGCAGGAACAGGGTTATTGGGATCAAATGGCAGAAGATGAATCGGTATTACCCAGCTGGATGCAAGGGCGCAGTCTGTTTGGTGGCTTGAACAATATCTCTATACCTTATGTGGACAGTTATAAACTGGGTTTGGCTAATATGCTGCCTGCCGGTAATCCATTTATAGGTAATGCGGAAAGAGAAGGCGCTTTTCCTGCTGCTTTAAGTTTTTGGGGGCCGGGGCCAGAAGGTTCTAACCCAATGGCCAGATTACTATTTGATATCTCCAATAATCGGGACTGGCGGGGCTCTCAAATATATAACCCCGACAGCCCAAGTAATGCAGAAAAAGTACGTAAGGGCCTGAACTACATTTACCAGAATATAACCCCAAGCAATCCGCTATTCCCGGGCAGCTACTCCCAGCAAAAAATCATTGAAGGGGCTGCCAATGACGTACGCCTGGCAGAACAGGAAGGTGAAGCACCCAATATGCTTCTAAATGGTATTGTGGATATGGCCAATGCCACCGCTGAAACATTAGGTGGCGGACAATTTACCGGGCTGGATCGGGCCGATAATGAAATCCTTTTCCGCGATGCCATTTATGGAGCCATGGGCATTAAACGACGCCCGGTAAGGATTGAGCAATTTGCAGAATTTAAAATGTCGGATCTGAACAAAAAGCGCAAAGGCTTGAGTCAATGGCTGGCCAGGCATGAAATTGATTATGGGGAAAACCGGATTACTAAAGCCCAGATAGAACGGTATCGGCAGCAGTATGAAGCAAAAAATCAGGAATATGAAGAGAAAGCAGGAAAAATAGAGGCAGCCCGTTAAAGCTGCCTAAGACGTCAGGCGGAGTTAATAATCAGCATGTTGGCAGGGGTAATATTGGGCTATAGCTTCAGCAATCAAGAGAGACGGAGATTCAGCCAGACGATTCTTGTTAAACATTAAAAAAAACATTCACCAATCCTCTGCAGGCATATTCAAGTTCAAACCCATTTTCGATGACTTGAGCATAGCCATTTGAATCAATTCCAGCTTGGCTAATCCCAGGAGCAAAGAACATAACCAAAAACAAAGCCAGCCCCAATCGCTTAAACATCTTCATTAACCCATTGTAAAAAGCGTAACTGTATATTTTATTAGACTGAACAGTAATAAGTTCTTGTACCAACCTCCCATCAGTAGATTTTCATATATCCTTACATGGTCTGATACGTCAGACAGTTTTCTGCAAAAAAGGTAATTGTCATGAGTGATGACAAATATAACGATGACAAAAGCTTCTTTGATCTTTCAGAAGCAAAATGGATTAACCGGATTACCGGAGAATCCTTGATTTACGGTGAAGACTGGGAGAACCAGGAAAAGCGCACTGTCACTGCCAAGCTGATGCTGGAGGTCAGTTCCACTATAGAAATACAGGAAAACAACCGAACGAAAGCAAAGGTAATGTCGATCGAGCAAAAGGAAAAAGAGACAAGGTAGGTGCCGGGTATTTAGCTAGACCCCATAAGGCAGTCTCCTACCTATTCCTCAAAAAGTATTTTATTCAGTAGGATACCCGGCCTTACGTCGAGTCCTACCCAATCAGGAGTTGCCCCCTACCTTAGGACTGTAGCTAACAGCGTCAGGTATGAACAGGGGGCAGTCTATCAAATGTTCAACAGTTATGCGAAATACTTTCGCATAACATGGTCAACCATCATCCAGACAAATGAATTTTACAATAAAGACTTCAGCTAACCATGAGTAATAAAAAATATTTAAATAATGACTGTCCGACCATAAAATTTGTAGGTAGAATTTGGTTGCGGATTGATGATATAGCTGCATCAAAAATTGTTTGTTTATTGAACAGTAGCGGGACATAAAAAGGACATGATTGACACATAATGATCTTCTCTTGTTTAAAATATGTACAAATGCAAAAATGTTAAATATATAAAAAACAACGGCTTACTGAATTTAAGGGATGCAATCCACTCTTTGACATGGTGGGGGTCGCTGGTTCAAGTCCAGT
>NZ_JAHHPM010000376.1 GCF_024606345.1 Endozoicomonas sp. YOMI1
ATAGCCGTAGCTATGTGACCGGAGTTGTAACGCCGCAGAGTGACTGACCACTTAGTCAGAAAATATGATTTCATTTGGTTAACTACTTATGCTCACTACCGGTATGCATTCCCACGCAGAGCTAGGAGGCTGTCCGAGAATAGCCTCCTGGGGAACGAGGGTGTGCATTGTATGGGTAAAAACGCTTTTCTGAACCAGGAGTCAATAATTGTCATCTGCGTTTTGGCAATGCGGGTTAGTATGTTCTGGTGCATTAAATGAAGGCTCTGAAGAGACTATATTGTCATTGTCATTGTCATTGTCATTGTCATTGTCATTGTCTAAATCAGTGGTAATGCCAAAGAGTAAGGGAATAGAGTCAAAGTTCGATGTGTCAACATCCGGAGTATGTAGGGTTGGGGTATCTAACTCGGGGAATGGTAATATGGAGGTATTTAAAGCTAACCTTTTGTGTTGTGATTTGTGGTTATTTGAGGTTAACCCTGTGCTCTCTTGCGCAGGAGTATTCATCGATTTCGCTGCCTGTGCATTTGCAGCCAGCATCTCGCGAAATAGATCGATGGTCATATCTTTCTGCCTTAGGAGTGTTTCCATTCTCCTTTGGTAATTTAGCAGTTGATTAGGCGTCATCTGGAGTATATTGAACTGCTGATTGACAGTTTGATTGATTTCAGGAGCATTTGTTTTCAGGTCATTCACTTCTTTCTTCAATTCTTCGACTTTCCGACATTTCGTGTTTGCCAGATCTTTTGTGTAAATGAATTGTCTCTGCAATTGTTCTAACTGTTGGTCTTTCTCCAGCAGTGCTGCCTGTTGCTTGGTAAAATGTTTGTTTTGGTCTTTCAGTTGGCTGTTTTCAGACTGAAGGGTAGATTGTTGGTGTTGACAGTCCAGAAGCTTCTGTTGGTAATTGGTCAGGCTGGTTTGTGATTTGGTTAAATCATCTTCTAACCGGGCTTTCACTTGTTCTAATGAAGTCACTTGATCCCGGAGTCGGCAAGCTTCTTTATGACTATTTTCAGCCTGAGCAGATGATTTTTCAAAATTGGCCTGAGCCCTGTTCAATTCATCCTGTGTATGGTTAGATTCTTTACGTATCTTTTCAATGATTTCTTCTTGGCTGATCACGGTATCTTTGACATGGCTCAGATCTTGCGCAACAGCTTCCTCTGCCAATCTGGAGAGTTCAAGCTCTGATCTGACCTCAGTCAACCAGGTATTGAGCTTTTTGTTTTCTGTACTTAAAATATCTTTATGTTCTTTCAGGGTGCTGACTTCTGTTTGCAGCTGTAAAATACTTGCTTTACTCACTTCCAGGCTATCTTCCAGTTTCTTTTTTTTTATTAATTGCTCACTTTCTTTTGATTCTTTACTGGCAAGTTTAGATCTGATATTTTCTAATTCAGATAAAAGAGAACTTTGCTTGTCTTTCATTGTTTTCAAATCACTCTCATAAACTTTAACTCTTTCCTTAGAATCCAATAGCTCTTTTTTGAGGTTGAGGTGAGTAATTTTGGATTCAAGCTTGATTTTTTTATCTTGTTTTTCAGATTCTCTGAGTAATTGACAAAAAAGTTCTTTCTCTTTTTCCAAAGTTTTAATGTTATTTTCCAGGGTGTTAACTTTACCTGTTAACTGTTCTGAGTTTATTCTGTATTCTGTAATCTGGTCTTTTAGATATGTCAGCTCATCTTCTTTATCTTTAAGCTCTTTTTCTTTGGCTTTGGCTTTTTTTGAAGATTCTGTAATCTTATTCATTAGGCTCTGATATAAAGTATCGTTATTAATTTTTAACTTTATATTTGTTTCATAAAGATCCTGTTTCAGGTTTATTAATTTATCCTGGTTTGTTTTTTCCTGCTTTATAAGATTGTTGATTTTTTCTTCTAGATAATTTTTTTCCTTGGAGTAATTTTCTTTTAACTCTTTTATTTCTTTTGTTTTTATTTTGATTTCGTTTTGATAGTGGCTTTTTAACTCCTCTGTTTTTTCTTTGCTTTCAAATAATATGTCTTTGGATGCTTCAGTTTCTGCTCTTGCTAATTTAAGCTCTGCTTCAAGTTTTTTGATCTTTGTCTCTCTGCCAGTAAGGGTGTCTTTAAATGATTTTGCTTTTTCTGTTAACTTCTGTTTTAGATTAGATACCTCTAGTTGTTTTTCTCTTTTTATTAAACATATGGATTCTACCATTTTTTTGATTGCTCTTAATCGGTTGCTCAATTCCTGGTTTTCTGTTTCTTTTATTTCTGTCTCTGTCTCTGTCTCTTTTTGGGGTGGGCATATGTCACTTATATTTTTCTTACATTGTTCCTCAATATTTTTTTGCGCTTCTTCAAAACTGCCTAATTTTTCTTCCAGGATTCTTATGGTCTCTGTAAGAGATGTTACTCTACATTCTAACGATATGACTGATTCTTTTGACTGTTTAATCTCTTCTGTCAGATAATAATTTGCTTTAGTTAGTGTGAGTTTTTCTTTGGCTTCCTCTTCTTTTTTTGCCAGCAGTTGTCTGGCTTCTTGTAGCTTTTCTTCTGACTGTCTTAAGCTCTCAATCAATTTCTGGTTTTCATTAAGTTCTTTTTTTTGCTCATCAGGTTCAGAGTTTTTAATGGATTGCTTTGCTTTATTTTTTTTATGGTACCTTGGTTTTTCTTTTTCTGAAGAAAAACAGGTTTTTAATGCATCGTAATCAATATCTTCTCCAATCTCAGGGTCTTCACCACTGGGTATAGAGCTAACGCCCGGTTTAAATGCAAGTAGAAAAGGAAAAATACTGTGGTATCTATGCTCAATTTTCCATAATTCTTCACTACCAAATTCTTTTTTTCGGGTATTTCTAAAGTCTACCACGATAAAATGGTAGTGCTTTAAATTCATTACTGCCGCTAAAAGAAACTCATATTTCTCAATATCCTGTTTCGTTAAACCGTATTTTTCAGCATGAACAAGTGGGTAGATCAATCTGGCAAACGTTTGTTCAGAGTTCAGTTTATTAGCCCGTGAACTTATATTGAATTCAGTAGTCGCGACTGTTCTTCTTATGGGTTCTCCGGTTTCCGGATGAAGATCTTCTATTTCATCCGGACCCGGCATCTCTGGCATTATCTGAACAAAGTCTTTCAGTGCCTGATGGAAAATATCATGAACATTGGGTGTGATGATTTCCTGCTGGGATGGTTTGTAATCCTTGTAGGATGTTGCAATAAGCTTAACTAT
Organism: Endozoicomonas sp. YOMI1; assembly: GCF_024606345.1. Taxonomy (GTDB): domain Bacteria; phylum Pseudomonadota; class Gammaproteobacteria; order Pseudomonadales; family Endozoicomonadaceae; genus Endozoicomonas. The sequence continues at coordinate 3,217 of NZ_JAHHPM010000376.1, forward strand.
TTCACTCCATTGTGATTTATCGAAAAGCAGCTTGCCCTTACTATCAATATCTTCAGGTTTGAGAAATTGGTCACAGTGTTTAATGCATATTTTTTCCTTGTCAGCTTCGGTTGGTCTTGGGTCTTGCAAGGATGAGATCAGCTTCTCTCTGAGACATCTTGCTGACACTTTCCATTCTTTCCGGCTTATGTATTGTGTTAAAAATATATCCAGACATTCCCATGCTGTTATTGGTTTTTTACCGGTTCTGTATTCGGTTTCATAAAAGAAGTGCTTTTCACCCTCGTTAAGGCCTCGTAGCAGTATATTTTTTGCCTGATCCCACAAATAATTAATAGTTGTTATTTTGTGAAAACGGTTATCCCAGGCTATTTTGACTAATTTCCTGTCAGTATCTCTGTTTAAACCTCTGCCTGGCATCCATTCTGCCAGTATCTTTTCCTCATTTATGGGGCTATCACGGCCCTGGTACTGGTTACTGAATGCATCCAAAATACTTTTAAAAGCATCCCAGAAATCCCCGAAAATTTCCTCTCCCTTACCCTGTCTTGGTTTTGCGGTTAAATCTGTGAAAATTTGTCCATGGAGACTTGCTGTCTGCACTGCTGCGGGCTTGGACATTTTACGTGCTTTCAATACCTTTGCATGATGTGGTAGTTGATCTGAGTTCTGAGAGGTATTGTGACGTTTTCTTGGATTGGTCGAAGAATTGTACTCTAGTGCATAGCCCATTGCGTATCTTTTTTTTCCATCATGACCTCCAGGCTCTTTTTTCTGAGAGGCTTTTGCAATGAAAAATTCCTGCTTGGCTGCGGATATATCCATGAGTCCCGACTTTTCTCTGATTATTGCGTGTACATCGCTTAATATCATTAAGAAATGCAATAACTTGCACTCAATCTGCATGTCTGCTTTAAAAATGTTTTATAGCAGATGGTTGCTGCTTTTGGTGTGTATCAGCGATGCTGGCATCTATAAAAGAGCAAACTGAATTACATCAGTATTATTTTGGGTATTAGAATTCCAAAATTTCAGAAAGTTCCCAATGGCTGGTTTGGCCAACGAGTTCAATTTTATAGAAAGGGGGCAGAGGGTGACATGGAGTGTTACAAACACCCCCTGTCACAGACAGTATTTTCTGTTTCTGCCCGGAATCATGAAAGCTTAACAGCCTATTCTCGGACAGCCTCCTAGGAGGCTGTCCGAGAATAGCGCCCGTAGCGAGG
>NZ_JAHHPM010000377.1 GCF_024606345.1 Endozoicomonas sp. YOMI1
GGCAAATAGCCCCGCTATTCACCTCACAAAACGAAATTTTTATCCTCAATTTTCTTGTTTTATCAGGTGGTTTTCATAGCCTACTCGGCTGTTTTGTTAAAAGTCAAAATATCGATAATGATTACCAGGCAGGATGATAAAAGGAGAACGGTTTAATGCATCTCGCTACAGGTTTTTTTCTTCTGGTTTTTTCTGTGATGGTGAATGCAGAAGGCCTGCAGAGCCAGCTGACCCCCGGAGGTATTTTGGTTGGTCAGGCAGCACCGGGGAGTCGGATTGTTTACGACAACCAGGAAGTCAGAGTAGCGAAAGATGGGCGCTTTATTCTTGGTTTTGGTCGTGATGCAGAACTGAAGCAGTCCTATACAGAGCATTTTGCCAGTGGTGAACTGAAGACGTTTTATTTAACCCTTAAACCACGGGAATATGATATTCAGCGGTTGACCGGGATTGCCAGAAAATATGTATCACCAGATGAGCGGGTGCTATCCCGTATCCGTAGAGAAGCTGAGCAGGTGCGTGAAGCCAGAGTTCCTGATACGGATCAGGAGGATTTTTTTAACGGCTTTGGCTGGCCGGTAAAAGGTCGCATCAGTGGCGTTTACGGCAGCCAGCGGGTGTATAACGGTAAACCGGGGCGCCCGCACTATGGCCTGGATATCGCCGTACCCACAGGTACGCCTGTAGCGGCACCCGCTGATGGAGTTGTGCAATTGGTGGACTCAGACCTCTACTATTCCGGCGGCACCATCATTATTGATCATGGCCATGGCATTTTCTCCAGCTTTCTCCATCTCAGCAAAGTTTCCGTGAAAGGGGGAGCGGCTATCAAACGGGGGCAGATTATCGGTGAAGTGGGTGCCACTGGCCGGGTTACCGGTGCCCATCTTGACTGGCGCTATAACTGGTTTGATAAGCGGCTTGACCCTGCATTGTTAACCCTTGGGGATCAGTAAATTCAACAGACCCCGGGGTATGTTATGATCCCTGCCAGGGAGGACATAATCATGACATTCTTTGGTAAAGCCCCTGATAAACAGCAACTTCCATCTGAGGAAAAAGCCCTGCCTGGCAGGGAGGTCGTGATGCCGGTCCCAACCCGGCATTATGTCAATGGACAGCCATTGAGGCCGCCATTTCCGGATGGTTTGCAGACCATCTACCTGGGTCTTGGCTGTTTTTGGGGAGCAGAGCGATTGTTCTGGCAACTGTCCGGTGTTTATACAACGGCTGTTGGTTATGCAGGTGGTTACACACCCAATCCTACTTATGAAGAAGTCTGCACCGGAGCAACCGGGCATACAGAAATGGTGATGGTGATTTACGATCCTGAAAAGGTAACGACACAGGCTTTATTAAAATGTTTCTGGGAATCCCATGATCCAACCCAGGGAATGAGGCAGGGTAACGACGTGGGAACTCAGTATCGTTCAGCCATTTATACAACCACGGATGAACAGTCAGGATTGGCTGAAAGCTCAAGGAGTGAATTCTCAAAGTCTTTGCAACAGCAGGGATATCCAGACGTTACAACAGAAATCCGCGAGGCTCCACCGTTCTACTACGCAGAAGCATACCATCAGCAATATCTGGCCAGGAATCCCGGCGGTTACTGTGGTCTGAAAGGTACGGGTGTTTGTCTTGGCGCTTAGTACACGGTTTCAATGTAATTGATTGTTTACCGGACAAAAAAACGGGCAACCAAGAGAAAGATCAGGTTGCCCGGACGCAGTTTGCTGAATGGATTGAAACAGGAGCTTCATGAACAGGTAACCGTGTGTTACCCAATTCATGCTTAATAAGATAGACAGCCGCTGTTGATTCTTCTCTGCGTATTGCTACCTGTTTTTTTGCGATTTTTACGTAGGAGGCTGACCGAGAATAGATAGCATTCTCCCTTCTGGTGCAACTCCCGGTATAAGCCTCCTATATTTTATTTCTGATCAGATCCCGGATAAGGAAGCGGGAGGGGTGAATGGCTTCCAGCAGTTTTGCAGGCATTGATAGACCGAGAGTGCTATCGGGCACACCAGTGATCATGGTGGCCAGAATCTCACCGGCAACAGGGCAGGAGATTATCCCTCTGGAGCCATGTCCGGCGGTCACGTACAGCCCATCCAGATACTCTGGGCAGGCGTCAATGGTCAGCTTGCTGTTTTTTCTGAGGGGAGCATAAGCGGCAACGAAGTGCTTAAGGTCAACGATAGGACCCACCATGGGCAGATAATCGGGTGTTGTGCAGCGGAACCCTGTTCGCCCCCCGGTCACTTGTGCATCAGTTCCACCGAGTGCCTGATACATGGCAGGGAAATACCCGGCCTGCATGGCCAGGTTTTCCAGGTGGTCGGCTTCTCGAACTTCTGTGCCTTTATCGTTAAAACTGAATGTTGCTCCCAGGGTGTGATAGCCATCGACAGCAGGTGTTATATAGCCTTCTGCGCAGACACAGGAGGCCAGCTTCTCACTTTCGGTGGTTGCCTTTGCCTGAGTAATCTGGCCACGGATGGCTTTTAGAGGCAGGTAGTTCAACTGTGATAACTGAGGACTGGCCGCTCCCTGGGCAATGATAACGGTTTTACTGTGCAACTTGTCACCATTGGTTTTAATCAGCCAGCCCTGCTCAACGTGTTCGATATTGTTCACAACCGTGTTGGTCATCACCCGGATATTTGGATGATCGGCCAAAGCATGGCAGAGAGCGGGTGGGTGCACCCAGCCTGCCTGTGGAAAGTAGAGGCCCGGATAGCGGATGCCCAGCCCGGCGATATCACTCAGTTGTGCTTCTGTCAGGTATTGAAGTAGTGCATTCGGATGTTGGTTGTCCAGGGCCTGATATCGTTGATCCGTTTTGGCATCAATGGCTAACTGGATAACACCGCACTGCTGCCACTGTTCAACCTCCAGCTCAACCTCCAGCGCTTTTAGCGTATCCAGGGTGAATTGATAGCCTTTGAGGATGAACTGGCTGAGCGGCGTGTTGTCGGCAGAGAGTTTGGCATAGAGAACACCCTGCGGATTACCCGATGCTTCGCTGGCCAGGGCCTGATGTTGTTCCACAATGTTAACCTGCCATCCCCGACGAGCCAGCGACGAAGCCGTGCTGCAGCCCGCCAGACCACCGCCGACGACGATGGCTGTTTTTTCAGGATTTCTGTGATCAGCAGGCGCAAACCAGGGTTTGCTGACAGGTAAACCTGAGGAGGGGACAAAGCGACCGGCAATCATATCCCGCTTGCGGCCAAAGCCCGGTTGTTTGGTCACTGAGAAGCCTGCCTCCGCCATTCCATCCCGAACCAGTCTGGCCGCAGTGAAGGTGGCATAGGTTGATTGTTCATGGCTTTTGGCTTTTAGCGCCTGGAACAGTTTGGGTTGCCACATATCGGGGTTTTTGGCCGGGGCAAAACCATCAAGAAACCAGGCGTCAACCTTCTCGTTGATATGAGGCAATGTGTCCAGCACATCACCAATCAAAATATGAAGACTGACGTGTTTGCCTGATGCGCTGTGTGAAAATTGCAGGTCGATATTTCCCTCACTCAATTGATAGGCACTAATCATCCTGTTGGCCAGAGGTGTCAGTTCCTCAAACACACTGAGTGCTTTTTGCAGGTCATCCTGCTGCAGCGGATACTTCTCCGTACTGATAAAGACCAGAGAGCTGTTATCAGGGGCATTTTCCAGAAAGAGCTGCCAGGCACAGAGAAAATTCAGACCAGTGCCAAAGCCAGTTTCGCCAATAGTGAACGTTGTACCAGGAACCAGTTCACGAAACCGTCTGGGGAGATGATTATGTTCCAGGAAAACATGCCGGGTTTCGGCAATACCTGAGGCTCGGGAAAAGTAGACATCATTAAAGCGGGTGGAGATTGGCAGGCCATTCTCCCACTGGATGTCAGCAGTTAGAGTGTGACGCGGGTCTGGAAGGTTTGGCTGGCGATTAGACACGGCTTTCAGTTTCAATATTCAGTATCAGGCGGAAAAGCTGCAAGCATAGTCAGTGCCGACTATCTGGTAAAGAGTCATGAGCTACCGACTGATGGCTTTTGGCTCTTTTGAAAAAACTCGTTTAACCTTGAATGTACCGCTTGAAGGTGAGCACTGTGGTTTAACAGTAATTCACGGAGCTTATCTTTCACCGCCTTAGTGTCCTGCTGTCTGCCAGCCGATGATTCATGAAGGGGGCGACGTGCATCATTACATTTTTCACCCATTTCAGGGGCTTCGTGGCCTGGTGTATTGCTGTTCTGTCTGAAAACCTGATTTTGACAATAATTCATTAATTCCAAAAGACATCTCGCATTTCGATCCCGGAAGGGCTCTGTCCGGTCATTAAAGAAACGTGCTGGAAGAAATTTTTTATTGCCTGTTTCATTGGTAACTTCCTGCATGACTGTCTCCAGAGGATCCCTGAATATCCCTGTTTTACTGCGCGTTTGACCTAATGCCTCTACTAAACCGGACAGATCTAGAGTGTAGTAATGGCCAAAGGCATCAAGTTGGGGAATATATTTTTTCGAAATAGTAGCACCGGGAATATCTTCGTAAAGCAGTCCGGAAAACTTCAGGTTGCCAGTAACAGGGTACTGACAATCCATATCATCCTGTAAGCCAGATTGGTTGTTTTGCATAAATTTATTAATTTCCTTTTTAGCATCACCGCTCCTAAAAACTTGCTCAAACCTACTCAAAGTTATCTAAACC